>JAYTQU010000167.1:0-36844 GCA_043746555.1 Pseudomonadota bacterium | reverse complement strand
TCCGGCACCACCACCGCCTCGATCTTCGATCAAGTGAGCGCGGAATTGCGCACGTGGCGCGTCTGGCCGGGTCTGCAACTCGTGCGCGACTACCATAACGACGTCAACTATATCGATGCTTTGGCAGGTAGCGTTAGCGAACACTGGCGGCGTCATGAGCGCAATCATCTGTTCCTATCGTTTCACGGTTTGCCGCAACGCTGTGTCGATGCAGGCGATCCGTATTTCGATCAGTGCAAACGGACGGCGCAATTACTCGCTGAGCGACTGAATCTGAAGCAAGATGAATGGACCATGTCGTTTCAATCTCGCTTTGGACGCTTGCAATGGATCAAGCCGTACACCGAAGAAGTTCTACGCGATTACGGCAAACGCGGGCCGAAGCGACTCACCGTACTGTGCCCCGGCTTCGCCGTCGATTGTTTGGAAACGCTCGAAGAAATCGCGATTCGCAATCGCGCGGATTTTTTAACGGCGGGCGGCGAAAGCTTCGAGTACGTTTCCTGTTTAAATGCGGGCGACGCGCACGTAAAGCTGTTCGCACAGTTGGTTGATGGGCCTGGATATGAGTCGGGCTCTGGCCAGTGGCCAGTGGCCAACCGCCAGTAGCCCGCGCCATGCTCGGCCGCTTTCTCGAAGTCAGTTTACATACACCCGACATTCAAGAGTCGTTGCGGTTCTATGAAAGTTTGGGGTTTGTGCAAGCCACCGTTGGCGAGACCTGGACGCACCCTTATGCCGTTGTAACCGATGGACGATTATTTCTGGGACTCCACGCTCGCGAATGCCCGCCGCTTGCACTCACGTATGTGCAACCCGATGTCGAATTGCATGCCAAGCGATTAATTTCAATGGGCATTGAATTCGACCAAGCGCGTTTCGACGATGAATCGTTTCATCAGGCGCGGTTCGCCGACCCGCATGGAATGCGTATCAATCTGCTTGAAGCGCGCACCTTTTCGCCGCCGGCGATAGCAATCGGCCACCAATCGACATGCGGATATTTCACCGAGCTAGGTATTCCCGTACGCGACTACGTGCATGGTCGGGAATTTTGGGAATCGATGGGATTCGTTGGAATGGAACCGGAAACCGAACCGTTCGCGCGCTTATCGTTAACGAGCGATCATTTCGGTATCGGTCTGTATCGCAGTCGTGCATTGCGTCAGCCGGTGCTGGTCTTCGAAGACGCCGACATGCGCGAACGACTGGCTCGACTGCGCGAGCGCAAGTTTCCATTGAGCGATGAAATGCCGGACAGCTTGGATGCTGCGAACAATGCAGTGGTGGTTGCACCGGAAGGAACGCGTCTTCTATTGCTTAAGGCAGACGATTGAAAACTTGATTCGCAGTTGATCCTGCACTCTTAGCGCGCCGAGTGCGACGCTAAATGGCGCGATGCCGAAAGCGGTTTGCTTGATTGTGAATTCACCGCTTGCCGTCAGTTGGGAACCATTCCTTTGCACCTTCGGGAGAATCGTCACATCGCGCGAATTGCCTTTGATCGTGATGCGCATGGTCAATTGTGGTTGAGCGCGCGTTCCGGCAATCGCCGTGGAGTGCAAGGTGATCGTTGGATAGCGTTCGCCGTCCAACACTTCAGGTCGCAGCAAATTGCGACGCGTCCCTTCGCGCGCATCGATCGGCACTTCGGCAGCAAACCCCTCGCCTTCACTTGCGCGATCCTTTGGATCATCTACTACCAAGGTCTTTACGGGCAAAGCGAGTTCGACGCGAGATCGCGATATATCGTCATGCAAATACAACACGCCGCTTACGTTGCCGGAACTGACGACATGATTGTGACCAAGTCGCGCCATTGTGCCGCCGCGATACACAAGGATGTGGAGCCTACTTGCGGCGCTATCGATCCGATATTGAATTGCGCCCGGGATATCGACGCTTTTTGTTGGCGTGGGCGTTGGGACAGGTGTTGTTGCCGTTGGCGATGGTGACGGCGGACGAGCGGGGTGGGATTGACAGGCTGCAAGCGTTATCGTAAATGTAACAACCAAGACAAGGAGCAGGGATCTGGTGTTCATTGCTTATGCGAATTGCGAGTGTTACGTTGACGCTTTGTTTGCAAACGTTGCGTTGCAGGGTTTCGTAGATACCGGGCGGCGCGATCATCGCACTGCGGCCGTCATTGAGTCTCGAGAAGAACGCCGATGCAGATCAAGAATTCCGCCACTCGTTACGGTGCCGTCGCTCAACTTCTGCATTGGTCCATCGTCGTGCTGGTTGTCGTACAGTTTGTGCTTGCGAACCGAGCCGAGGATACGGAGTCGCTGCTGCAAAAGGCAAAGATTCTCACCACGCACAAGAGTTTCGGTATGACGATCTTCATGTTGGCGATTCTGCGGCTAATTTGGCGAATGGTGAATCCGATTCCTACGCCAATTGCGAATTCAAAGAAATGGCAGGAGCGCTTGGCCAGTATCGTGCACTGGGCTTTATATGCGCTGATTCTAGTAACGCCGCTTGCGGGTTGGCTGATGTCGTCGGCGAAGAATTACACCGTAAGTTGGTTTGGCCTTTTCTCGTTCCCAAATTTGATCGTGCCCGATGAAGCTAGTTTCAAATTCCTCAAAGGATTGCACGGGATATTGGCGTTTACGATTCTCAACCTGGCGATCTTGCATATTCTCGCCGCACTCAAACATCACCTCTTCGACAAAGACAACGTACTGAGGCGGATGCTACCGTTGCGAATGAAATAGTTACGCATGAAGTAATCGATGCAAGGCAGTCGTCCCAAGTTTCAACACATTTCTCGATTGCCTCTTGCACTACTTGGCACAGCCCTGCTAGATTGCGTCCATGCGTACTCACCAGCACATAGAGATCCAGCCATTTCTCGGCGGCTCGCTGCTGGGTGCGCGCCTGCACCTGCGTCGCTAGACGCACATTCCTCTCTCGCCCGCCTAAGTCTTTAGGCACAGTCTTTAGACACAGCGGCGCTCAAAAAACCATCCGTTGACCATTTATTGGTATTTTGCCGTGGCGATGAACGCGGCGGCTAGCTTTGAGGAACCGTTTATGTTGCAGGATCCGTCGCAGAAATATCGTGCTTATTCGCCGATCGCGTTGAGCGATCGTACTTGGCCCAGTCGCGTCATCGATGCGCCACCCCTTTGGTGCAGCGTCGATTTGCGTGATGGCAATCAAGCTCTGATCGAACCAATGAACGCGGCGCGCAAGCGACGCATGTTCGATTTGCTGGTGCGCACCGGCTTCAAAGAAATCGAAGTGGGATTTCCGGCCGCATCGCAGACCGAATTCGATTTCGTTCGCGAACTGATCGAGATGGAGCTGATACCCGAAGATGTGACCATTCAGGTGCTCGCGCAGGCGCGACCGGAACAGATTGACCGCACATTTGAAGCGTTGCGCGGAGTGCCGCGCGCGATTGTGCATTTGTATAACTCGACATCGACCGTGCAACGGCGAGTGGTGTTTGGCTTGGATCGGCCAGGCATCGTGGATATCGCGGTGCGTGCGGCACGACAAGTGCTTGCGTTGTCTCGACAACAACCCGATGCAGAATGGGTCTTCGAATACAGCCCGGAAAGCTTTACCGGCACCGAGCTTGATTTCGCCAAGGAGATTTGCGACTCGGTCATCGATATTTGGCAGCCGACGCCGGAACGCAGAGTCATCGTTAATCTTCCCGCGACCGTCGAGATGGCTACGCCGAATGTGTATGCGGATCAAATCGAGTGGATGCATCGTCATCTGGCGCATCGCGAATGCATCGTGCTCTCTGTGCATCCGCACAACGATCGCGGCACCGCGGTGGCCGCTGCCGAGCTCGCAGTAATGGCGGGTGCGGATCGCGTGGAAGGAACGCTGTTCGGGAATGGCGAACGGACCGGTAATGTCGACATCGTAACGCTGGCGATGAATCTGTACACGCAGGGCATTCATCCGGGCCTGGATTTTTCGAATATCAACGAAGCGGCTCGCTGTGTCGAGGATTGCAATCAACTGCCCATTCATCCGCGTCATCCCTATGTGGGGGATCTGGTTTTCACGGCGTTTTCCGGCTCGCATCAAGACGCGATTAAGAAAGGCCTCAGCGCACGGCAAGTGGATGATGTGTCGGGTGACATATGGGAAGTTCCGTACTTGCCTATCGATCCGCGGGATCTTGGTCGAACCTACGAATCGGTGATTCGAGTGAATAGCCAATCGGGAAAGGGCGGCATCGCCTATCTGCTGGAACGCGACTACGGATTGGTGCTGCCGCGACGCTTGCAAATCGAATTCAGTCGCGTCGTGCAACAGGTGACCGATGCTTCCGGCAAGGAATTGTTGGCAGCGGAAATTTGGTCGCTGTTCGAACGCGAGTATTTGCAAGAACAAGGCGGTTACGAGTATCGCAGTCATCAACTCTCGACCGCGCAAGATGGCACAGACGGCGAACGGCTAACCGTTCGACTGATTTGTCATGGACAAGGCGCCGTTCTAAACGGACGAGGTAACGGACCCATCGATGCGCTGATCGATGCGCTTGGATTGCGCTGCGATGTGCTTTCTTACGAGGAACGCTCGATGGGTTCCGGCAGCGATGCGCGCGCAGTCGCGTTCGTTGAAATCACCACGCCTTCGCGCGTCACGCTGTTCGGTTGCGGCGTGCACCGAAACATCGTGAGCGCGTCTTTACTTGCAGTATTGAGCGCGGTGAACAGAGCACTGGGTCAAGGAGCTATTGACGATACGATGCCTGTGGCCGGAAGAGTCGGAGGCTGACAATTGCGGGGTTCGCCGCGCCGCCATGTTGACACCATCAACATTCCCCTGCTGATAGTCCATGGCGACATGGATTACAACATGGATTATTTAGGGCGCTTCGATCGCTCGGTCGAAAGGGCGAACGCGCTGCAGCACGCTAAAAAATTCTACGCACTCGTCAAGATCGAGGGGGTGCGTCACCAAATGGATCGCGAGTCGGATCGAGTGACTTTGCTCAATGAGATCGAGGCGTTTTTGAAAATCAAGTAGACGGCGGATCTTAGCCGCCGTGGCCGCCGCGAAATTAGTCGCCGACGTGTTGCCGAATGAGTTGTTCGGCCTTGATCCAGTCTTCAAATTCGCAACCAGGTTCGAAACGTCGTTGCTCGGCAAAATAGTACGCAGCCGTGGCGATCATGCTTTTCAACTCAGGATCGCTCGGTGCCGAAGGTGGACTGTTCTTAAGTCGCAAAGTTTGTTTTGCGCTGGAGCGCGCTTTGCCGTTGGCTTTAGTGGCGACGGACTTAGATCTGGAGCCGGAATTCGAGTGGGTTTGCATGGCAACCTCCTAGCAATTGCTTAACTGTAAATGTGCCGAGCAAGAAACAAGCATGCTGCGTGCCAGCTTGCGCGAGTCTCGACTATCGGAGACTTTGCAACGGCGGCGCGCGAGGCGAGCCGGATTATCATCGGCAATGTTCGAATCGAATGTTTGGTTCTAGTGCGCGGCGGCTAGCTCGAACCAAATTCGAGCGTATTGTAGACAGCCGTTTGGGACGATTTGTCGCGCTCGATTGGATTTCCGGGATTACCTGATGCGGCGACTTGCCAATCAACCGTGATGATGGCCGCCCGGTCCATGAACGTGACCGTGCGAAAGTTCTTCTTGCGTTGCAGCGCGAATCTCGGTGACTTCGACTGCAAAATTCAGATGCTGCCCGGCAAGTGGGTGATTGCCGTCCACAGTTACCGAATCGCCAACCAGTTTCGTAATCGTGACGGTACGTGGACCGTGATTCGATTGTGCTTGGAATTGCATGCCGACCTGAATATTGTCGACGCCTGGAAATGCCGTGCGCGGTACCTCTTGAATAAGCGATGCATCCAGTTCCCCATAGCCGTCGGCGGGTGCAATACGAACGCTGAGTTTGTCGCCGACTTGTTTGCCGATTAACTCTCGTTCCAGTCCGGGAATCAAATTTCCATGGCCTTGCAAATAGGCGAGCGGATCGCTGCCTGAGGAACTATCGATGACTTCCCCGGCATCATTCTTGAGCGTGTAATGAATGGAGACGACGCTGTCATCGGTAATGAACATAGAGATTCTCGGATAAGGCTGGGGGTTGGAGGAAGAATTGCAGAAGCCGGATACCATCTCCGGCCTCAAGTCCCCAACCATGCTGTTGCTATTCCACCGTCACGCTCTTGGCGAGATTACGCGGCTGATCGACATCCGTTCCTTTCAGAATGGCGCAGTGGTACGAAAGCAATTGCAGGGGCACCGTGTAAACCGCTGCGGCTTGAAAGTGACTGACATGCTTCGGCATGTGAATAACGGTGACACCTTCGGAAGATTCGATCCCCGAGTCGGGATCGGCAAAGACAAAAAGTTCGCCGCCGCGAGCACGCACTTCCTGCATGTTGGATTTGAGTTTCTCGAGTAAATCGTTATTCGGCGCAACGACAATGACGGGCATGTCGGCATCGACCAGCGCGAGTGGACCGTGTTTTAGTTCGCCCGCGGCATACGCCTCGGCGTGAATGTATGAAATCTCTTTTAGCTTTAAAGCACCTTCGAGCGCCACCGGATAAGTCGCGCCGCGACCTAGGAATAAGGCGTGGTGTTTGTTCGCAAATCGTTCGGCTAGCTTTTTAATAACGGGATCGAGATGTAACGTTTTCTCAATGAGTCCGGGAATCTCCACCAAGCGCTGCACCAAACCGCGCTCGCGTTCGGCATCGGCGCTGTGAAATTTAGCGAGCGCGACCACCAGCATATTCAGCGCCGTCAACTGCGTAGTAAACGCTTTGGTTGACGCCACGCCAATCTCGGGACCGGCGCGCGTCAGCATCACCAGTTCCGATTCGCGCACCAGAGAACTTTCCGGCACGTTACAAATCGACAGACTCGATAAATAGCCGATCTGCTTCGCCATGCGCAGCGCGGCAAGCGTGTCGGCGGTTTCGCCGGACTGCGAGATCGTGACGAACAATGTATTCTTTGGCACTACGGGATTGCGATAGCGATATTCGCTGGCGATTTCCACCCAGCACGGCAAACGAGCAATTTCCTCGATGTAGTACTTGGCAACGATGCCCGAGTGATAGCTTGTTCCGCAAGCAACAATCTGCACGGCTTCGGTTCGACGAAATACTTCGGTAGCGGCGGGACCGAAGGCCGCTTCGAGTAGTTTTCCGTGAGCAACGCGTTCTTCCAACGTTTGTGCAATCGCGCGTGGTTGTTCGTAAATTTCCTTGAGCATGTAATGTGGGTACTCGCCCTTCTCCGCGGCGTCGGCCGATAAGGCGCTTTGCGTGGCTTTGCGCGGCACCTTGTCGCCTTGGGCATCGATCACCCGCACGCTCGCTTTGCGAATCTCTGCGACGTCGCCTTCTTCTAGGAAGATAAACTGACGGGTTACCGGCAACAATGCGGCAACATCGGAGGCAACAAAGTTTTCGCCGTCTCCCAATCCGATCACCACTGGGCAACCGGCGCGTGCTAGGACGATGCAATCGGGATCGTCTTCGGAGATGACGGCCAGCGCATACGCGCCCTCAAGTTCGGCGACGGTTGCGCGAACGGCGTTAAAGAGATTGTTGAGCTTCTTTTGATGAAAGTGAATGCGGTGCGCGATCACTTCGGTGTCGGTTTCCGAGGTGAACGCATAGCCGAGCTTGATGAGTTCATCGCGTAGCTCGTCGTGATTTTCGATAATGCCGTTGTGAACGATTGCGATGCCGTCTAGCGAGATGTGCGGATGCGCATTGCGCTCCGATGGCACGCCGTGCGTCGCCCAGCGCGTGTGTGCAATACCAAGGTGTCCTTCAGTCGGACTGGCCGCGAGCGCTTCCTGCAACATCTTTACTTTGCCGACCGCGCGCAGACGCTTCAGTTTGCGCGAGCCGTCAAGTACCGCCACCCCGGCCGAATCGTAGCCGCGATATTCGAGGCGTCGCAGACCTTCGATCAGTACGGGAACAATGTCGCGATTGGCGACGGCGCCGACGATTCCACACATGAATTGGTCCTTAAGGCAGTAGGTTTTGGCCTGTGGGCCGTAGGAAGAGAGAGCACATGCATTTTACACGTCAGCGTGCGGTCTTTTGCGGGTTGAATCACGCTTACGGGTTGAATGTGAGCGTCTGACCAACAGCCTACAATCTTCAGCCTTTTTTCACCGGTCGCTGCCAATTTTCCAGAGTGACTTGTTTGGCGCGTGCTAAGGTCAATTTACCGTCGGGCGCTTCCTTGGTGATGGTCGAGCCTGCGCCGGTATTTGCGCCCGCGCCGATTTTTACCGGCGCGACCAACATGGAGCCGGAGCCGATGAAGGCGTTGTCGCCTATTTCGGTGCGATGTTTGTTTACGCCGTCGTAATTCACCGTGACGGTGCCCGCACCGATGTTGACCTTGCAGCCGACGGTTGCGTCGCCGATGTAGGTAAGGTGATTGGCCTTACTGCCCTCGCCGAGTTTGCTCTTTTTTACTTCGACAAAGTTGCCGATGTGGACGTGATCCGCAAGTTGCGCTTCGGGTCTTAAGCGTGCAAACGGACCGACATTGCAATGCGATCCGATTTGGGCGCGATCGAATACGCAATTAGAAAACACTTCGGTGTCGGTGCCAATGTCGCAATCTTTGATATAGCTGTGCGGTCCGATCTTGGTACGATCGCCAATGGTGACCTTGCCGACGAACACGACGTTCACGTCGATGAACACATCTCTCCCAACACTGACTTCCCCGCGTATATCGACGCGACTCGGATCCGCAAGGGTCGCGCCTTGAATCATCAGTTGTGTCGCGCGTTCTTTGCGTAGTACGGCTTCGAGTTCCGCGAGTTGCACTTTGTCGTTCACGCCCAATACCTCGGTTTCGGTTGGAGCCACGACCGCAGTAATCTTGCAGCCCGCCTTCACTGCCATGGTGACCACATCGGTGAGATAGTACTCTCCTTGTGCATTGTTGTTCTTGAGCGCGGCGAGCCATTGACGCAGCAATTTGGCCGGCGCAGCGAGGATGCCGGTGTTGCCTTCGTTAATGGCGCGCTCTTTAGTGTTGGCGTCTTTGTGTTCGACGATGCGGAATATGCTTCCGGCATTGTCGCGCACTATGCGGCCATAGCCGGTTGGATCGCGCATCATGACGCTGAGTAGTGCTAATGTTTTGCCGTCAAGATGCTTCAAGAGCTGCTGCAGCGTCGCAACTCGAATCAACGGCACATCGCCGTAGAGAACGAGTACATCATGGTCATCGGGAATGCTCGTCATTGCCTGCACGACGGCATGACCGGTTCCGAGTTGATCGGCTTGCAGAGCCCACGTTAGCGAGTCGTCGGCAAAAGCGGCTTTGACCAATTCACCACCGTGGCCATAGACGATGTGAATGCTATCGGCGTGCAATTGCTTCGCCGTGTCGATAACATGCGCGAGGAGCGGCTTATTCGCCAAGCGTTGCAACACCTTCGGCAAGTCCGACTTCATGCGCTTGCCTTGGCCCGCGGCGAGAATGACGATCGATAGAGGCATGAGACTGAGTTACCGGCTACAGAGCGAAGGAAGACATTGATTCATTTTCCAATTGCTAACAAAAATGCGCCCCGAAGGACGCATTAGTGTGCTCCGGCTAATCGCCAGATACTAGTGTGAGTGTGTGCCGGTTGACCGACTACGACCTCAACTTTCGAACTTTTTGAATCGTCTTCAACATGGCAGCAGCCCGTGCGAGTTCGGCGTGTGCTTCGGCCAGATCGATGTGGCCACTGCGATTTGCGAGCGCTTCTTCCGCGCGGCGGTGCGCTTCAATTGCCGCCGCCTCGTCGAGGTCCTTGGCGCGAACGGCAGTATCGGCGAGCACGGTGACTAAATGCGGCTGTACTTCCATCGCGCCGCCGGAAACATAGAAAAATTGTTCTTCTCCAGCCGGTGTTTGCACTCGCACTTCACCGGGATTGAGATTGGTAAGTAGCGGCGCATGGCGCGGCGCAATACCGATCTCGCCCATCACTGCAGGCGCGAACACCATGCTGGCTTCGCCGGTAAAGATTTCGCCTTCGGCGCTGACGATATCGACGTGAATGGTTGCCATGCTCGCTTTGCTCGCTGGAGATTGGTGATTGGTGATTGGAGATTAGAGATTAGAGATTCGGTGCAGTCTTTTCCTAACTAATCTCCATTCGCCAGTCTCTTCCTACTGCAAGGTCTTCGCCTTCTCGACCGCTTCTTCGATACTGCCGACTCGCAAGAACGCTTGCTCAGGCAGATGATCGTAGTCGCCGTTCAAAATGCCTTTGAAGCTGCGGATCGTGTCTTTGAGCGGGACGATGCGACCGTCTTGACCCGTGAACACCTTGGCAACGTTGAACGGTTGCGACAGAAAGTTTCGAATCTTACGCGCGCGTTGCACAGTGAGTTTGTCCTCGGGCGACAATTCATCCATACCTAAGATGGCGATGATGTCCTGCAATTCCTTGTATTTCTGGAGCACTGCTTGCACGCCGCGCGCGGTGTTGTAGTGCTCTTCACCGACGACCAACGGATCGAGTTGTCGACTGGTCGAGTTGAGCGGATCGACCGCCGGATAAATACCGAGCGTTGCGATTTCACGCGACAGCACGACCGTGGCATCCAAGTGCGCGAACGTCGTAGCCGGCGATGGGTCGGTCAAGTCGTCCGCGGGCACGTACACGGCTTGAATCGACGTAATCGAACCCGCCTTTGTTGAAGTGATACGTTCTTGCAGCACGCCCATTTCTTCGGCGAGCGTGGGTTGATAGCCCACCGCCGACGGCATGCGGCCGAGCAACGCGGACACTTCGGTACCGGCAAGCGTGTAGCGGTAGATGTTATCGACGAAGAACAACACGTCACGGCCTTTACCGCTGGCGTCTTTTTCATCGCGAAAATATTCGGCCATTGTCAAACCCGTGAGTGCAACGCGTAGTCGATTGCCCGGCGGTTCGTTCATTTGCCCGTACACCATCGCGACTTGCGAATTATTTAAGTCTTTCGGATCGATAACGCTCGATTCGATCATCTCGTGATAGAAGTCGTTGCCTTCGCGGGTACGTTCACCTACGCCTGCGAATACCGACAAACCGGCATGCTGTTTCGCGATGTGATCGATTAACGCCAACATGGTAACGGTCTTGCCGACACCTGCGCCGCCGAATAGACCGACCTTACCGCCCTTTGCGAACGGCACGAGCAAATCGATCACCTTAATACCGGTGGTGAGCAATTCTTGCCCGCCCGCCTGTTCGTCATACGAGGGAGCCGGACGATGGATGGGCAAATAGTCTTTGGCATTCACCGGGCCTTTTTCGTCCTGCGGTGCGCCGAGCACGTCCATGATGCGACCGAGCGTCGCCTTGCCAACGGGAACCGTAATCGGTTTGCCGGTGGCCTTCACTTCAAGACCGCGCATCAATCCCTCGGATACTCCCATTGCGATTGTGCGTACGACGCCGTCGCCGAGCTGTTGTTGCACTTCGAGTGTGAGATCGTTCTCGACAAGCTTGAGCGCTTCGTAGATGCTCGGGATTTGATCGCGTGGAAATTCCACGTCGATCACCGGGCCGATGATTTGGACGATTTTACCGTTGGACATTTGCTCGTTTCCTCGCGGAAGAAGTTATCAGTTGCTAGTCGTCAGTCGCTAGCCAGACAGCCGCTTCGCTCGTTTACTTCAAAATAACTTTCAAACAATTCTGTTTCATTCTGGCTAGCAACTAGTCACTAGCCACTAGTAACTAAACCGCCGCTGCGCCGCCGACAATTTCCGACAGCTCTTTGGTAATTGCTGCCTGACGCGCTTTGTTGTAGATCAACTGCAATTCGTCGATCAGGTTGCCCGCATTGTCGGTGGCTGCTTTCATTGCGACCATTTGCGCGGCCATAAAGCAGGCGACGTTTTCCACGGTGCCTTGATAAACTTGCGATTCGATGTAACGCATCAACAGACCATCGAGTAAATCGGTCGCGGATGGCTCGTAAATGTAGTCCCACAACTTTTGTAGTTTGTCTTCGTCTTCGGTGACCACCGGCAATAACTGACGCGTGGTCGCCTGTTGCGTCATGGTGTTGACGAACACGTTGCTCACCAAGAACAACCGATCGAGCTTGCCTTCCGCATACATGTCGAGCATCACTTTGACGCTGCCAATGAGCGAAGCTGCGTGAGGCGTATCGCCCAAGTTAGGAAGCGAGCCCGTAATATTGACGCCGCTTAGGCGCCTGAAAAATTGTACCGACTTGGAGCCGATCAAACTCAGATGAACCGTGGCACCGTGCGCTTGCCATTCGCGCATCGACGCGACCACGCTTTTGAACAGATTCGAATTCAAGCCGCCGCACAAACCGCGATCCGAACTCACAACAATAATGCCGACCGACTTGGCTTCGCGCTCGATCAAGAACGGATGTTTGAAATCCGGATTGGCTTTGCGCAAGTGACCGATCACCGTTCGAATGCGTTGTGCATAGGGCCGCGTGGCGCGCATGCGATCCTGCGCCTTACGCATCTTGCTCGCAGCCACCATTTGCATGGCCTTGGTGATCTTCTGAGTATTTTTGATACTCGCGATCTGAGTGCGGATTTCTTTAGTGCCGGGCATAGGTGTAAAAAGTTGTTAGTCGTCAGTAATTGGGCGTTAGCCGGACATCGGAGCAGCTCTGGCTAACTCCTAGTGACTAACTCCTAACGCCTTCTCAATACGATCCCGTCGTCGCGAACTCTTCGCAGCATTTGTTCAATGCCGCTTCGTTCTCTGGTGTTAGTTCCGGTTTTTTTGCAATGTTGTCGAGCATCGCCTTGTGCGCTGTCTTGGCAAACGCTTGCAGGCCGGCTTCGTAGTCGCCGACTTTCTTCAACTCGACCTTATCCAAGTAGCCGTTGTTCACCGCGTAAATCGACAGCGCCATTTCCGCGACCGACATCGGTGCGAACTGCTTTTGCTTCATGAGCTCTTGAGTGCGTTGACCGCGCTCAAGCTGCTTGCGAGTCACTTCATCCAAGTCCGACGCGAATTGCGCAAACGCCGCGAGTTCGCGATATTGCGCGAGCGCGAGTTTGATACCGCCGCCCAACTTCGAAATGATCTTGGTTTGTGCCGCGCCGCCGACGCGCGATACGGAGATGCCCGCGTTCATTGCAGGGCGAATACCGGCGTTGAACAAATCGCCTTCGAGGAAGATTTGGCCGTCGGTAATCGAAATAACGTTGGTCGGCACGAACGCCGTCACGTCGCCCGCTTGCGTTTCGATGATCGGCAAACCGGTGAGCGAACCTGTCTTACCCTTGACGCGGCCGTTGGTTGCTTTCTCGACATACTCTTCATTGACGCGCGCCGCGCGCTCGAGCAAGCGACTGTGCAAATAAAACACGTCGCCGGGATACGCCTCGCGGCCCGGTGGACGACGCAACAACAAAGAAATTTGGCGATAAGCCCAAGCCTGTTTGGTCAAGTCGTCATAAATAATGAGCGCATCTTCACCCTTGTCCATGAAGTACTCGCCCATCGCGCAGCCGGAGTACGGCGCGAGATATTGCATGGAAGCGGGCACGGAAGCCGACGCGGCAACGATGATCGTGTGATCCATCGCGCCATGTTCTTCGAGCTTACGCACCACGTTGGCAATCGAGCTTTGCTTTTGGCCAATCGCAACGTAGATGCACTTAATGCCCGAGCCTTTTTGATTGATGATGGTATCGATGGCGAGTGCAGTCTTTCCCGTTTGACGATCGCCGATGATGAGTTCGCGTTGACCGCGACCGATTGGGACCATCGAGTCGACCGCTTTGTAACCCGTCTGTACCGGCTGACTCACACTCTTACGATAGATCACGCCCGGCGCGACACGTTCAAGCGGCGACTTCTGCGTGGTGTTGATCGGCCCTTTACCGTCGATGGGATTGCCAAGCGCGTCAACCACGCGCCCGAGCATCGCTTCGCCAACCGGCACTTCGAGAATGCGACCCGTAGTTTTAACCGGATTGCCTTCAACGATGTGCTTGTATTCGCCGAGCACCACTGCGCCGACGGAATCTCGTTCCAAGTTGAGTGCGAGACCGAAACTTCCGCCGGGAAACTCCAGCATTTCACCGTACTTGGCGTCGGCCAAGCCATGTATGCGTACGATACCGTCGGTCACCGATACAACCGACCCGACGTTTCGTTCTTCGGTAGCCGACGCAAAATTCGCGATGCGACCTTTGATCAGATCGCTGATTTCGGATGCCTTGATGGACATGTGCCTCTTTCCTCGTAGAGGAAGTCGCTGGTTGCTAGTCGTTAGTTACTAGCAAGAAAAGCGCTTCGCTCTAAGCTAATTCAAACTCTAAAAATCTTCTACAAACCTTCTGGCTAACAACTAGTCACTAACCACTTCAGCCCGTCATCACACTGCTCAAGGCTTCAAGCCGAGCGCGCAACGAACCATCGATAACCAAATCGCCCGAGCGAACAATAGCGCCGCCAATCAAATTGGCGTCAACATCGCAACTCAAACGCACGTCTTTCTGTAGACGTTTCTTCAGCGCCGCCGCCAAACGCCGGCGCTGCGCATCGTTAACAGCGACCGCAGAGGTCACGTGCACGTCGGCAATGTTCTCGACCTCGTTACGCATCTCTTCGAACATCGCAGCCACTTCCGGTAACAAGGGAAGACGTCGATTGCGCGCGAGTTCATCAAAAAAATTACGCAGGTGAGCGTCAGACTTGCCGCCCGCGCCACTCGACGCGACGTCGGCAATCAAGTCGATCAGCTGCGTTGTCGAGACTTTGGGATTGCCGATTAATTTCTTCACGCGTGAATCGGCGACGACTGCGGACGCTAGGTTGAGCGCATCGCCCCATGCGGATAGCGCGCCGCCGTTGCGTGCATAGGCAAATGCAGCGCGGGCGTAGGGTCGGGCGATAGTGGCTTTTTCCGCCATGATTAGGACCTGTCGTTAAATGATTTCGTCGCTGCGACGTTGGCCAGATTGTGTTGTGGCTAGGCGCGACGACCGCAGTGTACTTGATGTACTCAAGGGAGGAGCAACGTCGCCACGACACAATCTGGCCACGTCCCGAAGGGTTGGGCCTAAAAAGTCGCCATGCGGCGTTGCTCGTCGATTATTTGGAACTACCAAACTGCACTCCTCGCGCCTTGCCTGACAACTTTTTTGGCTCCAACGCAGCGATGAAATCATTTGACGACAGGTCCTAGCCCCGCTCAATCTCTAGCGCAAGTTTGTCGAGTAGATCGGCATGCGCCTTGGCGTCGATCTCGCGACCGAGCAATTTACTTGCACCGCTCACCGCTAACGTCGCCACTTCTTTTCGCAATTGCTCCCGCGCTCGATTGCTTTCCAGCGCCACTTCTTGCTTCGCATCGCCAAGCAAACGTTGTCCTTGTACCACCGCTGTGGCCTTGGCTTCGTCGATCATCTCGGTTTCGCGACGATGCGCTTGCTCGACAATTTTGTTGGCTTGCGAGTGCGCTTCTTTGATAATGCCAATGGCGGCGACTTTTGCCTCATCCAGACTCTTCGAGCCCTTGTCGGCTGCCGCCAATCCTTCCGCGATTTTCTTCTGACGATCTTCTATGGCATCCATTAATGGCGGCCATATGAATTTCACCATGAACCAAATCAGGATCGCGAAAGCAAGCGCCTGGCCCAGAAGCGACGCAGTGATGTTCATAGCAACGTCCTAGCAGCGTGGATTTTCAATTAGTGGCCGGAAACTAGTGACCAGAAACCTGCGACAACAATGGATTTGCAAGCGCAAAGAACATTGCCAACGCGACGCCGATGAGGAATGACGCGTCGATCAACCCAACTAACAAAAGCATGCTTCCGCGGAGCGTTGGAATAAGTTCCGGTTGGCGAGCGGCCGATTCCAGAAACTTCGATCCCATGATACCGATGCCGATACAAGCGCCGATGGCGCCCATACCAATGATCAAGCCGACTGCTATCGCGGTGTTGGCTTGGATTTGTGCGATTAATTCCATTGTTGTCTCCTCAGAAAAAATATTTGGATGAAGAAAGCCTAGTGATGCTCGTGCGCCGCTGCGATGTACATGATCGTCAATACCATGAATATGTACGCTTGCAACGTGATAATCACGATATGAAATATGCCCCAAGCAGCGCCCGCGACAATCTGCCCAAGCATGGCCAAGCTTGAACCGAAAGTGAACCCGGCCCAACTGGCCCCCAATAGCGCAATCAACATGAACACCAATTCGCCCGCGTACATGTTGCCGAACAGTCGCATGGAGAGCGACACCGGCTTGGACAGCATTTCAACGATGTTGAGTGCAAGATTCGGAATCCACAGCACTGGATTCTTACCGAAAGGCGCGGTAACTAATTCGTGCGCGAATCCGCCGAAGCCTTTGGCCTTTACGCTAAAGAACAGCGTCAGAAAGAAAACGGAAATCGACATTGCAAAGGTCGTATAAGGATCCGCGGTCGGAACCGCACGCCAATGATGAGCGCCAAACGCTCCAGCAATCATGCCGGGAACGTCGAGCGGCAACAAATCCATTGCGTTCATCAGCAAGACCCAAACAAAAATCGTCAAACCAAGCGGGGCGATGAAACGCCGATCGCCGTGGTGAGCGTCTTTAACCGTTCCATCGACAAATTCCACCGCCAATTCGACGAGCGCTTGGGCCTTTCCGGGAACTCCGGGGGTCGCTCTGCGCGCCACAAGCCAGAAAAAGAACATACCGATCACGCCGACTAGAAGCGACATGATTAGTGAGTCAAGATGAAAGGTCCAAAAGCCTTCGCCTACGGAAAGATGCGTTAAATGGTGACCGATATATTCGGTGCTTGATGCGGGCGCTTCGGATGCCATGATTTTAAGTGTTACGCAACGCCTTCCAAATTTCGACGATCTTTATACCCGGCGACGCACGCCGACAATCCAATACGCTACAAAACTTGCTGCAAATCCCGCCAGCACCGGCAAAGGAGCAAATGCTTTGGATTTCAATACAAGCCACAGCAGAGCGATCGTCAACAACGTCTTAATCGCCCAGCCGACAAAAAAACCGATAGTGATCTGTACGGCGCTTGCATCGGGACCCTGTCTTAGCAGAGCAAACGCCATGTACCCGGTCGACACCACACCCACTCCGCCGCCAGTCAACGCCGACCAACCCGATTTTGTTCCCCACAAGGCAAGGCACAAAACCCCTAACGCAACCGCGGCAAGCGCTTGCCAGAAGATCAGTTGCACTGCTTGGCGCCGGTTGGCTGCCAGGATGCCGGCACTCATCCGTTCACCTCGCCCACAATCGCCACACCAAAGTAGTAGACAACAAAAATGCCACGGCGTGGACACGAAGTGTCGGCAACGTGTGGCATCGGTGTCCGTCGAAGCTTGACCCAACCATGCCTTTTAACAATTGCGGTCCGGGCCAAAAAGGCGGCGCATTATAGCGATTTTTTGCGTGGCATCAAGGAACAACGACAGGCCTAATTGCGAGTCGCTTATCTCCTTTGACGATGTCGTTTTGGGGATCGTCACCGGAAGCGAAATATCGGGAAACCGGTGGCGCGCGGCAAGAAGCTGACGACCGCTTGAGCGCCTTATGGACTACTGCTTATTGCACTATTGATGGACTATTGGATGTGCTCCAAGATTCCGTCGAGTTCGTCGAGGTTATTGTAGTTGATGACGAGCTTGCCTTTGCCTTTAGCCGAGTGTTGCAACTGCACTTTGGCGCCAAGTTTGTCGGCCAAGTCGCTCTCCAATTTACGGATATTCGGGTCACGTCGGGTATGCGTTGCCTCATCGGGCTGATGGCCCACTAACATGCGGCGAACCAGAGCCTCGGTTTCCCGCACAGACAGCCCTTTTTTGGCGACCAGCGCGCCCACTTCGATCTGTCGCTTGGCGCTATCGAGTCCGAGCAAGGCGCGGGCGTGGCCCATTTCTATTTGACGATGCTCGACCAAGTCTTTCACCGGATCTGCCAAGTCGAGCAATCGTAATAGGTTCGAGACGGCCGCACGCGATCGGCCCACCGCTTCGGCGGCGGTTTGGTGCGTCATGTCGAATTCTTTAATGAGGCGATCAAGGGCTCGGGCTTCTTCGAGCGGATTGAGATTCTCGCGCTGGATGTTCTCAATAAGTGACATCGCGATGGCGGCTTCGTCGGGCACGCGTCGAATGACGGCCGGAATCTCGTGTAATCCGGCCATTTGTGCCGCGCGCCAGCGACGCTCGCCCGCAATGATTTCGTAGTGTCGCGGTTGGCCCGGTTGCGTTTCTCCAATCGCGCGCACCACGATCGGCTGAATCACGCCTTGCGCTTTGATCGAATCCGCCAACTCTTGCAGCGACTCCGGACGCATGTCGAGTCGCGGTTGATACTTACCGCGTTGTAGGAGATCGACCGGAATTTTGGCAAGCTCTTCGTCGAGCGGACGCGCATGTGCTACTTGAATCGGAGCGGAAGGTTGTCCGAGCAGTGCGCCGAGTCCGCGACCGAGGCTGGGTTTTTTGGTGGACATACTTTTAGTGTAGCCGCCGATTCGGCCGAACGCACATTTAAGCCTAAATTAGGCCTCGATGCGATCTTCGCGCCTCAACATCTCCCCTGCTAAAGCGAGATAGGACAGCGCGCCGCGCGAATCTTTGTCGTGGATCAATGCCGGCAAGCCAAAGCTCGGCGCTTCGGCCAAGCGGACGTTGCGGGGGATGACCGTGCGAAAAACCTTGTCGCCGAAGTGTTCGATGAGTTGCGCGGACACTTCGTTCGCCAGGTTGTTACGCGGATCGAACATCGTTCGCAAAATTCCTTCCACTTCCAGATTCGGATTGGCCGTAACTTTAATTTCCTCAACGGTGCTAAGCAGCGCGGTAAGTCCTTCGAGCGCGTAGTATTCGCATTGCATCGGAATCAGCACGCTATCGGCTGCGACCAGCGCATTCACCGTCAGCATGTTGAGCGACGGTGGACAATCGATGAGCACGATGTCGTACAAATGTCGTATCGGTCGAAGCGCTGACCGCAATCGAATTTCGGCGCCCGGCTTGCCAATCAACTGCACTTCCGCGGCGACCAAGTCTTGATTCGACGGCAACAATGCGAATCCGCCGTTTTCTACTTGCACCAGCGCCGCCGCCGCGTCGGCTTCATTCAATAAGACATCCGTGGTCGCATATTGCAACGAGCGCTTGTCGACGCCGCAACCCATCGTCGCGTTGCCCTGCGGATCTATATCCACCAACAGCACTCGCCGCTTCGTCGCTGCGAGCGAGGCCGCAAGATTGACGGAGGTAGTGGTCTTTCCCACTCCGCCTTTCTGATTAGCGATGGCGATGATTCTGTGCATGAGGCTGTCGGCTGTAGGCTCTAGACTGTAGGAAGAAAATCAAGAAGGTTTCTGGTTGGCTTTTGACCTACCGCCTACGGCCTACAGTCTACAGCCTTGTCATGCGAGCGCCAGATTTCCACAAGATGCCGCTCCTCGTCCAGACCCGGCACCTTGAGCCTGTGAATCTGTGCGACTTTCCAGCCGGTGGGAAGACTTTTTAGCTCTTCATCCGGCCGTTTGCCCTTCATCGCGAGCAGCCGTCCGCCGCCGAACAGCAAGTGGCCGCTCGACTTCACCAACATTTCAATTGGACCAACTGCGCGGGCAACGACGCATTCGAAGCGCGGTGCGTTACGATCTTTGAGACTGATCGCTTCGGCGCGCGAGTGCAACGTTGTGACGTTGGTCAGCCCCATGACTTGCGCGGCGTGATCGACAAAGCGAAGCTTCTTCGCCACCGAATCGATCAACGTAAATTTCTTATCCGGATTCACCAACGCCAACGGTAATCCCGGAAATCCCGCGCCGGTACCGATGTCCGCGATGCGCGCGCCGCGAAGGAATTCCTGAATCGACAAACTATCGAGCAAATGCTTGGCGATCTGCTGTGAGCGTTCGCGAATCGCGGTGAGATTCATGCGCTGATTCCAATCGTCGAGTTCGTCGAGTAAGCGAATCAGTTTCGCGGCTTGCTCGTCGGTGAGCACAACACCGAGTTCGGCAGCGCCATCTTGCAGAGTGTTAATCACAAATCGAATCGCAACTCAAATCTTCACCACCGTTCGGCCTGTGACTGTGCCTTTAATGTAGCCGTCGAACGCAGTCGGTAAATCTTCCAACGTGACAGTGCGTGCACCAATCACATCGAGATGCCGGGGTTTCAGATCGGAAGCAATGCGTTGCCACACGGCAAGACGCGGTGCGCGCGGAATGGTGACGGAATTTGCACCAACCAAACTTACTCCGCGCAGAATGAAAGGAAATACCGTGCCTTTGAGTTCGCCACTCTGCGCCATTCCGACACTTGCGACGGTGCCCCAATCTTTGGTGGTGCGAATCAGCCAACTTAGTACATCGCCGCCCAAGTTATCGATTGCACCTGCCCATAGCTGCGCTTCCATCGGCTTGGTGCCGATCTGCAATTCGCTGCGTAGCAAAATGCGTTTTGCGCCAAGTTGTTTGAGATAACTTTCGGATTCTTTTTTGCCGGTAAGCGCGACAACGTCGTAACCGCGACCGGACAACATGTCGATGGCCATGCTGCCCACACCGCCGGTTGCGCCATTGACCAGCACTTCGCCTTGAGTCGGATTCAAGCCGTTTTGTTCCATGCGATGAATCGCCAACGCCGCCGTAAATCCCGCAGTGCCGATCACCATCGAGGTACGCGCATCAAGTCCTTGCGGCATCGGAATAACTAAATCTGCTTTTACTCGTGCGTATTCCGCGTAACCTCCATCGAAAGTTTCGCTCAACAACCCACCAGTGACAAGCACCGCTTGACCAGGTTTGAATTGCGGGTCGGACGAACTCACGACTTCGCCCGCGAGATCGATGCCACCGACCAACGGATACTTGCGCAGAATTTTTCCAGGACCCGTTGCCGCCAACGCATCCTTGTAATTGATGTCCGAGTACGCGACCTTGATTACCACTTCGCCGGGCGTGAGATCGTCGAGCGTAATGGTGTCGATGCGCGCAACGATTTTGCCGTCTTGTTGATGAATGCGGAATGCTCGGAAATTATTCATGGAAATCTCGTGAAGCGAAAGTGGATGCCGAATCATGCCTGCTGTTGCAGCCACACGTCCAACCCCTGGACATTGAGCTTGATATCACCGTCGAGCAGCTCGTGGCGAAACGCTTCATCCTTGCTTACGCCATGACGATCCAAGCGCTCGAAGATGAAGTTCGTTAAGTCTGCGATCATGAGTTGTGTTCGATGGGAACTAGCTGCGTGTTTTTTTGCAATGGACACGTATCCGTCGATTTGTTCGTGCATATCGGCAGCAAGTTTCGTCAAGCCTTCAACGCGGCTGTAGTGAGTCACGTAAATCGCGCGCGGCTGGTAACTCATCAGTCGATCAATCGACTTGTGCGCGGCTTCCGGATCGAATTGCGAAGGCGTGGTGATCGGCATGATGAACGCGCCGTTTTCGGTATCGAGTTCACGATACGACATACCGAAAGTATCTCCGGAGAAAATTACGCTGCCCACTTTATCTACGATGCAGTAATGATGATTGGCGTGGCCGGGAGTGTGAATGAATTCGAATTCGCGACCACTGAGGTTCAAACGGTCGCCATCTTCGACAACGATCACGCGATCGGCCGGAATCGGAACCAGATCGCCATAAAGCGAATTAAAGCGCCGTTCTCCGTAAACTTCTTTGGAAGCGGCAACCAATTTTGTTGGATCGATCATGTGCCGCGCGCCACGCGGATGCAGTACGCATTTTGCATTCGGCAACGCCTGCATCAACGTACCTGCACCGCCGGCGTGATCGAGATGTACATGCGTGAGAAAAACGTAGTCGACAGTGCTTGGTGAAAGTCCATGTTGCTTCAGTGCATCGAGCACAAAAGGCACGGATCGATTCGCGCCGGTATCGACAAACGCCGCACGGCCGTTCTCCACGATGAGATGCACCGCCGCCAGCTTTGGCCGGATGTAATGCGCGTCGATAGCAATGATGGTCATGGTGGAACGGCCTACTGGTCAACTGGCGGCTGGCCAGAGCATGACAAGAATCTACAACTATAAACAACAAGGCCGGGAAGAGCCCGGCCCGCTTTCAATCTGTTTCCGGCAAGTTGCCAGCAGCCAGTTGGCCGGTGGTCTACACCCCTTACTGACACTTCCCGTTCTCGCGAATCTTGTCGGTCGCGCAAAGTGGCGACGATTGCTTAGCGAAAAACGCGGCGATCATTGGAATATCTTCGTCCTTGATCTGTGCGGCCATGCCCGTCATGACAGGGTTTTTCCGTTTACCGCTTTTGTAATCGTGCAACGCTTGTTCAAGGAAATCGCGATGTTGGCCGGCCAAAATCGGATAGTCAGGAGAAATTCCGACTCCATTGCTACCATGACAGGTGACGCACATTGCGGTCGAAGGCGGCGGTGTACCGACGACTGCACTTGCGGAGCTTGGCCCGGACCCTTGGAAAAATGCCGTAATCGCCTCGAAATCTTGATCCGAGAGCGATGCCGCTTGTGCGTGCATGGTGCTGTGAGCGCGATCGCCGCTTGCATATTCTTTCAAGGCGTCGTGCAGATATTTTGCGTGTTGGCCGCCCACTTTGGGGACGCTGTAAGTTGGATAGGCGTTTTTGTAACCTTCGATGCCATGGCATCCATGGCAGGTGTAAGCCAACACCTTACCGTTCTTCACCAACGCTGCGTCCTCGGCGTAGCAAACGGACGCCATACTCGCGAGGCTCAAACCGAACACCATCCAATACAATCGCAATTTCATAGCCAACTCCGAACAGAATGATTTGCAGGCCGTGCGGTCCAATAGCCATCGGAATGCGGTTACGGTTGCGGTCATAAGAATGATCGCGACGTCGATCTGCGCTGCTACGCCGACGGCCAGTCAAAACGGGGGCGCAATGGTAGCGGAAATGGCCGCGAAGGAAAATTCGAAGTTGCAGTTCGGGGTGCAGTGTCAATATGCTCGAATCGCCGTATGCTCAAGCCGAGTTTGATTAAGTCTACGGTGGTGGTCGTTACTGGAGGCTTTATGCGTGCGATATCCATCTTGTTCATGACGTCCATTCTGGTCGGCAGCGGGGTTTCCGCTCAGGAGATACCTCGCACTGTGCAAGTAACGGGTTCCGCCGAAGTGCTTTCCGAACCCGATCGCGCCTCGCTAACCTTGGGTATCGAAGCCCGCAAACCACAACTGGAAACGGCGCGTAATGACGTCGCTCACAAGATCGACGCGCTGCTCAAACTGACACGCGAACTCAAAATCGACCCCAAGGATGTCCGCACCACGCGTCTCACGGTCCAACCCGAATACGATTGGAATAACGCCGGCCGCGAACGGCGTCTCATCGACTATTACGTATTGCGACAAGCTGAAATCGTGGTGCGCGATTTGGACAAACTAGGATTACTACTGGAACGCGCGGTGAGTCTTGGCGCGAATCAAGTCGGCGATCCTCTTTTGGAATCCAGCCGCCGCCGTGATTTGGAACGTGAAGCGATGTCGCTTGCCATCGACGATGCACGCCTTAACGCCGAAGCCGTCGCACGCGCAGCGAAAGCTTCGCTTGGTCCGGTACGCACTATCGATTCGTCGGTGACGTACAGACCGATTCCAATCGTTAGCAATCAAGCCGTGATGGCGCGTGCTGCGAGTTCCGATAGCCACCGTGCCGCTACCTATCAAACAGGACAATTGACTTTCAGTGCGTCGGTGCGCGTGACCTACGATTTGATCGTGGAGAAGAATCGCTAACGCAGAAACAAAAGCGCGGCGCGTTGTTATCAAGCCGTGTTGTGCAATGCGAATTTGGCGATCGCGCTTCCGCCGACAGTTGCGTTTGCTGTCGCGATCAGATTCCTTGTATCTTTTGGCTAACGCGAATTCCTACGCGGCGGTTCGATCGACCAATAGAACGGAACCGTCGACGCCGGTCACTCGCACCCGCGAACCCACCGGTAAGTTGGGGCCGCGAACGTCCCACTCGCGATTGCCAAGATAGATGCGCCCGTTGTTGTTATGAATCGGCTTTTCCAATGTGAGCGACTCGCCTATATAGCGCATTCCCTGGCGATGTTCGGCAAAAGGGCTGTTCAACTCAGCTTGTCGGATACGATATTGACGCCAAAAATACAGCGCAAAAACAGTACCGGCGAAGATCAAAAACCAAGTCATTGGTGGGTCGATGTATTAAATTTTATGGATGGACAACTTAACAGTTCTATTGCACGGAAATGATGAAGGCGTTCACAGCCCTAAAGCGACGCCGGTGCCGCAAGTCGCGACTAATGTTTAAACTTCGACGATGGATCTCGCCACGCGACCAATCTGTGAAGTCCATCGCGAAATGTGCTGGGGGTAATTGGCGATGAACCGGCAACTACACCGTTAGACAGCTTGCTATCCAGGTAAGCGTTGCCCAATGCGCAGGCTACCATCTCTGCAGGGTGGCATCGCGCGTCCCCCGTCGGGGATTTCGCGGCGTCATAGGACAAAGGCTTGCGAAGCCACAAACACTATCATTGGCAGTTAATCAACGGATACCTAGTGCCGAGTGCACGACGTTTCAAGTGTACCAATAACAGGGAAATCGCCGCAGGCGTGACGCCCGGCACTCGCCCGGCTTGACCGAGCGTCGTCGGCCTGGCTTCACTCAATCGTTGCCGTACTTCATTCGACAATCCCAATACCTCTTTGTAGTTGAGGTCGCCGGGCAGCGTCGTGCCTTCGTGCTTGGCGTGACGCTCGATTTCTTCCGATTGACGATCTATATAACCGGTGTACTTGGCTTGTACATCGATCTGCGTTGCGAGTTGCTCGACCAAACGCTCATCGTCGATGAGTTGCGGCGCGCCGATGCTTTCGATGCTGACCAGCGAGTGATACGCCACTTCGGGACGGCGTAACAACTCGAATGCTTTGGCGTCGCGTGTGAGCGGCGCACCGAAGATCGCAACGGCTTGTTCGTCGGTCACATGATATGGCTGTACTGAAATATCTTTGAGTCGTGCGATTTCCGTCTCGACTGCAACGCGCTTGCTTTCGAAAAAGGCCCAGCGTTCATCGTCAATCAACCCCACTTCGCGACCCTTCGGCGTGAGGCGCGCATCGGCGTTGTCTTCGCGAAGGGAAAGTCGATACTCCGCCCGACTGGTAAACATACGATACGGTTCGTTCGTGCCGCGCGTGATGAGATCGTCGACGAGCACGCCGAGATAGGCTTCGCTACGCTTTGGCCACCAGGGGGTTTTGTCTTGCACTTTAAGTGCGGCATTGATACCGGCGAGTAATCCTTGTGCCGCGGCTTCTTCGTATCCGGTGGTGCCATTGATCTGACCGGCAAAGTACAAACCGCCGATGTGTTTGGTTTCGAGTGTGTACTGCAAATCGCGTGGATCGAAGTAATCGTATTCAATCGCATAACCGGGTCTCGTGATATGCGCGCGCTCGAACCCTTTGATCGAACGCACCAGATCCAACTGCACGTCGTACGGCAAGCTGGTGGAGATTCCATTGGGATAAATCTCATGCGTGTTCAAGCCTTCGGGCTCGATAAAAATTTGATGCGATGCTTTGTCCGCGAAGCGATGAATTTTATCTTCTACCGACGGACAGTAACGCGGACCCACACCTTCGATCGCGCCGGTAAACATCGGGGAGCGATCGCAACCGGCGCGAATGACCTCGTGCGTGCGTTCATTCGTGGCCGTGATGTGACAGGGCAATTGCGCCGGATGATCGCTGCGCCGACCGAGGTACGAAAACACCGGCACCGGATTGTCGCCATGCTGAATCGTGAGCTGCGAGTAATCGATCGTGCGGCCATCGATGCGCGGCGGCGTACCGGTTTTGAGTCGGCCGACTCGAAGCGGCAATTCGCGTAGTCGCGCAGCCAATCGATTCGACGGCGGATCGCCTGCGCGTCCGCCCTGGTAGTTCGCCAGTCCAACGTGGATCTTACCCGCGAGAAAAGTGCCAACCGTTAGCACCACGCACGGTGCGCGAAATTCCAATCCGACCTGCGTGACGACGCCAACTACTTTGTCGCCTTCGACAATGAGATCGGCGACCTCTTGTTGAAAGATCGAAATATTCGGTTGATTTTCCAAGATCGATCTGATCGCCTGCTTGTACAAAGCTCGATCCGCCTGCGCACGCGTCGCACGCACCGCCGGACCCTTGCTCGCATTGAGCGTACGGAATTGAATCCCCGCACGATCGGTCGCTCGCGCCATCGCGCCACCGAGCGCATCAATTTCTTTGACGAGGTGTCCCTTCCCGATTCCGCCGATCGCCGGATTGCAACTCATTTGCCCGAGCGTCTCGATGCTTTGCGTCAGCAGCAACGTGCGCGCTCCCATTCGCGCGGACGCGAGCGCCGCTTCGGTGCCGGCGTGACCGCCGCCGATAACAATGACTTGAAAGTAATGATGGGAGTGCATAGCTAAGATTCCGCAGGCCGTGAATTCTAATGCTTTTGTTCCTCCGCAAGCGATGAGCTTTACATTCGTTGGCGACGGCCCGCACACTGGCTGCGTTTGGGTGACACTGGAGCAACCATTGAGCGTCAGACTTTTGACAATGTTGAGCTTGATCGGCTTGGTTGTCGGATCGGTTAGTGTTTCTGCCGAAACCAGTGGCCGTTCAATACGACTTGCGGATTGCCGCATCGAGTCCAGCGTCGGTTCAGGGACGGCGAGAGCTCGCTGTGGGTGGTTTGACGTTGCCGAGAATCGCGACGATTCGAAAAGCAAACGCATTCGAATTCACGTAGCAATCATTTCCGCACTAAGGCGCCAAGCATTGCCCGACCCGGTGTTCATCATCAGCGGCGGACCTGGGCAAGCGGCGAGCGATTTCTATTTATCGAGTAGTCGCGCGTTCGATGAATTGCGACGCGATCGCGATCTCGTGGTAATCGATCAGCGCGGCACGGGAAAATCGAACCGACTCGATTGCAACCTTCCGGACGAGCTGGAAGACGAAAGCTTCGACAGCACATCGATTAAGAATGCGACGCTGGAATGCTTGCGCCATCTCGCGGGCGATCCGCGTTTTTATAGCACCAGCGTTGCCGTGCGCGACATGGACGATATTCGCAAAGCGCTCGGTTACCAAAGGATCAATCTTTACGGGATTTCGTACGGCACGCGAGTTGCGCAACACTATGTGCGGCGTTATCCGATGCAGGTTCGTTCAGTCGTTCTCGATGGAATCGTGCCCGTTGGCGTTGCGCTGGGTCCGGAAGTGGGACCGGCTGCGCAGAGCGCGCTCGATGCGATCTTGCGTCGTTGTACAAGCCAAGCCGCGTGTCAACAAGCCTTTCCGAATATCGTCACTGAATTGGAACAACTGCGCGCACAACTCACTCGCCATTCGATTCGCATCACGGTCCCCGATCCAAGCACGGCGATCGCAACTCCGCTCGACTTTAGCTACCTGCATTTAGCAGCCGCATTGCGTTTATATAGTTATTCGGACGATACGGCGTCATTGTTGCCGTATTTAATTCACGCGGCTGCGCAAGATCGTCCGCAGGCGCTTGCGGCGCAGGCCTTGCTGGTGTCACGCGATCTCGACCAACAGATCGCCAACGGCATGCATAACGCCGTGGTATGTACCGAGGATGTGCCGTTTTTTTCAAAGCAGGTCTTGAACGACCCGACTATCGATCGAAGTTATCTGCGCCGTGTTTTCGTCGAGACCTTACAGACGATGTGCTCGGTGTGGCCGCGCGGTGTCATCGATGCGGATTTTCATGCGCCGCTTTTAAGTGACGTGCCCGCGTTGTTGTTGTCGGGCGAAAACGATCCGGTAACGCCGGAGCGTTTCGGCGTGCAAGCAGCGCGCAGTTTCAAAAATGCGAAACTTATCGTCGTGCCGGGTAAAGGTCATGGTCAGTTGAACAATCCTTGTGTATCGAGAGTAATGACTCGCTATATCGATAGGGCATCAAGTATCGATTTGGATTTGCGCTGCGTCAGTAAACAAGCCGCTTCACCATTCATGTTATCCGCAACGAGTCCAGGCCCATGATTGTCGTTGAACAGCTCGCCAAACGATTCGGCAATGTGCAAGCATTGCACGAGGTTTCATTTATCGCGCGAGATGGACGCATCACCGGATTACTCGGCGCTAACGGTGCCGGCAAATCGACCACGTTGCGCATCGTCAGCACGGTGTTACACGCCGACAGCGGCGGCGCCATTGTCGATGGTCGTAATTGCAAGCAAGAGACGCTCGCCGTACGCCGTTCGTTAGGCGTGTTGCCGCACGCGAGCGGCCTTTATCCGCATCTCACCGCGCGCGAAAACATTCGCTACTACGGTCAACTCCATGGCCTCGAGACTGGCATCATTGAACAACGTATCGATCGATGGTCGCGGCAACTGGAGATGAGCGAAATATTGGATCGCCGCACTCAAGGCTTCTCGCATGGACAAAAACTCAAGGTGGCGTTAGCGCGTGCGCTGATTCACGCGCCACGCAATGTGATTCTCGACGAACCCACCAGCGGACTCGACGTCCACGCCACGCGCGCATTACGCGAGGTGATTCGCGGACTGAAAGAGAGCGGTTGTTGCGTGCTGTTCTCTAGTCACATCATGCAAGAGGTGGCCGCATTATGCGACGACATCGTCATCATCGCGCACGGTCGCGTTGTCGCCGGCGGCACGCCCGAGGAAATTCTCGCCAACACCGGTGCGAGCAATTTGGAAGACGCCTTCATGCGCGCCACCGGTGAGCCAGCTGCAGTTGAGCAAAGTCAAGGAGAGGCCGTCGTATGATGCGCGCAGGATGGACTGTGTTCGCCAAGGAAGTATTGGAAAATCTTCGCGACCGACGTACGTTGTTGTCGGCGTTTTTGTTTGTGCCATTGATGGGGCCGGTGTTGTTTGCGGTAATGACCACGGTCATGGTCGATCGGGTCGTCGGTGAGGCCGACGAGGCACTGCGATTGCCGGTAATCGGTGCTGAGCACGCGCCGAATTTGTTGCGTTTTTTCGAACAGAATGGCGCTGAAATCATAAGGCTAGCCAACGACGTTCCAGCAGCGCGCGCGTTAGTGAGCGCTGGTCGCGAACCAGTGGTCTTGATCGTTCCAGATACCTTCGGTGCGCAATTGCAGGCCGGCAAGCCAGCGTCGATCGAACTCGTTGCGGACAGTTCGAATAGCAAAGCGCAACGTTTCGTGGGTCGCGCGCGCGCGTTACTCGAAGGTTATAGCCACAGACTGGGGTCACTGCGATTGCTCGCGCGTGGCGTCGATCCGGGTGTAGTGTCGGCCATTGACGTGCGGACCGTCGATGTCGCCACGCCGTCCAGTCGCGCTATCGTACTGCTCGGCACCCTCACCTACTACTTGCTGTTCTCGTTGCTGTTGGGCGGCATGTACTTAGCGATCGACGTAACGGCAGGCGAACGCGAGCGTGGGTCGTTGGAGTCGTTGCTCTGTTTGCCGATTGCACGTTCGCAACTTGTGTTCGGCAAGATCGGTGCAACGGCTTTGTTCATGATGATGGCGTTGTCGCTAACGCTGACCGCTCTCGTCGTCAGCATGCAACTCCTGCCGTTGGAGAAACTCGGTATGTCGAGCAACTTCAGTCCGCTGATCGCGCTGAAGATCGCGGCCATCATGGTACCAATGGCGATCTTCGGCGCGACACTGTTGTTTGTGGTCGGCTCATTCACTCGCAGCTATCGGGAAGCACAGACTTGGCTCGGTGTAGTCCTCGCGGTTCCCACCTTACCCATCTTGTTCGCCAGCATCGCTAACGTTCGCCCAACGACGTTATTGATGACGATTCCGAGCCTGAGTCAACACTTGATCGCGACGAGTTTGTTGCGCGGCGATGCAGTTGAGTCGACGCACGTTGTTGTGTCGGTGTTTTCTACTCTCCTCGCCGGCGCGCTATTGCTCTGGGTTGCGACGCGTTTGTATCGGCGAGCGAGACTGCTCGGTTAGCGCTCACTTGCCGATACAAAAACTCGCAAAGATCTTTCCGAGCAAATCGTCCGAGGTGACTGCACCGGTGATCTCGCCGATATCGTGCTGCGCAATGCGCAGTTCTTCCGCCATGAGCTCACCGGCCTTGCGTTCTTGTAGCAATCGAATTGCTGATTGAATGTGCTGTTGCGCGCGACGCAGCGCATCGAGATGGCGGCGACGCGCCGAGAAAGTTGTCGCGGATGATTCTTGAAGGCCCATGCATTCTTTGAGGTGTCGATGCAGTTCCGCCAATCCTTCGCCGGTAGTGGCGGAGAGTCGTAGCGCTGTCGTTTCGGGCATTTCCAAATCCGGTTTGGCGAGATCCATCTTATTGAAAATGAGTGTGATCGCAATGTCTTTGGGTAGCGATGCGAGTTCGTGCTTAATTTCGGCCCTGCTTGATTTTTGCGTACTATCGATGATGTACAGGATGCGATCGGCCTTCGCCATCTCGCGATGCGCGCGCTTGATGCCTTCGCTTTCCACGATGTCGACGGTATCGCGTAATCCTGCAGTATCGATAATGTGCAACGGCATACCGTCGATAGCGATGCGCTCGCGAAGGACGTCGCGCGTGGTTCCAGGAACTGGCGTGACGATCGCCGCTTCGTATCCAGCTAATGCATTCAGCAAACTTGATTTGCCGGCGTTCGGTTTGCCTGCGATCACGACCGTCATGCCATCGCGCAGTAACGCGCCTTGGTGGGCATTCGCGAGCGTCTCGGTCACGTATGCCGCAAGTCGATCGAGGCGTTTGCCCAATTCGATATCGGCGAGAAAGTCGATTTCTTCTTCCGGGAAGTCGATCGCCGCTTCGACATACATACGCGCTTCGATCAATTGTTGCGTTAGGACGTGTGTGTGCGCCGAGAACGCGCCTTGCAGTGAACGCACGGCCGCTCGCGCCGCCTGTTGCGATCCGCTATCGATCAGATCGGCAATCGCTTCGGCTTGCAGCAAATCAAGCTTATCGTTGAGGAAGGCGCGATGACTGAATTCTCCCGGCTCGGCGACTCGGGCACCAAGTTCAAGCGTTCTTGCAAGCAGCAAGTCCATGAGAATCGGTCCGCCGTGTGCGTGCAGTTCCAGCACGTCATCGCCGGTGAATGAATTCGGTCCGGGGAAAAAAATAGCAAGTCCCCGATCGAGCGGCACTCCGTCGCCGTCGGAAAAGGTTCGCAGGCTGGCGTGGCGCGGCGTGGGCACGGTGCCGCAAATGCTTGCTGCGATCTCTCGCGTATTTTGACCCGAGATTCGCAGTACACCGATGCCGCCGCGACCCGGCGGCGTTGCGATAGCGGCAATGGTGTCTGCGGAATTCACATCGAGATCAGTTTTTCTTGGCAGCGGCTGCGGCCGCGACCACTCGATTGATATACCACTGCTGCAAAATTGAAAGTCCTGTGTTGGTGATCCAGTACAACACTAAGCCGGTGGGAAACATCACCATCATGCCGGTCATTACAACCGGCATCAACATCATCATTTTGGCTTGCATGGGATCGGCCGGCGCCGGATTCAATTTGAACTGCACGAGATTCACGGCACCTAGAATAAGAGGCAGAATGAAGTACGGATCGCGACTCGACAGGTCGGTGATGTAACCGATAAAAGGCGCTTGCTGCATTTCGGCGCTGTTCAAAATCGCCCAGTAAAACGCCATAAATACCGGCATTTGGATGAGGGTGGGCAAGCATCCGGCAAGGGGGTTGATTTTTTCGCGCTTGTAAAACTCCATGGTGGCGCGGCCGAGTTCTTCACGGTTGTCTTTGTAACGTTCCTGTAGTGCTTTCATGCGCGGAGCGACTTCGCGCATCTTCGCCATCGATTTGCCGCTGGTCTCGGTGAGCTTGTAGAACACGGCCTTAATCAGGATAGTTACGAGGATGATCGACCAACCCCAGTTACCGACGACACTGTGGACCTTCGCGAGAATCCAGAACAACGGACCGGCGATAATCGTCAACTTGCCGTAATCGACGGTCAGGTCGAGTTTGGAGCCGATTTTTTCGAGCTGCGTCTGAATTGTTGGGCCGATGAATAGCGTCTCATGCGCTTCGCCACTCCCACCGGCAGGAACCGCGACTAACGGCCCTCGGTAGGTGACGTTGAATTGCTGTGGCGATTCGATCTTCAAATGATAGTCGTAGTCGAGACCTGGCTTCGGTACCGATGCGACCACAAAGTGATGTTGCATTGCCGCCAACCAACCGCCTTCGAAGGTGCCGTGGAAGTTCTGGTTGTCCTCCTTGTTGAGCTTGAGCTTGTTGATGCTTTTGCCGTCGAAAATAGCGGGCCCCAGGAAGGCATAGCTTGCCGTATTGAACCTCGATGTCTTAATGATTGGTTGGCGACGCGCGATTTGGACATACGACGCGGCTTTCCACTCAATCGCCGATGCGTTTTCTATTTTGTAGTCCAGTGCAATCGCATAACTGCCGCGTTTGAACGTGTAAGTCTTGGTGACCTTTACGGAGCCGTCGGTCCAGGTCAGGGGAACGCTCAACGTGTCTTGCCCCGACGCGAGCTTGAAGCTGCTCGCGGCCGTGTCATAGAGTGCTTGATGGGTTGGGGCGGTGTGTTCATCCGCTGCTCGCAATCCGCTGCGAAGAACGAAGAAGTCCTCCGCGCGGGAGTCGAGCAATCGAACGAATTTTCCGGGTTGATCTTTACCGAGCGGATATTTGAGCATGTCGGCGCGATCCAATTCTCCGCCTTGCGTGCTTACTGAAAGATCGAGGACATCGGTGCGAACATCAATCGTAGCGGCTGACGGATTGATCGTCGGAACGGTCGACGTCGGTTCGACGACACTTGGCGTTGGCTGTGAAACAGCCGGTGGCGTTGCCGTGTTGGTGCTACCGGGAAGCGTGGGCAAGGTGTTGTCGGATTGACTCGCGGCGGGCGCGGCCGCGACCGGAGGGGCGATCGGTGGCGGATAGTCTTGTTGCCAAAGTGTGTAACCGATGAAAAGAACCGCGGCGAGGGCGATCCAAACGTAGAGTCGTAACTTATCCATGGAGCATAAACTTATATGAAGTGCGAGTTGGTTATGACGGCGGAGCGGCGTCATGGGTTGCGCGATTGCGATTTGGCTCGATAGTGCGTTTGATAATATCGCTGGAGGTAGCTGGCGATGGATCGACGGGGTCGTAACCACCTTCGTTCCATGGGTGGCAGCGCGAGAGTCGGCTCGCAGCCATGCGCAATCCGCGCCACGCGCCGTGGCGCCTAATCGCTTGGTGTGCATAACAGGAACAGCTCGGATAAAAGCGGCAGCTCGGGCCGATCAGAGGCCGTAATATCCACTGGTATCCTCGAATCAGTATGAGCAACGCGTTACGCATGACGTGCGAGCTTATCCCAAAGTTGTTCGAGGCTGTGCGTTAACGCGGGATTCGATGCGTTGCGCGCGGAATTTCGAGCGTTGACGACAATGTCGATGTTGCGCAAGCGTTGCAGATTGCGGCGAAAGGATTCGCGAATTGTTCTTTTCACTCGGTTGCGATTCACGGCGTTGCCAACGGCTTTGGCGGAAATCGACAAACCAAGTCGCGCGTGGGGCAAATCGTTGGCGAGGGCAAGAACCAAGAAGTTTGGGTCATTGATGCGCCGCCCTTTACGATAGAGCAGATCGAATTGTGGCTTGGCGCGAAGTCGATGTGCCGCCGTGAATGACGCTGCGTTGGAAGTGCGCAAGCGTTCGACCATCGAAGTTGAGTGCGAGCGATTGGGATGGTGCGCTCGCGACGATGGCTTAGACGCAGAGCCGCTTGCGACCTTTCGCGCGGCGACGAGCCAAAACCAAACGACCGCCACGAGTCGCCATGCGGGCGCGAAATCCGTGGGTTCGCTTGCGATGAATGTTGCTGGGCTGATAAGTGCGCTTCATGGTCGGGTTTCCGGTGCGATCCCGTCGCAAAAACCGGCCTTAAAATAAAGCCATGACGTCGGGAAAATCGAAGGGCGGCAAGGGTACGCAGCGGTGTTTAGGGTGTCAAGCCGAAATCGCGTTCAAGCCGCCGACTTATTTCTACGAGCCTGTGGATAACCTTGCCCGCGACGGTTAGACTTCGACCCCTTCCGCCGTGGCCCCCAAACCAAATCATAACGAGGACGAACCGTGCAAGGCTCGTTGTGGAACCGTTGTCTGTCGCAGCTCGAAGCCGAGATGCCTGAACAGCAGTTCAATACCTGGATTAGACCCCTGCAAGCTATCGAGGATAGTGGTGTGCTGCGCTTGCTCGCGCCGAATCGCTTTGTGGTTGAATGGGTGACGCAAAACGCGGTCGGCCGTATTGGAGAGTTGATCGACGCAGTGGCTGATGAACCCGCGCCGTCGTTGGTGCTTGAAGTGGGTTCTAGGCGTGTTAGTACCGGCAACGGAAATGGCGGACTGCTGCAATCCGTCAGTGTCGATGCTCGACCCACGAGTCGAGAACGCGTACTCGATAATCCAGTCGCGCTGGGAAGTCGTCTTAATCCCGAGTTTACTTTCGCCAATTTCGTCGAGGGCAAAAGTAATCAACTAGCGCGTGCGGCGGCAGTTCAGGTAGCAGAAAACCCTGGGATTGCGTACAACCCGTTGTTTCTTTATGGCGGCGTCGGACTCGGAAAAACACATCTGATGCACGCCGTTGGGAATGCGATCCGTGGTCGCGATCCGACATTAAAAGTGGCATACATGCACTCGGAACGCTTTGTCCGAGATATGGTCGAGGCACTGCAGCACAAACGTATCAACGAATTTAAGAATGCCTATCGGTCGCTGAATGCGCTAATGATCGACGACATTCAGTTCTTTGCCGGCAAAGAAGGGTCGCAAGAGGAGTTTTTCCACACCTTTAATGCGCTCTTCGAAGGTCAGCAACAAATTATCTTGACTTGCGATCGCTACCCGAAGGAAGTCGACGGATTAGAAGAACGACTAAAGTCGCGCTTCGGTTGGGGATTGAGTATCTCGATCGACCCGCCCGAGCTTGAAACATGTGTCGCGATTCTGATGAGTAAGGCCGCAACTTGGCGAGTGGGTTTGCCTGAGGAAGTCGCCTTCTTTATTGCGAAGCGAATTCGCTCCAATGTTCGGGAGTTGGAAGGTGCTCTGCGGCGCGTGGTCGCCAATTCGCAATTTACCGGGCGGCCAATTACGCTTGATTTTGCTAAAGAAGCGTTACGTGATCTGCTGGCGATGCAGGACCGGCTTGTGACGATCGAAAATATTCAAAAGATGGTAGCGGAATACTACAAAATTCGGGTGGCGGATCTATTGTCGAAACGGCGCAATCGGTCTATTACGCGTCCACGTCAGCTGGCAATGGCTCTGGCGAAAGAATTGACGAAGCATAGCTTGCCGGAAATTGGAGATGCCTTCGGCGGTCGCGACCATACGACCGTATTGCACGCATGTAAGGTAATGAAGGGATTGCGGGAGTCCGATAGCCGCACCAACGAGGACTTTTCGAACTTGTTGAGAACATTAACGGGATAATGTGGACAAGTTGTTAGTAACGGTTTGATTTAATTTATGCACACTCGGTTCACAGTCGGCTGACAGGTCACAAGTGATTTATCCGACCGGGAATTGACGCATAAGAGATTGATATTATTGCAAATTAGTGAGTTTTGCTGTGTTTGTACAACGCTCATAAGAGCAGTAATAATTCTGAAATATATAAGATTTAATTAATCTTCCTGGAAGGGTAAACCGATGAAGTTTAGTGCTGACCGCGAGGCGATTCTTACGTCTCTTCTGTCTGTAATTGGGGTAATTGAACGCAGGCAAACGATGCCAGTGTTGGCGAATGTGTTGTTGTCGGCGACGAATGGGCGATTGGCGATCACGGCGACGGATTTGGAGGTCGAGTTGGTGGCGGTAGGATCCATCGACGTAGAACAGCCTGGAGATGTAACGGTTCCTGGTCGAAAGTTCGCCGACATTATTCGCGCGCTTCCCGAAAAAGCAGTGGTGTCGTTTAACTCGGATGGGGATCGAGCGACAGTAAAGTCTGGAAAGAGTCGATTTACATTGGCAACGCTTCCGGCGGGCGATTTCCCGAGTTTGGAGGATATCAATGTTCAGCAGACGATTCGGATTCCACAAACGGAGCTGCGACGATTGGTGGAGAAAACCCAGTTTTCGATGGCGCAGCAAGACGTTCGATACTATCTCAATGGGTTATTGCTGGAAATCGATGGTAAAGAAGTTCGAGCGGTAGCGACGGATGGACACCGACTGGCCATGTCGCGAGTGGCATTCCAAACCGATATCAATTCGACATCGCAGATCATTGTGCCGCGTAAAGCGGTGATGGAGTTGCAGCGCTTGAGTGGGACGGAGGGCGCGGTGGAAATCGCGATAAGCACGAATCATGTTCGCATACAATTTGGAGGAGTTCGGTTCACGTCTAAGCTCATTGACGGTCGATTTCCGGACTACGGCCGCGTCGTACCGGCCAATCCGACAAAAGTATTGCTGGTCGGACGTGAGGTATTGCGTGCGGCGTTAAGTCGTACGGCGATCTTGTCGAATGAAAAGTTTCGCGGAATTCGGGTTGGCCTTAAGCCCGGTGCGCTAGTTCTACAGGCACACAATCCGGAACAGGAAGAAGCAGAAGAAGAGCTTGAATTGAATTACGACGGCGAGGAAATGGAGATTGGTTTCAACGTTAATTATTTGCTGGATGCATTGGGAGCTATCGAAACGCCGGATGTAGAGCTGGGCTTTACCGACGCGAACAGTAGTTGCCTTTTGCATGCGCCAGGTCCGGCGGACAGCAAGTACGTTGTCATGCCGATGCGGCTGTAAGCGAAGTCACCAAAGCGAGGCTGACGATCAGTGGCGCTCGTTAGCCTGCAGGTAAG
>JAYTQU010000166.1:0-15063 GCA_043746555.1 Pseudomonadota bacterium | reverse complement strand
CGTTTCCGTCGGCCCATACATGTTCCAGAGTTCGCCGCCTCGCGCCAGCAATAGTTCGACCAACTTACGCGATAGCGCTTCGCCGCCGCATAACATTTTGAAATGCGGACCGCCCTGCCACCCGGTGTCGATTAGCATTTGCCAAGTTACTGGCGTTGCCTGAAGAATCGTGGCGGAGTTCACGCGCAACAGCTCCTGCAACGCCAAGCCGTCGGCGATGTCTTTTTCCTCGGCGAGCACCACTTTCGCGCCGACAATCAACGGCAAAAAGATTTCCAACACGGCGATGTCGAAAGAAATTGTCGTTACGGACACCAGCGTGTCTTCGGCAACCAGCCCGGGTTGACGACGCATCGCCCACAGAAAGTTGACGACAGAACGCTGGCAAATCTGCACGCCCTTGGGCAGGCCCGTGGAACCCGATGTGTAGATGACGTACGCAACGTCGTCCGGACTTGGCGAATTATGCAGTGCTACAACACTCTCCGAATCCGCCGGCTGCGACTCCTTATCCAATAGAATGGTATGAATGTCGCCACGCGCAAAACGTTCGATGATCCCGGATTTCGATATGACCGCAGCGGGCCGCGCGTTATCGAGCACATACGAAAGGCGTTCGGTTGGATACGCAGGGTCGAGTGGAATATAGGCACTGCCGGCCTTGAGGATCGCCAGCAACGTCACTACCAAATCCACCGACCGATCGAGCAGCACGGCAATCCGTGTGCCCGGGGCCAATCCACTACGACGTAACATTTGCGCCATTCGATCGGCCGCAGACTCAAGTTCTCCGTAGGTCATGACGCGCGCACCGCAAACGATTGCGGAAGTCTGCGGCGTCCGCAAGGCTTGTCGCGTGATGAGTTCCGGAAGCGTTAGGTTTCTCGGATAGTCTGCATCGGTGCGATTGCACTCGAGAGTCGGCGTTAAGTACCCCTCTACGGTGCGCGCTGTATCGGCGAAATCAACCTGCATGATGGAACCGACATGCTCGTCTATTATGAATTTCTCGACACTAGTGCAGAGCACTGCGGTCGTCTGTGCGCTCTCATACATAGCCAATCCCGGCAGCATGTTCGCTGACGCACAGACTGTATGACGATGCGCGCCGACACTAAGTCTCGTCGTAGGCGACTCAATCGCGCGTCGAAATTCCGCGAAGATCAACGTGATTTTTTATTGGAGCGCCGCAGTGTTTGCCTGTCATCTCATCTATCCGACGCTCGCATCCTATGGTCGGCACAGGGTCAATAGGAGTTAGTCATGCGGTGTAAATACTTCGCCGTTTCTTTTCTCGGTCTGACACTGCTGACACTACAGTCGATGGCTGCGGTAACAACCAATGCTGTGCTTGGCGGTAGTACGCCTGAACGCAACTCAACTGCCGCCTCTCCGGACCTTCGACCGCTACTGCAGCTCGGTAGTGGCGACGTCGTGAACGTCCAGGTCTACGGGCGTCCGGAACTCAATACCACTACTTACGTGGCAGACGACGGCACGATCGCAATACCGTTAGCCGGTTCCGTCCAAGTCGCCGGATTGTCGCCGACCGCTGCCTCGCAGCAAGTCGCTGCCGCATTTAGAGACGGACAGTTTCTCAAGAATCCGCAGGTCACCATCCTAGTGACGCAATCGCGGAGTCAACAAGTCACAGTGTTGGGAGAAGTTAAAGCGCCGGGACGCTTTCCGGTCGAGTCGCGAACCACTGTTTTGGATCTCCTCGCGGAAGCCGGCGGCACGACGGAGCGCAGCGCGAATGTCGTGTATGTGATACGACCGGACAATGTCGGGAACTTAGAGCGCCATCCCATCGATCTTAAAGGACTGCAAAACGGACGTTATTCGCTACAGCTCATCACCATTCGAAGCGGCGATTCCGTCTTCGTACCTCCCGCGGAACAGTTCTATATCTACGGCGAAGTGCAAGCGCCCAACATGTACCGCTTGGAACCGGACATGACTGTGTTACAGGCAATCGTACGCGGCGGCGGTCTGACCAAATACGCCACCAATAATAATCGCATTGAAATCAAACGCCGCGGCACCGATGGCAATGTCACCAAGTTGAAGGCCACCGTTACCGAGCGCGTAAAAGCCGACGACGTAATCTACGTGAAGGAAAGTCTATTTTGAATACCGGGAAAGATCTTTCTGTATTGCCCGCTTCGGCATCGCTACCCATCGCTTATTCGGTCGTGCCGGATGTGTATCTGCATCCCGGCCTATCGCCGGCGCAAATCTGGGCGATCGTGTGGGCCTATCGAAAGCTCAGCATAATCATTGCAGCCGCGATTATCGTTCTCACTGCAACCGTTCTCGCGATTTTGCCGCGAACGTATCAAGCCACGACCACTTTGATGGTCAACTACGAAGTCAACGATCCACTCAACGCCAAGGAGTTTCCGATCGGCTTGCTGAGCAGCTATATGGCCACGCAAACCGAACTGATGCGCGATCCGGAAGTGCTGCTCACGGTAGTCGATCGGCTCAAGCTGACTGAAGACCCGGAGTATCGCTCTGGATACTATGGCGACGGCGGCTCGGCGCGTGAATATGCGGAGCGACAGCTCAGCAAAAACTTGACGATCGATCAAGGTCAGTACGGCGGTCAGCTAATTTACGTTACCTACGCCGCGAGCGATCCCAAGCAAGCCGCGCTAATCGCCAACACCGTGACGGATGTATATAAGGAGCAGGATTTCGTACGCTCCACCGGCCCCGCATCGGAACGTGCGAAGCGCTACGCCGAACAACTCGAACAACTTAAGATCAAAGTGCGGCAGGCGCAAGAACAGTACACCGCGTTTCATCAACGCAATTCCCTCATCGATACCGGCGATCGAAAGGGAGACGTCGACGTCACTGTGCTGTCCGATCTTGAACAACAGCTCGTCGATGCGCAGCGCGCCCGACGCACTGCGGAAGCCAAACTATCCGGAGATCAGACGGTTGGCGATCAAGTAATGGGATCTCAGTTGGTCCAAACCCTCAAGACACAACTGGCGATGCAGGAATCGAAGCTGGCGGTATTACAAACCACACTTGGTCCAAGACATCCGCAGGTCATCGAGTTGTATTCGCAAATCGCGGCCAGCAAACGCATGCTTGCCGGCGAAGTCGATAGTTATTCGAGAAATGCCGCCACTGGATTGAGCGCGACTCAGCAGCTTGAACAAAAGCTCCAACGTGCCGCCACCACACAACGGAACAAGGTTCTCAGCACCAGCGTACTTCACGATCAGGCCGTCAAGTATCGGCTCGAACTGGATTCTGCGGAGTCCGTTTACAAACGCGCGCTCGATGGCTATGACCAAGTGATGTTCGCATCGCTCGGCAACTACACCAACGTGAGTTTTGTCAGTCGTGCGACACCCCCCGTGAAGGCGAGCAAGCCGCGTGTGTTGGCATTCATGTTACTGGGCACGATCGCCGGCTTAGGGCTCGGCTTGTTTGTGCCGCTTTGTTACGAGTTAGTGAATCGACGTGTGCGCTGTCGCGACGATCTCGAACGCGATAACGGCATACCGGTGCTCGCTGAATTCGGTCCGCTTCCCGCGATGCGCTTTTCCTAGCTATATAACCGCAGCATTTTAATCATGTGGCAGAACAAACTATGAGCGCGGACCTCCACGATCAACCGTACGATCTGAGAAAAGAAGCTCAGGTGCATCCGCTCGTGACCAAGCGCTATCCGCCCGCGGTAGTGCAGCCGGCAAGGCCGAGTCCGCGTTTGTTGATCGCCACCGATCCTTTCGATCCGCGCTGCGAGAAAATTCGCGCGTTGCGCACGGAGCTGCTATTGCGCCGAGACAACGCCAACGAGTCCGACGTCGTTGCGCTACTCAGTCCCGGCGCTGGCGACGGACGCTCGCAGCTTGCGGCCGAACTCGCGATTGCCTTCGCGCAATTAGGTAGGCCGACGCTCCTGGTCGATGCGGACCTGCGCCGCCCGAGTCAGCACGAACTCTTCGGTGCCAGCAATCAAGTGGGGCTCACGCAAGCGATCGAACGCGGCGGCGGCGCGCACTTGCAATCGATCGAAGGGTTGCGACACCTGTCGTTACTTACCGCGGGTCCCGCCCCGGACAACCCCTTGGAGCTGTTACTGAATCCACGCTTCGCGGGGATGATCGAAGAGTGGCGCGACAATTTCGATTTTGTCGTCGTCGATACTCCGCCTGTTACACGTTACTCGGACGGTCTCGCGGTTGCGAGCTTGGTCAAACGCGTACTGGCAATGAGTCGCGCGAAACACACGCCTTACAAAGAGAGTCGCGATATGTTGCGTCGACTCGCAGCGACTCGATCGCAGATTGTGGGCGCCGTAATCAACCACTTTTAATATATGGGTGCGGCCAATGGACACACCCGGTAGAGCGAATGCATCTTGGCTGCGGGATGACCGACATTCCTTATTGCTCGCCGGCATGGTGTGGACGCTCATTGTGCTACTCATCGTTCCCGATGGATTCGACTACCAAGTTCTGTCGAATGCTTATGCACCGGAATCCGGCGGGGTGCTCAGCCGAATGTTGTGGCTTGCGCTGCTTACCGGCGCGAGCATCGCTATTCTCTGGCGAGCGTCGCTCGCGTGGTTACTCCTGCGCGCGCTCAATCCATTGCTTCTTGCATTCGTCGCGCTGGCAATTGTCAGTATCGCGTGGTCGATTGAACCCATCGTCACGATGCGTCGCGACATCCGCTTGATCACAATCGTGCTCGTATGTATCGCCTTTACACTTTCCGGTTGGCATTCGCGACGTTTCCAAAATGTCACGCGGCCGATATTGACGCTCATGCTATTGGGTTCGATAGTCTTCGGCCTAGCAGCGCCTACGTTGGCCATTCATCAGGAGACGTCGCCGGAATTGATCGGTGCGTGGCGCGGGCTGACCAATCACAAAAACACTTTAGGCGCACTCGCTTGCATTACGCTGATATTTTGGACGCAGGCGTGGTTCTCCCATCAAGTGCGTTCAACTCACGCGCTATTCGGCTGCGCGCTCGCGGCGACCTGTCTGTGGTTGTCGCGTAGCGCCACTTCATTGATTACCGCAATCTTCGCAGTCGTGTTTCTTGGCTTGCTCATACGTTCGCCTCGCAGCTTACAACCGTATCTCAAATACGGAGTAGCCATCGTCGTATTGGTGTTGGTGGTGTATGCACTCGCCATTCTGCAATTGATTCCCGGACTCTCGATACTACTAGCGCCGATCACGTCGCTGACGGGTTTCGATACGACGTTCACGGGCCGTAGCGCCATCTGGGCAATTGTTAGCGAGCACATCAGCCAGAACCCGTTCTTCGGCACGGGCTACGGTGCTTATTGGACCGGTCCGACTACGCAATCGCCTTCTTACGAGTTTGTTTTGCGCATGGGTAATTTCTATCCGGGCTCTGCACACAACGGCTACTTGGAAGTCGTCAACGATTTGGGGTGGGTGGGTCTTGTCTGTTTGCTTGGCTATATCGTCACGCATCTTCGCCAGTCGTTGCGAGTTTTGAGTGCGGACAGACCGCAAGGCGCACTCTACCTGGCGCTTTTCGTTCAACAAGCGATTACCAATTTGTCGGAGTCGCATTGGTTCAGCGTGCTCAGTGTGAACTTCGTTGTGATGACGCTAGCTACCACCGCGCTGGCGCGCATTCTGCTCGACCGACAATTGCACGCTCGCTTCGGCCAACCGCGCAGCGTCCAGCCGATCGGCGCCGAGCTTATTGCCGTGGGTCGCCCAACCATGACGGCAGTCGAACATCATCGAGTTCCACGATGACGCATGCAGCGGCACAAGCTGTTAATCCGAGTGCCGCCATTCCATCGCTCGACGGCATTCGTGCGATTGCCGTTGCACTGGTTTTCTTTGCACACAACGGCTTCGACAAGATTGTTCCCGGCGGCTTGGGCGTCACGGTCTTCTTCGTGCTCAGCGGTTATCTGATTTCCACGTTGCTGCGCATGGAATTCGCGACGACGCAAAAAGTAGACTATCGTGGTTTCTATTTGCGCCGTTTTCTGCGCCTCATGCCGCCGCTCGCCATCGTCGTTGCGATCGCCGGCATATTGACGTTATGTTCCGTCATCGACGGCGCGTTCACTACCAACGGCCTGTTGTCCGTCCTCTTTTACTACGGAAACTACTTCGTCATTGCGCATGACTTTAACGGCCTTCCCGCCGGATTGGGTGTGGTCTGGTCATTGGCCGTCGAAGAGCACTTCTACTTTCTCTATCCGCCGCTTGCGCTTGTATTGCTGCGTACCGGGCGTAGAGGCATATCGGCAATGACGCTTCTGACACTGTGCGCGCTGATTCTCGGCTGGCGCTGTTGGCTTGCGTTACACGGCGCTTCGGAAGCACGGCTGACGATGGCGACCGACACGCGCGTCGATGCCATCCTGATCGGGTGTCTGATGGCGCTTTGGCGAAATCCGTGGCTAGACGTTCAACGTACAACGAATGCGCGCAGCGCCATTCCGTTGATCGCTATGTGCGTCGCCACCCTCTTGTTCACGCTGGTGTATCGCGATGAATTTTTTCGACTGACGTTTCGTCACTCGTTACAAGCATTGGCGATCGCGCCGTTGATTTACTTCGCCGTGGTGCACGCCAAGCACGCGGCGTTTTCTTGGCTGAATGCGCAGCCGTTAATCTATATCGGCACTATCTCCTACACCGTGTACTTGTCACACCACATCATTCTGCTAATGGTCGATAAACACTTTCCGCAGTTGAGCAGGCTCGTCGCGATACTTGTAACGACGCTGATCACACTGGCTTTTGCGGAAGCCATGCGGCGATGGATCGAAGCGCCTTGCGCGCGGCTGCGCAAGCGACTGCATAAACATCAACAGACAACACGCACAGCCAATTCCGCAGTTATTCCGCCGCGCGCCTTCCGAGGCACTTTATGAGCGCTGCGATTCTCGATGAGTACGAAGTGATGCCCGATCCGGCCATTGCCGCACTCTTGACGCATCGCGGACCGGTGTTGCTCGACTTGGATGAAACGCTGTATTTACGCAACTCAACCGAGGACTTTATCGACTCGGCGCGGCCCGCTGTGTTGGCGTTAGTCGCAATGCGGATACTCGATGTCATCCAGCCGTGGCGTTGGACGGGCGGCGATGAGACTCGCGATGTTTGGCGAATCCGCTGCATCATGATTTTATTTCCGTGGACCCGAGATCGTTGGGCAAAGCGCGTTCGCGTTCTCGCCATCGACGCGGGTAATGCAAACTTGATTGCAGCAGTCAAGATTAGAGCGGTCGCGCCGAACTGCAATACGCCCGTCATCGCCACGCTGGGCTTTCACTCCATCGTCGCTCCGCTGGTTGCCGCGCTCGACATACCTCCGCACATCCGCATTGTCGCCGCTCGACTTTCCACTTTCGCCGATCGGCGCGATGGCAAACTGCGTTTGGTTGTGAACGCGCTCGGCAATGAGACCGTTCGCCGCGCATTGGTGCTGACGGATTCGAAACAGGACGATGCGCTACTCAACGCGTGTGCGATTCCATTGCGAACCGTATGGCCGCGCGCGCAATTCCGCCCCGCTTTGAGCGGCTTTTATTTGCCGGGTCAATATCTGACTCAAGTCAAACGCCGCGGCGAGCGCTACATCACACGCGGAATCCTGCAAGAGGATTTCGCGCTGTGGATACTTAGTTCTATCGCGTTGGCAGGACAACCGGTAGCCCACATATTCGGGCTGCTGTTCTTGCTGCTGTCTTTTTGGGCCATCTACGAGCGCGGCTATGTCGACAACGATGACATCGCCAATCGTTACGAGCGCGATCCGAAACTCAGCAGCACATTTCGCGACGCGCCGGCAGCGACTCCGCGTTGGCTGCCATGGATTTGGGCGTCCGCCAGCGGTGCCGTAGGCGTGCTGATTTTGCGTGGACCGGTTTTAGCCGCCGCCGTCGACTTCGCGAAATGGGCAGCCGTGCTGATCGCGACCTACGGTGTCTTCGCGTTATACAACCGGCTCGACAAGACAACTCGCATATGGTGGTACTCCTTATTGCAACTGGCGCGCAGTGCGGCGTTCGTAGCATTGGTTCCAATCAATCTGATCGGCGCCATGGCACTCGGCTCGCATGTGCTGGCGAAGTGGGTGCCGTACTACATCTACCGCGTCGGCGGTCAACATTGGCCGGACGCTTCGCACTTCATGTCGCGTCTCCTATTCTTCTTGTTGCTAACGGTTCTGATCGCCTTTGCCAACGGATTCGACAGCATCTGGACCTGGTCGACCGCCGCGTTGTTGGCCTGGAATTTATTTCGCGCGCGCCACGAATTGTTCGACACGCTGACATCGGCCACGCGCATCGACAAAGATCGGAAGCCACAGAAGTGACGCTCGAAGCAAAAATAAGTTTGTGTATCGCAACCTATCGTCGCCCGGTGCGCTTGCGCGCACTGCTAAACGACGTGGTTGCTCAGCAGCGCCCACCAAGTGAAATTATCGTGGTAGATAACGACGCTGCGGGCAGCGCACGTAGTGTGATCGAGCAGCGAAGGCGGCTCGGTACGCCGTGCCCTATTCACTACAGCATACAGCCTGCCAAAAATATTTCGCTGACGCGTAATCGCACGGTCGAACTTGCGAGCGGCGATTGGCTTGCCTTTATCGATGACGACGAACGCGCGCCAGCCACGTGGCTCAGACAACTATTCGACGCCGCTGAACGGTACGAGACCGATGGCGTTCTCGGTCCGGTCATACCGGTCGTTCCGAACGATGCACCGTCTTGGATTCGCAGCAGCTTTTATGCCTGGGCTCGGATGCAGACCGGCGACGCCGTACCGCGCAATCGACTGCGCTTCGGGAATGTATTGCTACGCGCGAGTCTGCTAAAGCAGCAGGTAGGTCCCTTCGACCCCGCTTATGGATTAACGGGTGGCGAAGACGGCGATCTTTTGTCGCGCCTTGTCAACGACGGCGCACGCATCGTTTGGTGCGACCAGGCCGTCGTGCACGAGCCGGTTGAATCTTCGCGATTGTTGCTACGTTGGCTGTTGCGTCGCGCACTGCGCGGCGGACAAGATTTCGCACGACATACTTTTGCGGGACGCTATCGACATATTTCTACTCGCAGTCGCAGTCTGTTTTTCTTGCGCTCCCTCGCGCAACTTCTGCTCGCAGTCGGCCTGATGCTGGTGTGTTTGCCATTCGGTCGACACCGCGTTGTATTTTGGCTGCTCAAAGCGGCCGCCAATGCCGGCAAGCTCTCGGTCTTCTGGGGCTGGCACTATCGAGAATATGGCGGTGCGCCGGCATGATATTCCTCATATATGTAATTGTGATAATCCTAGCCATTCCAGCGTTATTGAGTTGCGCGTACCTGCTGTTGCTCACAGTGCTGTCCCGCAAACTGCGCGCGCCTTTACTCTCCGCTCGAACGTATCGCTTCGATGTGATCGTACCGGCGCATAATGAACATCTTTTGATCGAACGAGCCGTCGCCAGTCTGTTGAAGATCGATTGGCCGCGCGAGCACTTTCGCGTCGTCGTGGTTGCGGACAACTGCACGGATGCGACCGCATCGCTCGCTCGCGCCGCGGGTGCAACCGTGCTTGAGCGTCGACACGACAGCTTGCGCGGCAAGGGCTACGCTCTGGAATACGCATTCCGCAAGAGTCATGATTTCGGTTTTGCGGACGCGGTCGTCGTCATCGATGCCGACAGCGATGTTTCGCCCAATTTATTGGCCGTCTGCGCTGCACGAATCGCCAGCGGCGCGCATGCCGTCCAAGTTCACTACGGCGTGCTCGATCCGCGCGCCTCATGGCGGACACGATTGATGTGTATCGCGTTGGCCGCATTTCATAAACTACGTTCGCGTGGCCGCGAGCGCATGGGTCTGTCTTGCGGACTGCGCGGCAACGGCTGGTGCATTACTCATACTCTACTCAAGCAGGTTCCGTATCGCGCATTTTCCTTGGCGGAAGACATCGAATACGGCATCGCACTTGGGCTCGCCGGATATAGAGTTCACTACGCCGATGAGGCCGACGTAAATGCTGAAATGGTTGCCGATGCGCAGACGGCTCGCTCACAACGCCGCCGCTGGGAGCATGGGCGCCTACAGCTAATTCGCGCCAAGACTTTCACGTTATTACGAGCCGCAGTCCGGCAACGCAGTGCGGTTTGCTTAGACCTCGCTGTCGATCTAATGGTGTTACCGCTTTCGTACGTGGCACTCACCGTTGCGTCGCTTATTGCGTTTGCCGTTTTGCTGCTTGTATGGCAACCCCTAGCCACGCTGTGGCTTTGGCTAGCCGGCGCATGCGCCGCAAGTTTGCTGCTGTATGTGTTACGCGGCTGGCGACTTAGCGGCATGGGTGCGCTCGGACTAATGGACCTAGTGCGCGCGCCATTTTTTATTGTGTGGAAAGTCCTGCTGATGTTACGCCCGAATGAATCGCTTGAATGGGTACGCACCAAGCGCAGAACGCCATGAGCATCATAAGCGACCATGGCCGCCAATTTGCTTTCGCGAAACTGTTCGGCAGCGCGCTGACGAGTCAAGCGCTGCTCTCAGCCGCCAGTTTTATGGTCGGTCTACTTTTGATTCGTCACGCCAGCGATCTGCAATACGGCTATTACGTTCTTGCCTCTGGCGCCGTGCTGCTGATGATCTCCCTACAGAGCTCATTTTTGAACCCGGCGTTGGTTAATCGGATTACGCCGCTGGATCGATCCGCGCGCGGCGATCTGGTCGGCGGACTGTATCGCGATCAGAATCGCGTATTGAAAACTAGCGGCGCCATCGCCTTTGCTATCACCGTCGCTCTCTGGTATGCGGGTCTGTTGGACAGATACACCGGTCCATTGCTACTCGCCACGATTGCCGCTACCTTCGCGATTCTGCAGCGTAATTTTTTCCGCATGGTGTTGATGGCTCATCGACGACCGCACGACGTGTTACTCACGGACCTGTACTATGTCGTCGTACTCGTGCTTGGCATATTTGCCGCCATTCAATTGCCGGCGCCTGCAATCGGCGCGATGGTTGTCATGTGTCTCGCCGCAGTGGTAAGCGGCATTATGCTATCGCGCGCACTCTGGCGGTACGAGCCGTGGAACATTCGCGGCGCGGCTGGAATTCTTAGGACTATTGCACCGATCGCGGCATGGTCCACCGCGGGCGCGGCCATCCATTGGTTATTTAGTCAGGGTTATATGTATCTTGCCGCCGGCACGCTTGATTTGACCGCGGTCGCGGCCATCGCGGCGACGCGACTCCTGATGATGCCGCTGAATTTGTTGTCGACTGGAATCGGCACACTGATGTTGCCGCTCACCGCCGGCTGGCTGCATCATCACAACGTGACCTACGCTTGGCGTCGCTTGAGCCTGTTTGCGCTCGGTTTGGCTTGCGTGTCGATCTGCTATTTCGCCGTCTTGTGGCTAACACGCGATTGGATCTTTACCGTCGTACTTCATAAACAGTTTGCGCATCGCGATCAGCTGTTGCTGCTCTGGTCGTTGGCGTTCCTGCCGATGGTGGTTCGCGACCAACTGCTCTATCTTCTGGTTGCGCGCGAACGTTTTCACCAACTGACTTCGCTGGCTTTTGTGAGTGCGGTCATTTCTCTTTTGACCGGTTACATTGGGATGGTGCAGTTCGGCGTAATAGGCGCGCCACTCGGCGTATTCTTCGGCGAGATCATCAACCTCTCCGGAGTCGTCGTACTGTCATTGCGTCACATTGCACCGATCCGTCGGGCAGCAGTTGCCTCGGAAATCACATGATATTTGGCAGGTCGAGCGGCGGCGGACTTTTCGGTAAACAACAGCAGTGTCTCCGCAAGTTCCGGCGCCGAAAGCAATTCACATTGACCTTCACGCGCTTGCGCAATGAGTTTGGCAAAGTTGCCGCGCTCCTGACTCGTTATATCGGTTTTTTGCCCCGTCTCGGATTGTTCGGGTGCCGAATCGGTTTCGCCGCGGCGTCGTGGATTGAATGCTTGGGCGGAATCCGATCCGTGGTGGGGTATTCGCGCGAACAACCAGCGTTGGACGTCGCCAAATAAACGACGCCAAAAGACGATGCTGCCGATGCGATAGATCTGAACGCAATGCGTCGCGGTCGTCTGCGCCAACCAGCGTTCTTTGTAATACCCGAAGCCGGACAACAAATTGAAGAACGCATAGTGTCCGATGATGGCGTGGCGGATACCTAACAGTAGGATCGCCGAGCCCGGCGATGCCGAGCAGAACCGGTCGTCGAACACGATCTGCAACGCATAGAGTCCTTTCGCCGTCGGTCCCTGAAACGAACCGTTGATGAGTCCGGCAACCGGCACGCTATCGAGCAACAGTATCTGAATCGCTATTTGCAAAGGTTGCCGAGCGTTGAGCAACCTCTGAAAATGGCGCAGGCGCTCCGAGTCGGTGCCGATGGCCAAATCGGTCTTCGCTTTCCAGCTGCGCGACTCGATACCGCAGTAGAGTTCGAGTAGTGCCGGCGTGCTTAGCGGGTCGGACGACGTCAACCACTCAGCATTGCCGCTCGCGAGCAATTTGCGCAGTTGACGCTGAGAATTGGAACGGACCTTTTTCGATAGCTCCTTAAGGTATTGCGGCAACGTGTTCCAACGAATGGAGATGGTGCAGTTATCCATGTTGGGCCAGCGTCGGACCCAACACCCTTTGAGATGTATGGCGCGCGGCGGCGGATAGAGTGTCGATGCCGCGTCTTGTTGTTGCAATTCCAGTAAATCCCACTCGCGCTTGCGACCCAGTAAGTACACGTAAAACCCTTCCGTCACTGTGTCGGCTTGCTCCGTCTTCGCGACCACGTGCGGTCGATCGGCGTCATGTTCGACGAGGCAATCGATCGTCCTTACGCGGCACCCCAATACCTTTCGCGTACTTTCTTTGAGTGCTAAGTAACCGACCAATTCCTCGTCGAGGAACGCGGCTAGAAACCAGACACGCGGGCGCGCCGTGTCATTCATTGCCTCCCAGCCGCGCAACAAGGTCTCGTAATACTCGCAGGTTGAAAACGGGTCCGGGCGCGTCGAAGCGAAATTAAGCGCGTCGATAGGGATGCGTAGTGCGGCCACTTCCGCCAATGTATGCAGACACTTGACGCGCACTAAGCGCCGGCCGCAACGTTATCGTTGGAGTATGTCCGATTGATTGACGTCGCGTTGGCGGAAGTCGCGTTGACAGAAGTTAGGTCCATAGAAGTCACGTCCATAGAAGTCAGGGGGACGACGCCGCCGGGCGCATCCGCGTCGACTCGCATTGCCGGCACGTGATGTCGGTATTGCAGCGGATCCAATCCCATCTTATTGGCCACTCTATGTACCGTGGTTTTCATCATCGCCATAGCCCCTGATTCACGCGCAGATAATTCTCGAGCGTGCATACGTGTGCGAAAGAAGCGATTGGCAACATACACACGCTCGCGCCATTTCGTCGCCGTGGTGAAGTGTTCCGTCGAAAGCGAAACGTTTACGCTGTCGAGATTGGTTACGCGATGCGGCGCATTCTGCGGCCATGCAGTCCATTGCCCCGGTGCAAGTTCGTAACTGATCGCCCCTGCGTCGAGAGAGTGGTCGTACGGAATGTATTCGTGACGTACGCCGGCGAAAATATCTTCCAGCAGTTCGCGCTGCATGTAACGCTCATCGAGCGCCGGATATACCCATATTCGCTTGTGCCCGCGTATATGCCAAAGCACGGACGCTGGAGCATCGGCATGGTAGTAAACGAGCGCATTTGGCGATGAAACCAGCAGCGTTCCTTGAGTGCTGTGCGGCGCAAAGCCCGGCGCCTGCGAAGCCAATTGCTCGTACAGCCGGTCGATCAACAGGCGATACCGCGCATCGGCCAAATCGACACGAGTGATGTTGAGCCAAAGACGGCCGTTCCTGACCGCTCTTAACAATTCAGCGCCGCGAACTCCATCGTGAACCACCAGCCGATTGTCGTCTGGGCGCGTGAGATCCTTGCCCATCGTCAACGCGTAGAGGTGCTCGCGCGGAAAGTGATCCAACAACTCGGCTAACGCATCGTCGGAGAACAACTCGTGTCGATGCAAGTTATGCGTTGCAATGAGTGGCCGCCGGCCAAACTCGGCCTTGTGCGCATCCGGTAATTGCACCTGTATTGTGCCCATACGCCTTTCCTCGAGATCGTGGTTATCAATTCTCCGGGAATGTTCGCTCGCGGCAACTTTGTCGCTAACCGCCCTACATGAGTTTTCCGCAGCCGAATTCTTCAACGCCGCTCTCCCAACCTCTGGACCAGCCGCTTTGCGTTGTACACCGCCAACCGCCAATTCGTCAGCTCGCCGCGTCGCAACTTTCTCCACAACATCACGAACATCCCGCCGTGCCGTAGCCACTTCCGGTTCCGCTCTTGCGCCGCCGTTCTTTTCTCCTCCGCCCAAGCAAACGTTCTGCCATCCTTTGTCGGAATCGGCGACAGTCCAAACGCCATGATGTACGCCAGCCGCGACGTATTCGAAGCATTCGACGTCGATCCATGAATTGTCCGCTGTTGATGCATCACGCATCCGCCGGCCGGCAACGGACAAGTTACCGCCGACGCTTCATCGAACGGCTCCGACACATACAAGGCGTGAGATGTCGGATCGTCATTAATCGACTTGTGCTCTTTCAAATTTTCCAGATTAGACCCCGGGATATATCGCAGACATCCGCTCGCAACCGTCACATCCTGCAGCGGCACCCAGATACTCAACTCTCGATACTGAAATTTCGCATCTCTGAACGCTTCATCCTGGTGCCACGGCGTTCCCGCTCCGATTTTCGGCTCCTTCAAAATCGACAAATCGAAAAAGAACCGCGCCTCTTCACCCAGAAGTTGCTTGGCGATCAGCAATGCGTTTTGAAAACACTGCGTCTTGTGCAGTTTCGGGCAATAATTGTTAGGGTTGAAGATCTGCGGCGAACTCATCTCGTCTGCTTTATCCGCTCCGGCCACCAAATCGAGAAACGCACCTTCTTTCTCGCCGGCCCTGTTTGCAAACATCTTTTCCAAGACCGCTTTGATCTCCGCCACTTCCTCCGACGTCGTCAA
>JAYTQU010000165.1:0-19568 GCA_043746555.1 Pseudomonadota bacterium | reverse complement strand
GCCGATAGAGTTGAAATTGCCGTTCACGCTCGCCGAACCGCATGGCTTTGCGCCGCGCAACAATGGGTAGATACGCATCGAGAAATTTGTCGCCGACGCTGCGTTGAAACGCGAAGCATTTATCGAAGCCCCAGTCGTGCAAGTCGTCGAAAAATAGTCCGCCGATGCCGCGCGTTTCATTGCGATGTTTGAGATAAAAATACTCGTCGCACCATTTCTTATAACGCGGATACACGTCGTCGCCGAATGGCGTGCATGCAGCGCGCGCGACGCGATGCCAGTGCAACACATCTTCATCGAACGGATAAAACGGCGTGAGATCGAAACCTCCGCCGAACCACCACGCGCTCGCCGCACCTGGTTTGTTTGCAATGAAGACGCGCACGTTTGCGTGCGTTGTTGGAATGTAGGGATTGCGCGGATGAAAAACCAACGAAATTCCGGCAGCCTCCCAACTCGCGCCCTCCATCTCCGGTCGTTGCGCTGTCGCCGACGGCGGCAATCGATCGCCCATCACATGCGAGAAGCCAATCCCCGCCTGTTCGAAGATCGCACCCTCTTTCAGGACGCGACTCTCACCACCTCCGCCACCCGGTCTTGTCCATGCGTCGCGTTGAAACTTCGCCCCGCCATCGGCGGCTTCAATCGCATCGCTAACACGATTGTGCAGATCGCGAAGGTAAGCGATGACGGGAGCGGATGACGGTTGTGCGCTCATGCAGACAGCAATGCACTATTTCTTAGTGGCTTTCTTAGCGATCTCTTTTTTCACCGGCTCTTTCTTGACAGAGTCTTTCTTCGCTGCCGGCTTCTTCGCCGGCGCTTTCGATTTGGCCGTGGACTTTGCGGGAGCCGGTTCGGCTTTCGCCACCTCGATCTTTTTTGCGCTCTCGTTTTTCGCCGGCGCTGTCTTCTTGGCACCCCAACGCTTGCCTCGTACCGGCGCCGCAGCGATCAACTCGCGACATTCTTCCAGCGTCAATGTTTTCGGATCGCGATCTTTTGGAATCTTGGCGTTCTTTACTTTATCGGTGATGTACGGACCATAGCGGCCATTCAACACCTGAATGCCCGCTTCGGGAAAATCGAGAATGGTGCGATTGGCTTCAAACTCCTCGCGCTCGCGAATCAACTCCATCGCGCGCGGTAGGTCCACTGTATACGGGTCGTCGGTTTTGATGGACACATATTTCTTCGCGCCGTATTGCACGTACGGACCGAAGCGGCCGATCGCCACTCGCACATCATTACCATCGGTGTACGTGCCGATGCTGCGCGGGAGTTTGAAAAGCTCGAGCGCATCGGCCAGCGTGATTTGGTCCATCTTTTGCGTTGGACGTAAGCTTGCAAATTTCGGTTTGTCTTCGTCGTCCTTCGTGCCCATCTGCACGAACGGACCGTACTTACCGTAACGCACGCTAATCGGCTTACCGGTGACCGGATCTTTACCCACTTCGCGCGCCTCGGCGACATCTTGGCGTGTCACCGATTCATCGACAAACGTAACTTGTTTCTTGAAGTCCTTCCAAAAGCGTTCGAGCACCGGAATCCATTTTTCCTTGCCGTCGGCAATTTCGTCGAGATCGTCTTCCATCTTCGCCGTGAAACCGTAATCGACATAACGCTCGAAATTGCGAGTCAAAAACTTATTGATGATCTTGCCGAGATCGGTCGGAATAAAGCGTTTATTGATCAGCTCCGCGTATTTCTTGCCGAGCAAGGTTTGAATGATGCTCGCATAAGTGGACGGACGTCCGATGCCGAATTCTTCCAGCGCCTTAACCAAGCTCGCTTCCGAATATCGCGGTGGCGGTTCGGTGAAGTGTTGCGCGGTGCGAATGCCCGCAAGATTCACGCGATCGCCGACTTCCATTGCGGGCAAGATGCGATCGCCATCTTCGTCGATGGAATCGTCTTGACCTTCAATGTACACCGCAATGTAGCCGGGCTTGACCATCGTCGAACCGGTCGCACGAAACGCGGCCGTGCGCATAGCGACGTCCGTACCCGTGACGAGGTCGACAGCCACTGTGTCGAACACTGCGGGCGCCATTTGACTAGCTACCGCTCGTTTCCAAATGAGCGCATAGAGTTTGTATTGGTCGGGGTCGATCTTGCCATCCAAACTTTCGGGCGTGACAGCGGCCGATGTCGGTCGTATCGCTTCGTGCGCTTCTTGTGCGTTCTTCGACTTGGTCTTGTAGAGGCGCGGACCGTCGGCCAGTCCTTCTTCGCCGTACAGCTTGGCGATCACTTGACGCATTTCGGTGATTGCATCGGCCGCGAGATTTACCGAATCGGTACGCATATAAGTAATGAGGCCAACTGCACCGTCGCCGAAATCCACACCTTCGTATAACTGCTGTGCCAAACGCATCGTGCGTTGTGCGCCGAATCCGAGTTTGCGAGCGGCTTCTTGTTGCAGCGTTGACGTGGTAAAGGGCGGCGAAGGATTACGCTTGCGTTGCTTGCGATCGACATTCGCAACCGTAAGCACGCCGTTTGCCGCCTGCTCGATGGTTTGTCGCGCGCTGGTCGCTTGCGCTTCGGTAACGACGGTAAATTGTTCAACTTTTGTGCCTTGTAATTCCAGCAAGCGCGCCGGAAATGTTTGCTTGGATTTTTCCGCATCGGCATCGACGGTCCAATACTCGCGTGGGATGAACTTGCCGATTTCTTCTTCGCGCTCGCAGATCATGCGCAACGCCGGACTTTGCACGCGACCCGCCGAAGCGCCGGGTAGTCCTGCTTTTTTCCAGAGCAAGGGCGAGAGATTAAATCCGACCAAGTAGTCGAGCGCGCGACGCGCCTGTTGTGCGTTCACCAAATCTTGCGACACGGCGCGCGGTCGTGTGATCGCCTCTTGAATCGCGTTGCGCGTAATTTCATAGAATACGACGCGATGCACATCTCTATCGCCAATCGCGTTTTGCTCTTTGAGTAATTCGAGTAAATGCCACGAAATGGCTTCGCCCTCGCGATCCGGATCGGTTGCGAGATACAGCGCCGTAGCCTTCTTTAAAGCACGCGCGATGGCTTGCACGTGCTTTTCATTTTTTTCCAAAATCTGATAACGCATCGCAAAGTGATGCGCCGGATCGACAGCACCTTCTTTAGGCACCAAATCGCGCACGTGGCCGTACGACGCAAGCACCTCGAAATCCTTACCGAGATATTTCTTGATCGACTTGATCTTGCCAGGCGATTCGACGATGACGAGATTCTTACTCATTGACGATTTTGCTAGTGGACATCGTGCACTGGTTGCTCGAATACCAAGCCTTCCATGCGCAATAACGATAGTTCTTGTTCGGGTTGGCTAAACAGCACCAATAGCACGACCCACTTCACTTGTTCCAGTTCGATAGTGTCGCCCTCCAGCGCCAACAACTGATCGAGCACCAACTCGCGGCGCGTAGCATCGAGGATGCCGGTGTTCTCCAAATATAAGATGTAGCCGCGGCATTCGGTGTCGAGGCGCGCGCATTCGCGGGAATCGAATACTCGCATTGCTCGTGGTGCGGGCGCAGCGATCGGACGCTCCGTGTCTGCGGCGAGATCGTCCAGCCAACTAAGCGCATCGTCCACTTGAGCGGAACCAAACCCGGCGGTTTCGAGTTCGGCCTTTAACGTATCGCGGTCGGAAATCGGCAGATGGCAATCGGGATCGAAGCTAGTCTCGAACAAAAATTTCAGTACATCGAGCACGCTTTCTTTCATTATCTCCGCCTCGAAAAACCGCCTCGAAAAACCGGAGTCGGTATTAACCGGTCACACGCACGTATAAGGCTCCGGGCATGGATTCTATGCGACCTTCCAGCTCCAGAATCAAGAGCATCGACGCAATGACTTCGGGTTTTAGCCCACTGCGCTCGATCAATTGATCGATACTCGCGGGATCGAAGCCGAGCGCATCTAACAGCATTTTGTAGTCCTTGTCCAACGGCGCACCGAATTTTGCCGTGGCGTCGCTTGGTAAAGCTGGCGTAGTAATGCGCTGAAGCGTCGCGGCCAGCGGGCCCAATTCGCTCAAGATATCTTCGGCCGACTCCACTAATTTCGCGCCTTGGCGCAATAACTGGTGACAGCCGCGCGCCATGGGATTGTGAATCGAACCGGGAATCGCGAACACTTCGCGACCTTGCTCGGCGGCGTACTTCGCGGTAATCAACGATCCGCTATGTATCGCAGCTTCGACCACCAGTGTGCCGAGCGATAGTGCACTAATGATGCGATTGCGCCGCGGAAAATGAAACTTATGCGGGGGTGTGTTCGGTGGAAACTCCGACACCAATGCGCCGCGCTCGATAATTCGCTCGGCCAGTGCGACATGACTGCGCGGATACACGGTGTCCAATCCCGTCCCGCACACTGCGACGGTGACGCCACCTGCACGCAACGCACCTTCATGGCTCGCAGCATCGATACCGATGGCAAGTCCGCTGGTGATGGCCAATCCGCAGTTGGCGAGATGCGCAGCGAAGGATTCGGCAGTCTCGCGTCCGCTGGCGGTGGGATTGCGCGACCCGACTATCGCGAGCTGAGGGAGGCTGAGCACACTTGCGTTGCCGCGCACGAACAGACCGATCGGGGCATCGGAAATCTCAGCAAGCAACACGGGATAGTCTTGCGACTGACAAGAAACAAACGAATTCCCAATCGTGCTCAGCCAGCTTGCATCGACATCCAGTTGCGCATGATTGGGTTTGGAAATCGCGGCAACCGCCTGAGCGGATAATCCAGCGCCATGTAGCGCCGCCGCCGGCGCTCGCGCGATCGCTTCGACCGATGAAAATTTCCGCAACAGTTCTGCGAGGACGCGAGCATGAACGCCCGGCGCGCGCGCGAGAATCAACCACGATTTAAGCTCGTCCATGAGCGCGTTCTCCAGTTACTAGGTTTTAGGGTGTACGAACAATATCGCCGTTTCGCACCGGGTGTGTTGCTTCCATGATGAGCCCGTAACTCATTTTTTCGTAGGTCTTGAAGACCATGACGAGCCCGATTCGTTCGTCCGGCAATTTAACCTTCTTGTCTATAGAACCGCTATATCCATCGCCCGTGGCGCTGCCTCCCGCGTACCGATCGGTTATCGTCTCGCCTTTATGCAGAATTGCCAGCACATTGCCGACTTCCAGACCCTGCTTGCCGCCACGATTGATCGCGACGACATCGCGCGCGCCGGCGACGCTCACGCCGCTCACCGCCATGATTGATCCTCGCACGTCGCTTGAGGGCGCTCGCGGTAGAAAATCCAGCTCAATGGCGACATGCTCCGGAAATAGCTTATCGCCGCCGAGAACTTCGCGAGCGGTATCGCGAATGGCGAGTTTTGCCGGATCCCCCGGCGCGGTGACTGCACCCGTTCCGGCATAAACGCCACGATAACCGAGCACCTTGTCGGTCTCGGGATCGCGCAGCGCGTCATCTACATGCATGATATTGAAGCGCGTATTCTCGATCGCGTTTTTGATTCCGCGCGCATAGACATCGTTACCGGCTCCGCCGATAACGTGATCGTCGCGCAGCGCGACCACATAGGGGCCGGACTTCACTTCCTCTTTGCTCATCAAAGTCGGTCGCCCAAGGAACGCAGCGATGCTGTCGTATGAAATGGCGGTCACTGCGGCCGTGATGGGCGTCGATCTAATTTTCGGCGAGAGCTTGACGGTCGGCTCGCCGCGGCCTGCATCGGCAGGCGTCGCAGCTTCCGCCGCCGTGCCTTCAGGCCCACGCTCCGCGATTGTCACCTGCGGTTGGGCGCCGCCTTTCACTAATACCAAAACGTCACCCGGATAAATTAGATGAGGATTCTTGATTTGCGGATTCACGTACCAGATTTCCGGCCAATACCACGGATCGCGCAAAAACACTTTCGAAATATCCCACAGCGTATCGCCCTGCTTTACCGTGTAGCGATCCGGCGCATCGGCGGCAAGCGGAATGCCGCTGCCGGTTGCCACAGTGCGCGGCGCATCTGGTTGTTGAACCGGGGGCTGTTGTGCTTCTTGAGCATGGGCCAACGCGATGACGCCAACGCCAAAGGCAGTGAGCGAAGCGGTGACTAGCGCTACCAAGGCCGACGCCTTGGAGCGGACATTCTGAACGGGGGTAATCGCAGTTTTCATGCGCTGAACAGGCTCCATCTTGAATTCACTATTGCAGTTCGCTCTTACGTTTACGCTTAAACGTGTACTGAGATCGAGCCGAGTGCGACGCTTGCAAGCAACCGAACGCTTGCGGCCCGAGTTAGTCGTCGAATCGAGTATCATCGGCAGATCGGCGCGCCAGCGGTATCGCTCATTGCAAACAGCAAACCCGCGCCGCGACCGACACCAATAGAACCGACATTAAGTTCAACGATGACCTAACTTTAGCAGCATTTCCGCACGGAATGCACGAGTTCGCAGGCGGCATCGAGACGGACGTCTCATTCCGGCCTAACGAGCGTACCGGCAATGAGTTTGGGGCAGTATGGCAATCCTGGATATTCTCGAATTTCCCGATCCGCGCCTGCGCACTAAGGCGAAAACCGTCACCGACGTGAACGATGCGCTGCGGACTTTGATCGACGACATGTTTGAAACCATGTACGCCGCGCCGGGTGTCGGTTTGGCGGCAAGTCAGGTCGATGTGCATCAACGACTATTAGTCATCGACATTAGCGAAGATCACTCGCGACCGTTGGTCCTCATCAACCCGGAAATCCTGAAGCGCGCCGGCGAAGAGGAAACCGAAGAAGGCTGCCTCTCCGTCCCCGGCATCTTCGAAAAAGTACGTCGCGCCGACCGTATTACCGTGCGCGCACTCGATCGTAACGGCATCTCGTTCGAGATGGATGCAGTAGGTTTATTGGCCGTCTGCATTCAACACGAAATGGATCACTTAGAGGGAAAACTCTTTGTCGACTATCTGTCCGAACTCAAACGTACTCGCATTCGCGGTAAGCTCGAAAAGGAGCGCAAGGATCGAAAACCCGCTCAACGTAGCGACGCGCACAAGACGCCGGCCATTTAGCGTTGTCTGTCGTCAATGACCGCACTGACTATCGTTTTTGCCGGCACACCCGAATTCTCCGTGGCCGCGCTCGATGCATTGGTTGCGGTCGGTCATCGCGTTGCGGCGGTATATACGCAACCCGATCGTCCTGCGGGACGTGGACAAAAAATTCAGATGAGCGCTGTCAAAGCCGCCGCAATTCGGCATGGCCTACATGTTGAACAACCGCAAACGCTGCGCGAAACAAACGCCGTCACTCGTCTTGCCGGCTTCGCGCCCGATGTCATGATCGTCGTCGCTTACGGACTCATCTTGCCGCAAAACATTCTCGCTATACCGCGATTAGGGTGTGTGAACATTCATGGCTCGTTGTTGCCGCGTTGGCGGGGCGCCGCGCCAATTCAACGGGCGCTACTCGCTGGCGACGCGCAAACTGGAATCAGCATCATGCGGATGGAAGCGGGTCTCGATACCGGTCCGGTAATCAGCACGCATCCGACATCGATTGCGACACACGAAAACGCCGCGAGCTTGCACGATCGGCTCGCGATACTGGGCGCTCAAGCGTTGCGTGAATCGCTGCCAAAATACGCAAGTGGCGCACTTGAACCGACGCCACAGTCGAACGACGGCGTTACCTATGCGCATAAAATTCGCAAGGACGAAGCGCTGATCGATTGGAATAGTTCGGCGCAAAATATAGACCGCCAAGTGCGAGCTTTCAATCCTTGGCCGATAGCACAAACACGCTGGCAAGGACAACAGCTGCGAGTCTGGGAGGCAAGCGTGCTTGAGAAGTCGAACAGGGAAACTCCAGGTACCGTTATTAAGACAGACGAATCCGGCATTGCCGTTGCGACGGGCGGTGGGCAGCTGATCATTCACCGATTGCAACTAGCGGGACGCAAAGCGATGGCGGCAACCGACTTCTGTCATGCACATCGCTTGATCGGCGAGCGGCTGGGCGATCAGTCCGTCGAATGATCCCTCGAACAACATGACTTCACCCGCTGAAATTCGTGCGCGCGCGGCGCGCATCGTGAGCCAAGTTAGCGTGCAAGGAAAATCCCTGGATGCGTTGCTCGCGAACACGAGCGGTTCGCCGCAAGAACGTGGCCTATTGCGCAGCTTGGCGTATGGCACGATTCGCTGGCAGATTCGCTTGGAAGCCGCACTCGAGCGATTGTCTGCGCGACCGCAACACGAACTCGATCCTGAAATTCGCGCGCTGTTGCTGGTGGGTTTGTTTCAGTTGATGCACACCGATATCGCGTCGCATGCCGCAGTCGCCGAAACCGTGGAGGCCGCACGCGCACTAAACCAACCGCGAGCCGCCGGACTCGTGAATGCCGTTTTGCGTCGTTGCCAACGCGAGTCCTCGCAACTCGCTACACAACTAGATAGCGACATCTCATCGCGCACGGCACATCCTCAATGGTTCATCGAAACTCTCCAACAAGATTGGCCCGAGAGTTACGCCGCGATTCTCGACGCTAACAATGCACATCCGCCGATGTGGTTGCGTGTCAATACACGTCGAGTATCGACAGGTGACTACCTGCAACAACTGCGCGTCGCAGGGCTAAATGCGCAGCGTTGCGATTATGCAAGCGAAGCGCTGCGGCTCGACACGCCGGTCGATGTGCGTGCCTTACCGGGATTTGACGACGGCGATGTATCCGTTCAAGACGCCGCCGCGCAACTAGCTGCGCATTTGCTCGCGCCTCGGCGTGGCGATCGCGTGCTCGATGCTTGCGCCGCACCGGGTGGTAAAACCTGTCACTTGTTGGAACTGCAACCCGACATCGCCGAACTGCTCGCGCTCGACGTCTCGGCTGAACGACTTCGTAAAGTGCAAGAAAACCTCGATCGATTGCATTTAACCGCCAGCGTGCAAACGGGCGATGCCGCCGAACCGGAAACCTGGTGGGACGGCAGACGCTTTCAGCGCATTCTTCTTGATGTGCCCTGCTCCGCGACCGGCGTGATTCGTCGCCATCCGGATATCAAGCTATTACGCCGCCGGACCGATATTGCCGATCTTGCGCGTCGCCAAGCGCAAATGCTGCGGCGCATTTGGCCACTGCTTGCGAACGGCGGCGCACTGCTCTATTCGAGTTGTTCGGCGTTACGCGCGGAAACACGCGACGTCGTGGCGAATTTTCTGGCGGAAGAAAGCGCCGCAGCCGATGTAACAGTGGACGCCTGCCGCAACGCGGGCGCACCATCTGCCGCAGGCACCGTAGGACTGGCCATTCGCGCAGGTGAAGCTCAAATGGATGGCTTCTATTATGCTTACCTCTTAAAGACCGATTAAGCGCGACGGATACTCAATCGCGAGTCAATCCGGTTGGTGCCGCGAACTAGTACATTGTCTGCAACTCAACCATGTCCGCCTTCACTCATCGTTCATCGTTCCTCGCCCGCGGCTTAGCGCTCGCGTGCTTGGCGTTGTCGCTGCCGAGTGTCGCGGCAGACACGCAATTTGAAATCCGTTCCGCGTATGTCGAACCGATCGACGGCATCTACCTGTTGACCGCGCAGTTCGCGTTTACTCTTCCGGATGGCGCGCGACAAGCGGTGCGCGACGGCGTCGTACTGACGCTCGACATCGATCTCGCTCTGCATCGATCGCGTCGCTTCTGGTTCGACGCGTCGGTTGCGCAACTCCGGCAACAGTACGAACTCAGTTTTCACGCGTTGAGCGAGCGTTTCGTGGTGCGCAATCTCAACAGTGGCGATCAAACTTCCTTTGCGACATTAGACGCGGCGCTCGACTCGCTAACCACGATTCACAGTTTGCCAATCCTCGACGTTTCCCTGATCGAACGGGGTGAGAATTACGAATTTAGTCTGCGCGCAACGCTCGACATACGCACGCTGCCAGAAGCATTGCGTTGGGTGATTTTTTGGGCGGACGACTGGCGACAACGCAGTGTGTGGTACACATGGCCGTTACCATGATAAACAAATCACTCGACGCCGACTCAGGCGGACGCGCGCTTCGACTGCGCCGCGTGGTCGTCGCTGTGCTGGCGTCGAGTGGCGTAGCGCTGTGGCTCACCGCCGTATTGATGATGGCGCAATCGGTGCAAAATTCGGCGCGCTTTTCCGACTTGCACGGTTGGATTTTGCTTATCAATGCCGCCGGACTCATAACGTTGACGGCATTGATCGGCGGCAGATTGGTTCGCTTGATACGCAGTTGGCGCGCGCGCGAGATCGGTTCGCGCTTGGAAGCGCGCATGGTGTGGATGTTCGGCTTCCTTGCCATCACGCCGATTCTTTTGCTGTTTTATTTTTCCGTGCAGTTCATCAATCGCGGGATCGACAGCTGGTTCTTCGTCGAAGTCCGACAAGGACTCAGCGATGCGCTCACTTTGTCGCGCGCCGCACTCGACTTACGCATGCGCGAAAATTTGCAGCGCACGCTCACTATGGCCGACCAACTTGCCGGCGCAAGCAACTCGTCGGCACTGCACATGCTCAGCGATCAGCGGCGACGCGTCGGCGCGCGCGAAGTCACGTTACTCGGCGCGAATAGCCGCATTATCGCAACCAGCATCGATCGTCCGATCGACGAGCAACCAATCGGCTCTAAAGGCGAGCTGTTGCCGACGACACTGCCGAACGATGTTGTTTGGCAGGTGCGGCAGGGACGACCGTACGTGAACATCGAGCCGCTTGCGGGCGGCGACTATCTGATTCGCGTCGTTGCCCCCGTAGTCGCCGCTCGTCCCGGCGGCGAATTGCGCATTCTACAAGCGCTGTATCCGGTGGAAGGACGACTCAGCGAATTGGCCGATACCGTCGAGACCGCTTATCAGCAGTACGCGGAAAAAGCACGGCTTCGAGAACCGCTCAAGACGAGTTTCAGTCTGACACTTACGCTGGTTTTGTTAATGGCCACGTTCGCTGCGTTGTACGGCGCGTTTTGGGTTGCGCGCCGTTTGGTGCAACCGATTCAGACTCTCGTTCAAGGCACGCGCGCGGTGGCGCAAGGCGATCTCGATACGCGCTTGCCGCTGCCGTCGCACGACGAACTTGGCATGCTCGTGCATTCGTTTAACGATATGACCAAGCGTCTCTCACGTGCGCGCGAGGAAGCGCGTCGCAGTCAAGATGCCGTGGAAACGGAACGCACCAATCTGGCTGTGATACTCGCGCGACTATCCACCGGAGTCGTATCACTCGAACCGGATCTGACGATTCGCACTTGGAATCAAGCTGCTGCGGGAATCTTAGGCGGCGAAATCGATGGCCTAATCGGCAAATCGCTTGCCGACGCTGCCGTCGGCTTACCGCTGTTCGAGCAATTTACGGCCGCATGTCGCGCTCATTTGGACGTGGGCCAGACCGAATGGCGCGAGCAATTGATCTTGCGATCGGATTCCACGCGACGCGTGCTGATGTGTGCGTGTACCGCCTTGTCGGGGAATGTGTCGTCGCCCGCCGGAACTTCAAGCGCTTTCGAATCCAAGAGTCAGGAGGACGGCGGCCACGTTGGCGGATACGTGATTGTGTTCGACGATATCACCGCGTTGCTGCAAGCGCAGCGCGATGCGGCGTGGGGCGAAGTCGCTCGACGACTTGCGCATGAAATCAAAAATCCGTTGACGCCGATTCGTCTATCGGCCGAGCGTTTGCGTCATAAATTGCTCGGCTCGATGAATAGCGGCGATGCACAGATCTTGGAACGCGCCACGCACACCATCGTGCAACAGGTGGAAGCGATGAAGGAGATGGTGAACGCGTTTAGCGAATACGCGCGTACGCCGGCGATGGATGTCACTCGCTTCGATCTCAATCAACTGGTCGTCGAGGTGTCCGAACTCTATAGCGCCGAAGATCCGCAACATCGAGTGCAGCTCGAACTCGACAACGATCTTGGCGAGATCGAAGCCGACCGCGGTCGCTTGCGCCAAGTGCTGCACAACTTGATCGGCAACGCTTTTGAAGCGTTAGACGCCCAACAGGACAAAGGGTACGCTCAGCCGACACGAGCCGATGCCAATGTCGAGATTCATGTCGAGGCCTCTGCCGAAGCCCGCCTCGTGCTCCGAACCCAACGAGTTCCCTACGGCAACATGGCGCGAATCGTCGTAAAAGATAACGGACCGGGATTTTCACCCGATATGTTGGGACGCATGTTCGATCCGTACATGACGACCAAACCCAAAGGAACGGGCCTCGGCCTCGCGATCGTGAAAAAAATTGTCGAAGAACACGGCGGCCGAATCGAAGCGGATAATGCGCCCGGCGGCGGCGCGCGCGTGCGTATCGAGCTGCCCATGATCGCAGTGAATCGCAGTACGCGAACCTTGAGCAACGAACCACGCGAAATCGGCGGCAACAGCACCGCCGGCAACGCGAGCGAACCATCCAACGACAGTCACGCCAACCCGGCGGCGAGGAGGGAGCGAGCATGAGTGCGCCCCGTATATTGGTAGTGGACGACGAAGCGGAAATTCGCAATCTTTTACAGGAAATTCTCGGCGACGAGGGTTACGAAGTGGACGTTGCCGCCAATGCGGCGCAGGCGCGCGCAGCGCGCAGCAAACTCGAACCCGACTTGATCCTGCTCGACATTTGGATGCCCGACACCGATGGTATTTCATTGCTCCGCGAATGGGTGCAGTCGCCGGGCGCGATGAACCCGGTAGTCATGATGTCGGGACACGGCACGGTCGATACGGCTGTCGAAGCTACTCGTCTCGGCGCTTTCGATTTCGTCGAGAAGCCGCTCTCGTTGGCGAAATTACTGCGTACGGTAACTGTCGCGCTCAATGCCGGGAGACGCAAACGTCAAGACAACCGCACACTAGTGCCACCGGTGCTCGGTCCCGTCGGTCGCAGCGCCGCGATGCAACGCTTGCGCGAACAATTGCAGCGAGTCGCGGTTCACGACTCGACGATCTTGCTGGTCGGCGAAGCCGGCACAGGACGCGAAATGCTCGCGCGCTATGTTCATGGACAGAGTCCGCGTGCAAACGAGCCTTTCGTCACGTTAAACGCCGGCACGATCGTCGACGCCGAGGTCGCAACGCTGCTGTGCGGCAGCGAACAAAAAGGCGAGATTCGCAAGGGACTATTTGAAGAAGCGCAAGGCGGCACGTTATTCATCGACGAGATTGCGCAAATTTCGAACGCTACCGCGCGAATACTACGCGACTGTTTGCAGCGACGCAGCTTCACTCGCGTCTCCATCGACGCGGCAGGCAGCGCACACGCATTCGATGCGCGCATCGTGTGCTCCCTGCAGCCCGGCGCGAATCCCACAAATGATGCGATACCGACCTATCGCGAACTGCTCACGCATCTCAATGCCGTCACCATTCATGTTCCGCCGCTGCGAGAATGCGCGGAGGATATTCCCGAGCTACTGCGACATCACGCCGAAAGCCTGGTCGATGAAGAACGGCTGCCGTTACGCCGGTTCGGCATCGCCGCACAGAACCGACTGCGCAATTATCCTTGGCCGGGCAATGTGCGCGAATTGCGCAACCTGGTGCGGCGGCTTTTGATCTTGGGCGGCAGTGAAGCCGGCGATCGCGAAATCGCGCTTGAAGACGTTGAACGCGAACTGCGTAATGCGGTCAATATCAACACCGCGACCAGTAACTCGTTGAGCGAGCCGCTGGTGAAGCAAGACTTGCTGGCATTGCCGCTGCGTGAAGCGCGCGAGCAATTCGAGCGCGCCTACTTGCTGCAACAATTAATATTGTGCAACGGCAAAGTGGGATTGTTGGCAAAACGCGTCGGCATTGAGCGTACGCATTTGTATCGCAAACTGCGCGCGCTCGGTGTTGACTTTCGGCAATTGGCGGACGACTAAAATCTGCGCACTATCAAAATCAACCGGGTAACGAGCCGCGCCATGAAAACAATATCGCTTCTTGCTTCTATCACAATCGTTCTGCTTTCGGCATGCACCGCCGAAACGGCGACCGCGCCAAACGCGACGCTAAAATCGGGATTGCTCGTCATTAATTTCGATAAATCAATTCGCCCGCAGGACGATTTTTATCGATTCGTCAACGGCGCTTGGTTGGCAAAGACAGAAATTCCCGCCGACAAATCCAACTACGGTATTTTCACGGTGCTGGACGATTTATCCCAAAAACGTGTGCGTGAGATCGTCGAGGCGGCGGCGTCCCAGACTGCCGACAATCACGCCGATCCGGATACGCAACGAGTCGGCGATTTTTATGCCAGCTTCATGGATGAAGCGACGGTCGAGTCGCTGGGTTTGAAACCGCTTGCGGGCGAGTTCGCGCGCATCGGCGCGATCCGCACGCCGCGCGATCTCGCGGTCGCTATCGGTCGTCTGCAACGCATTGGGGTGGCGCAACCGTTTGCCTACTTCATTAGCATCGACAAGAAAAACTCTAATCAGTACATCAGCTATGTCTATCAACGCGGTATTGGCATGCCGGATCGCGATTACTATTTATCCGACGACGCCAACATGAAGGACACGCGCGAGAAGTACCGAGCATACGTGCGCGATTTGCTGGCGGCAGCAGGTGATGCCGACGCTGCGGCGACGGCGGAAAACATTATCACCTTGGAAAAGCGCTTGGCTCAAGTGCAGTGGACTCGTGTGCAGAATCGCGACGCCGAGAAAACCTACAACAAATTTACCGTCGCCGAAGCGCAATCATTGTTGCCCGGTTTCGATTGGCGCGCCTTTTTCGAAGGCGTTGCCGCACCGAAGGTCGATGTGCTAGTAGCTGCGCAGCCCAATTTCTTCAATGCCTTAGGCCTCGCGTTACAAGAAGTGCCATTGGCGCAGTGGCGCGATTATCTGCGTTACAAACTCATCGATGCCTATGCGCCATACTTGTCGAGTCGCTTCGTCAATTTGAATTTCGAATTCAACGGCCGCGTACTAAGCGGCACGAGCGAAATCGAACCGCGCTGGAAACGTGGCGTCGCTGCGGTCGACAACGCGATCGGCGAACTAACCGGCAAAGTGTATGTCGCGAAATATTTTCCGCCGCAGGCCAAGCAGCGAGCGACGCAGTTGGTCGCCAATCTACAGCGCGCCTACGCCGAAGGAATCGATCGACTCGAGTGGATGAGTCCGGAAACGAAACAGCAGGCGCACGCGAAACTCGCGAAATTCACGCCGAAGATCGGTTATCCCGATAAGTGGAAAGACTGGTCGCAACTCGTCGTGCGGCGCGACGACTTAGTCGGCAACGTGATGCGCGCCAACATTGTCGATTCGGATCGCAACGTCGCGAAGTTGGGGCAGCCCGTCGACCGTACCGAGTGGAGCATGACTCCGCAAACGGTGAATGCCTACTACAATCCGCCGGCCAACGAGATCGTGTTTCCGGCCGCCATTTTGCAACCGCCATTCTTCGATGCAACCGCCGACGATGCGGTGAACTACGGTGCGATCGGCGGCGTAATCGGTCACGAGACCAGCCACGGCTTCGATGATCAAGGTCGTCACTACGATGGCGACGGTAATCTCAAGAATTGGTGGAGCGACGCGGACGACAAGGAATTTCGCGCGCGCACTGCAATGCTAGTCAAGGAATACAGCAGCTTCAGTCCGCTGCCGGGGCAATTCGTCAACGGCGAGCTCACGCTGGGCGAAAACATTGCCGACCTCGCTGGCGTGGCCATGGCGTTTCGCGCCTACAAACTTTCGCTTAACGGCAAGCCTGCACCAATCATCGACGGTTACAGCGGCGAGCAACGCTTCTTCATCGGTTGGGCGCAAGTTTGGGCGCGCAAGTATCGCGACGACGAATTGCGCAAGCGTCTGCTCACCGATCCGCACAGCCCGAGCGAGTATCGCGTCAACGGCATAGTCGCCAACCAACCGGGTTTCTACTCGGCATTCGATCTGAAACCGAAGGACAAGCTATACCGCGATCCAAAGGATCGAGTGAAAATCTGGTAATGCAACACTAGTCGGTCGACCGACCGCCGGACGCATCATCTTGGCCGTTAATCACAATTTTCGCTCACTCTTGCAATTGCGATGACAATCACCATATTCACAACACGTTTTTCAAAGGGGAAAGCTCATGAGTGGCCCAAGCAGTTTATTGAGACGACTCGGACTCTTCGGCATTGTGTTGACGGCGTTGCTGAGCTTGAGCGGCTGTGGCTACAACACATTGCAGTCGCAGGACGAGCAAGTCAAAGCCGCCTGGTCGCAGGTGGTAAATCAATATCAACGTCGTTCGGATCTAATTCCCAATTTGGTGAATACAGTGAAAGGCGCGGTCGCGTCCGAGAAAGGCATTCTCGATGCGGTTGTCAATGCGCGCGCCAAAGTCGGATCTATTCAAGCGACGCCAGAGCTGATTAACAATCCCGCGGCGTTTAAGCAATGGCAGGCGGCGCAGGGCGAATTGAGTTCGGCACTATCGAAGTTGATGGTGGTGGTCGAGCGCTACCCCGATTTGAAATCGATCGCCGGCTTCAGCGATCTGCAGGCGCAGATCGAAGGTACCGAGAATCGCATCGCCAATGAACGGCGCCGATACATCGAAACCGTACAGGCGTACAACACGACCGTGCGTTCGTTTCCCACTAATCTAACGGCGATGATGTTCCATCACAGTGTGAAACCGAACTTTACCGTCGAGAACGAAGCGGCGATCTCGCGACCGCCAACGGTGGATTTCGGTGCAACACCGAAACAGTAACATGACCAATACGAAGCAGACGCGTCGAACGCGGTGGTTCTGCGTTCCATTGTTGGCCATTGCGGCTTTCGGCGTTGTTGTTGCCAACACGCCGATTCCAAAGCTTGCCTCGCCCGTCACGGATCTCACGAAAACGCTGACTCGCGATCAGGTTGCGTCGCTCGATCAAACTCTGCGTGCGTTTGAAGCGCGCAAAGGCAGTCAACTTGCCGTGCTCATCGTGCCGACTGTCGAACCCGAAAGCATCGAGCAGTACTCGATGCGCGTCGCCGAGGCGTGGAAAATCGGACGAAAGGGTCCCGACGATGGCGTGCTTTTCGTGATCGCAAAGAACGATCGCAAAGTGCGCATCGAAGTTGGCTATGGCCTTGAAGGCGCACTACCCGACGTGATCGCCAATCGCATCATTCGCGATGAAGTCACGCCACATTTTCGCGCCGGCGATTTTTATCTCGGCATTGTGGCCGGCACCGATCGAATCATGCGCGTGGTCGATGGCGAACCGTTACCGGAACCAAGTCTTACGGAACGAGCACGCAAGCCGGGGTCGGGCATTGGATCGGTTATTCCCGTGTTACTCATCGCGGCGTTCGTTGTCGGCAGCATTCTTCGCAGGATTTTCGGTCGCTTCGGCGGCGCATCGCTTGCAGCGGCCGGCGCGGGATTTATCGTGTGGCTATTCTTAGGGACGATCATCGTCTCTGTGGTTGCCTCGATCATCGCTTTCTTGATCACACTTTTTAGCGGCGGCGGCGGCGGTTGGACAGGCGGAAGTCAAGGTCGCTGGGGTGGTGGTTTTGGGGGACTCGGCGGATTTGGTGGGCTGGGTGGCTTTGGCGGAGGTAGTTCGAGCGGTGGTGGCTGGAGCGGCGGCGGTGGCGGTTTCGGTGGCGGCGGCGCATCGGGAAGTTGGTAATGGCCCATTTATCTCGCTGGTTTCGCCACTTCTTGATGACGCATTGGCGCGTCCGAAAAGTATTTTCAGCGCAAACTTTGAATGCGATCGAATCCACCATCGCGTCCGCCGAGCAAACGCACGGCGGTGAAATTCGCTTCGCCGTCGAAGGCGAGCTTTCGAATTTGGATCTTTGGCGCAATCTCTCGCCGCGCGCGCGCGCAGTGCAGGTCTTTGGGACCTTGGGTGTATGGGATACCGAGCACAACAACGGCGTGTTGATTTACGTGTTGATGGCGGATCGCGCGGTCGAAATCGTTGCCGATCGCGGCTATCGCGGCAAGGTGAGCGACAGTGAATGGATCGCGGTGTGCAGCGCCATCGAACAAGCATTTCGCAGCGGCGACTTCGAGCGCGGCTCAGTCGAGGGCGTCGTCGCCACTAGCAAGTTGATCGCCCAATACTTCCCGACCGCCGATCACAACGAATTGCCGAACCGACCCACATTGCTCTAAATAAAGCCACCTTAAGTCGTGTTAACAGCAGCTCTGATGTTCCCCAAAATTCCCGCGCAATGCCATTAAGACGGCACTTATTGGCATTGCGCGGGTAAATCGTGATAATGACCCGCATGAGCGAAGTCATTTACGCCGAGTCCAAAACAGTGAGAGCGTTTGCACTTTCCGCGTGCTGTGCAATATTTGCACTCGTCAGCGGCTGTCAATCGCTACTGCATCGCAAAGTCGAATCCGCGCCCGCTGTTGTCGAAACCGTACCGCCGCTGCCCGGCGATCCGCAAGCGACACACGAATTCATCGTCGCCGCCGGTGACGATGTCGTTGGCGTTACGCAAGTCACGCGCACATCAGCCGAAGACACGTTTTCCGATATCGCGCGTCGCTTCAATCTCGGATACGAAGAAATCGTTCGCGCCAATCCAGGCGTCGATCCTTGGTTGCCCGGCGCCGATCGCGAGATTTTTTTGCCGACACAGTTCGTGCTACCGGATGCGCCACGCGAAGGTTTGGTAATCAACTTGCCGGAGATGCGAGTATTTTATTTTCCGAAGGCGAAAGCAGGCGAACCGCAGCACGTGATTACGCATCCGATCGGTATCGGAAAAGTCGGTTGGTCCACGCCGGAAGGAACAACCAAGATCATCGGTAAACGCAAAAATCCGGTTTGGACGCCGCCTGCATCGGTCCGTAAGGAACATCGCGAAAACGGCGATCCGCTTCCTAAGCAAGTGCCGCCCGGTCCCGATAATCCATTGGGCGCGTTCGCGATGACGTTGGGCTGGGACAGTTACTTGATTCACGGCACCAATAAACCTTACGGCGTTGGCATGCGTTCGAGTCATGGGTGCATGCGCTTCTACCCGGAAGACATCGTGCGGTTATTCGATCAGATTCCGATTGGTACGGCAGTGCATGTCGTCAATCAGCCGCTGCTAATGGGATGGCACGATGGCGCAATCTACGTACAAGCCATGCCGGCGATGGACGACGATACGCGGCCGGCGACGGGTGCCGCCAACGCAACTAGCACGCTGCTCAATTCGGCGATCTCCGACCGGCTATGGGAAAAGGCAAAATCGCATGCGGTCGCGATCGATCTGGAATCGGTTGCCAAAATCGTCGGCGAGCATCGCGGCATCGCGATACCGGTGTCGCAGCGCGATCTAACGCCAGAACAATATCTCGCTAACCAACCGCGAGTGCACAATCGGATTCCGAAAGGCGCAACCTGGGATGGCAAAGAAGAATTGCTGGTGACAGCGGAAGAATTCGAAGCGGCTTTGGCGGGAAAACCATTGCCCAAAAAGCCCGCACCGAAATCGGCATCTAAAGCTAAAATCGCGCCGATAAAAGAAGCCAGCAGTTCTGCCAGCGCAAAAGCCGGCTCTTAGTTCTACTTTGTCAGGTTGGGATCAAGCGATGCGGGGCAAGGCGCAACGGCCTGAAAAAGCGCAGCGTACACGGCAGTACGTGAGTATTTTT
>JAYTQU010000164.1:0-7474 GCA_043746555.1 Pseudomonadota bacterium | reverse complement strand
TACCAAGCCAAGGTCGATTCGCACGGCGCATTGATCGGTGAATACTGGTCCGGGACGCATAGTCACGAACGCTTTGTTGCTAAGCGCAATGTCAATGCGACACTGCCGAATGATGCAACGTCGGCGACACAAGATACGTTGGGTTTTAGTTTCCCGGATTTGGATGGCAAAACTGTCTCGCTCGCCGATGAGCGCTACAAGAACAAAGTCGTACTGGTGACATTGGGCGGCAGTTGGTGCGGCAATTGCCACGACGAAGCCGCGTTCCTCGCGCCTTTCTATCGCGAGTATCGTTCGCGTGGATTTGAAGTCATCGGTCTTATGTTCGAACGCTTCGGCGACTTTCCGCGCGCCGCCGCAGCGGCCAAACGTTTTCGCAACCAGTTCCACATCGATTACACGATGCTCATCGCCGGCACCTCGGACGCCGACGAGGCAAGCGCCAAGTTGCCGCAACTGTCGCACGTCTATGCGTTTCCGACGTCGGTACTGCTGGACCGCCACGGTAAAATTCGTAAAATCCATACGGGATTTTCCGGACTTGCGACCGGCGCACACTACGAGGAATACAAAAAGGAATTCGTCGCGCTCGTCGAACAACTGTTGATTGAGAAATAATCCTAGCAGCGGCTGTTGGACCTGATACAGAGTGCGTGACAAACGCGCCGAGACAAGGCGCAAACCAAAGAGAGGTTGAACACCTCCCGCGGATTTGCAACGCCGTATCGGCGAGTTTGAAACCTACCCTGTGCCAGGTAGCGGAGTATCGAGAGCGAAAGTGTCAATTTCGATTGCAACGTCTAATATGCAGATTCATTTAACCTGGCACAAAGCGGTCAACGACCGTTTCGAGGATCATCATGCCGTCTTTTGACATCGTGTCCGAACTGAATCTTCACGAAGTCGCGAACGCCATCGATCAGGCAAATCGCGAAGTGGGCACGCGTTTTGACTTTAAAGGGTCGGAAGCCAAGTACGAGTTGACAGAATCGATTGTCACGCTCGTTGCCAAAGCGGATTTTCAGCTCAAGCAAATGATGGATATCTTAAGACTCAAACTGACCAAACGCGGCGTCGAACTGCAATGTATGAAGATCGACGATCCGGTAATTCTCGGTCAAGCGGCAAAACAAACGGTGACGTTACGGCAAGGGATTGAAACCGAACTGGGTAAGAAAATTCAACGCCTGATTAAGGACTCCAAACTCAAAGTCCAGGCGGCGATTCAGGACAAGCAGGTGCGCGTTACCGGCAAGAATCGCGACGATTTACAGGCAGTTATTGCGCTGGTTCGCGGCGCGAAGCTCGAAATGCCGTTCCAGTTCACAAATTTCCGTGACTAGTTCTACTTTGTCAGGTTGGGATCAAGCGATGCGGGGCAAGGCGCAACGGACTGGAAAAGCGCAGCGTACACGGCCGTACGTGAGTATTTTTCAGGCCGGTGCAACGCCGCACCGCGCGCTTCAGCGCAACCTGACAAAGTAGAACTGTGCTGCGCCATATAAACGTGAGCCGTGAGCCGCCGTTCAGGTTAGTCGCTTACAATGGCGTTCAGTCCATGACCGTCACTTACTACTGCCCCTCACTAATGATTGGAGCCTGACATGACTCAAGAATCAAAACCGGAGAATCACCTGCAACGCCGTGCCATTTTGAAAAATGCGTTACTGGGCGCGGTCGCCATTCCCGTTGCTTCGCTTTGTGCGACTCGACAAGCCCAGGCCGCTGCCCAGGCCGCTGCTGAGCCGCTTGCCGAGAGCGATCCGCAGGCAAAGGCATTGGGCTATGTGTCCGACGCGAGCAAGGTGGACGCGAAGAGCAATCCCACTTACAAGCCTGGACAGAACTGTGCCGGCTGCTTGCAGCTCACCGGCAAGGTCGGCGATGCATTCCGTCCGTGCAACTTGTTCCCCGGAAAAACCGTTAGCGCGAAGGGCTGGTGCAAGGCCTGGGTGAAGAAGCCGTAACCGACGCTTACACCTTGACTTAAGAAGTCGCGCGTTAATGTCTGTGGCGCGCGGTATTTCTATTTGGCGATCCAGTCGGCAAATGTGCCGCCGACCTTCGCGAGCTCTTCAAGCAACTTGGCGGGCTGCCAATAGTGCCCGTGCAATTGGTGCAGCCGAACAATCTCTTGGTACACCTTTTTTACGCCGATAGTATCGGCATAGAACATGGGTCCGCCGCGGAAACGCGGAAATCCGTACCCCGTCGTCCAGATCACATCGATGTCGCCGGAGCGATAGGCAATGCCGTCTTCCAAAATTTTCGCGCCCTCATTGATGAGCGGATAGATGCAGCGCGTCTGCACTTCATCGTCATTCATCGTGCGGCGCTTTACGTTGAGCGTTTTGGCAACCTGCTCGATAATCGCGTCGGTTTCCGGATCGTGTAGCGGCATGCGGCCGTCTTTGTAACGATAAAATCCTTTACCGGATTTCTGGCCCAATCGTCCGGCTTGCACCAGTGCGTCGACAACGCTGTGATATGGCAACGGCTTACCCTCGCGCACACCCGGTGTTTCGCGAGATTTCGTGGACACATCGTTGCCCGCCATGTCGTTTACCTTCCAAGGCCCCATCGCGAAACCGAAGCTTTCGACAACACGATCGATTTGCTCGACCGTTGCGCCTTCGAGCAATAGTTGGTCGGCCTCGCGGAAATAGCCTTCGAGCATCATGCGATTGCCGACAAAGCCATAACACACGCCGACAACGACACCGACTTTGCGAAGTCGCTTCGCGATGGCAAGCGCGGTTGCAATCGTTTGCCGCGAGGTTTGCTCGGCACGCACAATTTCGAGCAATCGCATCACGTTTGCGGGACTGAAAAAATGCAAGCCCACGACTTGCTGTGGACGAGTAGTGACCGTGGCGATAACGTTGAGATCGAGTGTTGAAGTATTGCTAGCCAGAATAGCGTCGGGCCGGCAAATCTTATCGAGAGCGGTGAAGATCCTTTTCTTCAAGTCCATGTTTTCGAATACCGCTTCGATCACCAAATCGGCTTCGGCTAGTTTTTCCAGTTGCGTTTGTCCTTGAATAAGTTTCAATCGAGCCGCCATTTGCTCGGCGGAAATTCGCCCTTTTTGCAGCGAGCTTTCGTAGGTCGTACGAATGGCGTCGAGACCACGCTGCAGCGCGTCGCTCGCCGTGTCGATCAAGGTCACTGAAACTCCAGCGTCGGCGCAAGCGATCGCGATACCGCGGCCCATCGTGCCCGCACCGATGACGCCAATGTGCTCGATTGCTTTTGGTTTGACGGTATCGGCTAAACCCGGCACGCGCGCCACCTCGCGTTCGGCAAAGAATAAATGCCTAAGCGCCTTCGACTCCGTGGAAGCGAGCGCCACATCGCCAAGTTCTTTCTCGCGCTTCAGTCCCTCTGCGAGCGATGTTTGCGTGGCAGTGCGAATTGCTTCGATAGCCACTTCCGGTGCGCGCTGTCCGCGCATTCTTTTAGCGGCGTTAGCGAGTGCGCCTTTGATAAATGCGTTGTCGAAACCGCTGGTGTCGACTTTGCGCGCGGACGTTGGGCGAGTCGGAGCGTTACTCGCGATGAGCTCTTCCGCATACTTGATTGCTCCGCTTACGAGATCGCCATCGATCACGCGATCGATCAATCCCAATTTGAGCGCTTGTTGAGCTCCTACAGGCGCTGCGCCGAGAATAAATTCCGCCGCCGCTTTTGCGCCGATCAAACGGGGTAGGCGCTGCGTTCCGCCCGCGCCGGGAATAATACCGAGCGTCAGCTCCGGCAATCCCAGTTTTGCGTCGGCCGACGCGCAACGATAGTGACACGCCAATGCCACCTCAACGCCGGCGCCAAGCGCGGTTCCGTGCAATGCAACCACGACCGGCTTTGAAAAATTTTCGATAAGCGCGAATACATCGTAGTAAGCAGGCGGTTCTACGCCGGTGTCGAATTCCTTGAGATCGGCTCCGGCAACAAACGTTCGACCGTTCGCCTTCAGCACTACAGTATCGAGCGACGCTTCTTCTTTGAGCTTAGTAAACGCATCGAGCAACCCTTGGCGCATCGCCGCCGACATCGCGTTCACCGGCGGGTTATCCACTGTCACCATCGCCACGCGGTCCCGACGTTCCACTTGAACCACTTTATTCACCGTCGGTCTCCCGCCAAATTCTGAAAAAACACCCAACCGCCAATCAGAAAGTAAAGGAAACGGTCATATTATTCAATCATTGATATTACGATCTATTATCATAAATGATCGCGGCGACTCGCGACAGCGCAGTCGGCAAAGATTTGTTCGAGAAGTCAGTGGAACAACGATTGGCCGGAATGGGCAGTCGTCGGAGCTCAGCGCTATCGATAAAGAGGCCAATTTAAGCCGGGCTTGTTGATTGACCGGCTATTTATTGCCTCAGCCGACAGTGGTCACTATTGAGACTTTATTGGTAAAGGCGCTGCAAGAACGACAGGAACAGCTGCAGTTCTTCGGCGGTATACAGCTTGCAGTATTTATCGTCGTGTTCTTGAACTTCGCGCTTCAACTGCGCCAGTTTCTTAATGCCGGCGGGGGTCGCACAGATTTCCTGCCGACGACGGTCTTCGGTTGAGCGCTTGCGTTGCACCCACCCAGCCAGTTCCAAGCGATCGATTAATGCAACGATGCTCGCTTTATCCACACTCAACTGCGTTGCAAGATCGATTTGCGCAATGCCCGGATTTGAGCCGATCAACAACAAAATACTGAACAACCCGGGACGAACCGCGCCATCCGCAACGCTGGCGCCGAAATCTCGCCAGAGCACAATCTGTGCACGACGTACGTTGTAGCCAAGCAGTTCCGGCAACACGTCCAAAACGATCGGTGCGCCGGTCGAACTCATCGTATTTACCGAGTCGGTCGATGTCGACCGCTTCTTTTTTCCGGACTTATTGGCGGATTTGGTCGCGCGATTCATAGTTTGTAGATTCTCTCAATGGCCTCTTCTAAGTGTTGACGCGTGACCGCGCGGTTGCAGAATGCGCACAAACGGTACTCGACCGACGGATTGAACGTCAATCTAAATGTATGCGCCGACCCAACCGGCGCAGCCGCGCCGGCTCGCGCGCCGCTTTGTTATCGTGCGGCCGATGATCACTCGGCGTCCGGTTGCACCTCGGGACGGGCAGCTTGAAAGGCCGGCAACGATTCCAAATGCGCGCTAACTCTCTGCAAGGTCGGATAGGCAGACAAATCCATACGATAGCGGCGTGAATTGGCGACTTGCGGTACAAGTAGCGTATCAGCCATCGTTACGGTGTCGCCGAAGCAATAGCGATTGTCACTCGAATGTTTAGCGATCAGTTGCTCGAACGCGGCGAATCCTTCCGCGATCCAATGCTTGTACCACTCGACAATCGCCTCGCTGTCCTGCGCGAGCGGCGACTTCAAATAATTCAGGACGCGTAAATTGTTCAGCGGATGAATATCGCAGGCGACGAGTAACGCCATCGCCCGCACTATGGCTCGATCTCGTGGCGATCTAGGCAGCAGACTCGGCGTTGGAAAGACTTCATCCAAGTATTCGATGATCGCGATGGACTGCGTCAGCACCGCGCCGTCGTGTTCGAGCGCCGGCACGAAGCCCTGCGGATTAAGCGCCAGATAATCGTCTTGCTTGTGTTCGCCGCCGTTTTTGATGAGGTGCTTCGCCGCATAGTCGTACGACAGTCCTTTTACATTGAGCGCAATGCGCACTCGATAAGCGGCCGAACTGCGAAAGTAAGAAAAAAGTTTCATAGCTGTTCTCGATCAACGTTTACGCGGAATTTGTGCCGCAATGAGTGCGTCAACCACGGATAACAATTGCGTGCTGGGACCGGTCTTACCGAGCGCCTGACTCGATGCGTTGGCGCCATCGGCAACCAACATCAATTGTTCCGCTAATAATCTGGGTTGCTTAGCACCGGCGGCGGCGGCCAATTCGGCGAATCGCGCGGTGAGTTCCGTCTTGTGTTTGCGCACCACTTCGCGCGCGGGATGACTTTCGTCGGCCAGTTCCACCGCGACATTTAGAAACGCGCAACCGCGACTATCCGGGTGTGCAATAACTTGCGCCAAACTTTCGAATTGAGCGCGCAACTGTTTCAACGGCGTTCCTTTGTAGCGATCCATATTTTGATTCCAGATTTCCCACACGGCCTGCTCTTCCGCTTGCAGCACGGCGACGATCAGATCGTCCTTAGAAGGAAACCAACGATACAGACTCATCTTGGCGACGCCTGACTCGGCAACGATCCGGTCGACGCCCACGGCCCGCGCGCCTTCGCGATAAATTAAATCGTGAGCCGTCGTCAAAATTCGTTCGCGCACGCCCTCGATAGCGACCGGCAGCGACCGCTTTGCGGGCTTTTTGGCGGTCGCGTTTTTGGAAGTCATAGATGAAATCTCGTATGAAATCTGGGGGCCAGAGCAAATTCTCCAGCCGGTTCTCGGAAACAAACAATCGACGTCGCCGCTATTGACGGCTAGATAGACAGGTCTGTATAGTCTCACCATACAGATCTGTATCGTTGAGTATAGAGCGCCGAGGGCGGCGTCTCAAGGCTTGGCTCGATTAGAGCCAGGGCTCGATTTATTTGGCTCGATTCATTTGGCTCGATTCATTTGGCCTGATCTATTTGACCTAGTTCATTTAGCTCGATTCGTTCACCACTACTTTCTTTGGAGTCGTCATGCAAACTCTCACTCGCATCGCCTGGTTCGATCAACGCCAAGCGCTCAGCAACGCGACCGCCATCGCTACTTTGACGCTCTCGGGCTTAGTTGCCGGTTTCACTTCAGTTGCTCACGCTGACGATGTGCAAGCCTGTCAGCCAAAGCTCTTGCAGCAACGCACGGACTTTCCCGCCCAAGCGCAACGACAAACCCAAACCGGAATCGTGCAAGTGCGATTGCGAATCGGACCGGATGGCCGCGCTACTCACGCTGAAGTCGCGCATTCAAGCAACCATTTCGCATTGGATCGCGCAGCGATCGACAACGATTTCGACCGATGACTACAACTTGAGCCACCGTTCAAGCAACTGTGGCTCGAGTCTTCATTATTCGACTCTCAGGGAGCAAGTCGTCTGATCCCTTCTCGTATCGACCGTTCGCCCAGCGTGGCAAATCCAAAAACGAATTCGTTGGGCGGTGCGCCGCTTAAATAGTAGTCGCGCGCACTGCGAAGATGCACTTTGTTTTTTATCGCGCGCTCCTCGATTACTAGACCGCCTACACTTCGATCGTCGATGCGCACCATTGCATGCATGCCTGCGGCGTCACCATAGACCGTCGCGCTCGCGCCAAAGTATCGGAACAACGATTCGATCAATGCTTCGCGTCGGCTTGCGTAAATGCGTCGCATGCGACGGATATGTCGCTCCAAATGACCTTCGCCCAAAAAATCGGCGAGTACTGCTTGTTCCAGCACCGGCGTGTTTCGATCCGCCAACCACTTTGCGCGCCTAAATGCCGACA
>JAYTQU010000163.1:0-7973 GCA_043746555.1 Pseudomonadota bacterium | reverse complement strand
CGATTTGATGATGTTCTACGCGACCCAATTCCAACGCTGCATCGACGCGCGTAAGGGCCTCGAAGTAATCGCCTTGATAGAAGTAAAACAGGACATCGCCGTAGTAGAGATCTTGAACGACTTGCGAAGTCGCAAGCAGTTTCGGCGGCGGTTTCTTCTTCCAAAATAGCCATGCGGCATCGACTCGCGTCGCCCACAGCGCGCTCATCGTCACCAGCAAGGCAAGAACGAATTGTCGGCGTACATTGCTCACGAGACGGGTGTTCGATATCAAAGTCTGGCAGCCGGCGTGGGAGTTATTCCCATTCCTTCACGGCAAATTCGGGTTGCTCTTTGACCTTCTTGTCGGTGATCTTGAGCTCGAGATATTTAGCGCCGACGCCTTTTTCAAACGTCAGCGAGGTACCGCGTTTGTAATCGCGAACGTGCGGTCCCTTGCCCGTGAAGAAAGCTACCAACTCATGCTCGCCGACCTTGAGATTACCCAAATACACGCGTTGTACGCCGCCCTTGAGCAGCGCTTGAGCTTCACGCTCGGTATACAAATAGTTGGCGACTTCTTTGTTGTCGATCTTGAGCGTTAGCGTGTCGAGGCCGAAGAACGCGCCGACGTCGATCGATACGAACACGGCCACTTGCGTATTCGCCGGAAACAATAATTCTTCTTCGAGCACGAACAACTCGCGATTAAGATCGAGCACTTCTTTTTTCAGCGACTGAACATCTTGATCGAGGCTTTTGAATTCTTGCGCCGGCGGTTCCGCCGCTGCAGAAGGCGCGTCTGCGGCCGGTGTATCCGCGGCATTGGCCGGAGTTGCCGTATTGGCGGGCGTTACCGTATCCGCCGGCGTTTTCGTGGCGTCGGGCGGAGTCGTCACGGGTTGTGTTGAGATGGGTTCTTGCGCAGTGGCGGCGGGCACAGTTTCGGTCGCAGGTTCGGTGCGTAGTGGCGTCTCCTTCGGCGCTTCTTGCGCGACAGCGACTATGGCGAAGACGCTTAACGCCACGCCCAAGAGCATCGAATGCGATTGTCGAGTCAGCCTGCGAATCATCCCGCCCACCTTATCAGTCACGAATACCTGAATCTTTATATCATTCATTCAATAGCGCTCGCAGTTCGGTCAAGTACTTGTGCTCGTCGCCCAAGTTGTAACCGGTGTGCGAATAACGCACTGCCCCTTCGCGATCGATCAACACCGTCAGTGGCAACATGTCGGCGTGATACAAACGACTTACGCTTTTTTGTTCGTCGCGCAAAACGGGAAAGTGAATTTTCAAACCACGCGACATTCGCTCGGCGCGCTGCGTTTCGTCGTCCATATTCACGCTGAGCAATACCAAGCCGGCGCGGCGATATTTGTCGTCTAACTCGTTGAACGCCGGCATCGCCTGGCGACACCCGCCACACCAACTCGCCCAAAAAGTAAGCATCACCACGTCGCCGCGAAACTCCGACAAACGCAGATTTTTGCCGTCCAGCGATCGCAATACGAATTCCGGCGCCTCTTTCGCGCTATTTTTGGCTGCGGCCGTTTCGGCCACCGTACCTTCGGCGCGAACCGCGTCGAGAACGACATCGACCGACAACAGTGCGACCGTCATGGCGAACGCCCTTAACGCACTAGGTCGCCAGAAAACGCGAACAGTGGAGAAATCGAACCTCATACGGTTGGTTCGGCAGTGGTTTTCATATGGTATTGGGAAATCGAATGCGCGGCTCAAAACTCCAATGCGTAGCGCAGCTAGCGTGCATAGCGAGTGCAAATATGTCAACGAAGCAAATGTGATACGTCTGCGTTGCCGCTGCGCCTGCATGTGACTCATTGCACAGTTTGCCTTTTTGTCGCGGCACACCGACGTCGATTGCGCTCGCCGCTTTGACATCGATGCGACTTGCGCTCACCACCCACGCCATCGACCCAACATCGCATCGCCGAAAATTGTGGGGGCCATGAACGGCCGAAATGTTGGCGATGCAGGAGCAAATCGCCAGCCTCCTGCATTTCCGGCATACCGTACATCCCTGTACATCGCCGAAAATTGCTCCTGCATTTCCGGCATACCGTACATCCCTGTACATAAAAAAAAGCGACAGGTTCACGAGGAACCCGTCGCCAAATCGCCGCTCTCCGAGCGGCAAGTCCAATTCCAAGTTTGGTTCCGATTGGAAGCCTCACAGACGGCCAAATCGCTACAATTTAACGTTAATCGTTGATGTTAACGAGCTGTTTGCAGCGCGAGCGCGGAACAGAATCAGAGAGGTAATAATCAATTCATTGACATGAGCGACGACAATATGTGAACGTGCTCCCAGTTTCGCCCGACTTAAGAGAGAATCAGGGGGCGGCGCACGGGACGTCCAGTGACGACCTTGCCGGACTTCGGGCAACGACGCATGGATGCAGTTTGACGGATACCCCAAGCGGGAACGACGATACTAACAATTGCCAACGGTCGACCCGCGCTAGATCGCGCAGATCGATCGAGCCGAGGCAAGGAAAACGAGACCCACGCTAATGATGTCGAGCCATTCCGCAGATCGCCGCCATACGCCAACCGGCCACGCTCCCGCCGGCGTTACGAGGCTGTTGTCTGCCTGGAGTGACGGCGACGTTCATGCGCTCGATCGTTTGACGCCGTTGGTCTACGACGAGCTACGCGATCTCGCGCGTCGCCATATGCGTCGCGAGCGGCCCAACCACACTCTGCAAGCGACTGCGGTCGTCCACGAAGCGTTCGTCCGTATGGTGGGCATGAATGTGCCCTGGCAAGATCGTGGCCATTTCTACGCCGTGGCCTCGCGACTGATGCGACGCATCCTGGTCGATCATGCAAAAGCCCGCCACAGGGTCAAGAGAGGCGGCCCGGTGACGATAGTCTCGGTGGATGTATACAGAGAAGACACCGACCATATCCCGCCCGCAACGCAGGGCGAGATCGACGTCTTGGAGATCGACGAGGCCTTGGAGCGGCTTGCGGCTCAGGACCAACGATTGGCGCAGGCTGTCGAGTTACACTACTTTGGTGGCCTTACCTACGTGGAAACCGCGAAAGCACTCGGCGTGTCCGAAGCCACGGTCCATCGCGATCTACGGCTTGCGAAGGCGTGGATTTTGCGACAGATCAGCAATAACAACGACGCTGGCGGGCCAAACGCTGAATCATCGAGTCATGGCTCAAGTCATGGGTCCGGTCATGGATCTTCGGACGAGACAACGGACGGTTCGTCCGGCTAACGTTCAATGAAAACGCAGGACGCCCGCTGGACACGCATTCGCGACCTGTTCTCGCAGGCCGTCGATCTGACCAAGGAACAGCGCGCACGTTTTCTCGACGAACGTTGTAGCGACGATCCCGATCTTCGCGGCGAACTCAACGCACTGCTCGACTCCGATGCCGGTCACTCGATTAGCCCGATCACCGGCGCCATCGGCACGGCCATCGAATCCACCACCCGCGAGCATCGCAAGGAACTTTTAGGTTCCATCATCGGCCCTTATCGATTGACCAGCGTAATCGGGCACGGCGGCGCAGGCACGGTTTATTTGGGAGAGCGCGTCGATCGCCAGTATTCCGCGCAAGTTGCCATCAAGATTGTCGAAGGCGCCGCACTCAGCGCCGAAATCGGCCGCCGATTTAAGGCGGAACGACAAATTCTCGCCAACCTCAATCATCCGCGCATAGCGCGTCTGCTCGACGCCGGCGAAACCGATCAAGGTTATCCGTACTTGGTGATGGAGTACGTGCATGGCGAACCGATCGATGTGTATTGCGACAAGCAAAAGCTGAATCTAGAAGCGCGCATCAAACTGCTGCTTAAAGTGTGCGAAGCGGTGCGCTATGCACATCAAAATCTCACGGTTCATCGCGACATCAAACCTGCGAATATCTTGGTCGGACCCGACGGCAATCCAAAACTCCTCGACTTCGGCATCGCCAAACTGCTCGATACCAGCGCGCTCGCCGCCGATCTCGCGCTCACACGCGTGAACGACCGGGTGCTAACACCGGAATACGCGAGTCCCGAACAGATTCTCGGCAACACCGTCACCACGGCAACGGATGTCTACTCGCTCGGCGTCGTGCTGTACGAACTGCTGACTGGACTTCGGCCCTACAAAGTCTCGGCCGCCAATCAGCTCGAACTCGAACGTACGATTTGCGTCACCGACGCCACAACGCCGAGCACGGCGGTCAAACAAGCGCTACGAGCAATCGGCAGCGACCCGCCGCCGACGCGCAATATTCACGAAATCGCCGCAGTGCGTTGCATTACTCCGATGCGATTGCGCAGCCGACTCGAAGGCGACCTCGACGCCATCTTGCTTCGCGCGCTGCGCAAAGAACTCGACTATCGTTACAGCACAATCGACCAATTCGCCGGCGACTTGCAAAGCTATCTGGCACGCGAACCGGTCAAAGCGCGACAAGGCAACTGGTTTTACTACGCACAACGCTTCACCCGCAAACACGTTTTCGGCGTTACCGTCACCGCCGGCTTCGTCATTACGCTAAGCGTTGCGTTACTCGTCACGATCAATCAGGCAAAAACAATCGCCGTCGAACGCGATAACGCTAATCGCGAAAAGCAAACATCCGATACCGTCGCGAATTTCATGACCGACGTATTCACCTCCGCCGACCCCTTCGTTACCCAGGGCAAAGAAGTTTCGGCGCGCGATCTCTTAGACAATGCAACGAAAAACATTGGCAATGACCTCGCACAACAGCCGGCGGTCAAAGCGCGATTGCTCGAAACGATGGGGCAAACCTATAGCCGGCAGGGTCAGGATGAGAAAGGAATTGCACTACTTGAAGGAGCGCTCAATATTCGCAAGCAAACAGAAGGCGTGGATAACCCGGACCTTGCACCGACTCTGCTGAAGCTAGGCAAAGCGAATCTGCAACGATTCGATATTGCTGCTGCCGAAACCTCTCTTCAGGCAGCGCGACGTATGTTGGAACGTGCAGGCAAGACAAGGACTACGGATTACGCGGAGACTTTGCTGCGGCTTGCCGAGACGGAAAAGCAGCGCAGTAACTTCGCGAATTCTTACTCTTTGTACAAAATGGCCATTCCGCTGTACCGGCAACTTTACGGCGCGAAACACTCTGAAACGGCGATGGCGCTATACAGTTATGGCAACGCCGAAATTTGGGGCAGTGACTACAGAGGCGCAGAGCCGCTGTTACGTGAAGCCGTAGATATCTACCGACTCACCAAATCGGAGCTTCATCCGGATCGAATTGCAGCGGAAAGTCAGCTGGGAATTGCGCTATTGAGAAACGGGCACATCGATCAAGCCGCCCCATTGCTTGAAGGCAGTTATCGCTCGTATCAGGAAATCTTCGGGAAGCGCTCATCTAAACTTATTGAACACTTGTTGAATCTCATCGATCTGCGTCGTGACCAACGCGACTTAGCCGGTGCCGAGCGTTATGCACGTGAAGCGCTCGCCATTGGAATCGAGAGTGCTGGCGAACGCACCATAATCACTGCTCAGACGCGCGATCGGCTGGCGATTACTCTGTGGCAGCAAGGTCAATTCGAAGAAGCGGAACAGCAGCTCCGGCTGGCGCTTGATGAATATAGCGCAACAGTGTCGGCGGATAGTCTCTTCGTCGCTTCTTCCGAACACAATCTTGCCGAAGTCTTGTTGGCGACGAATCGAGCAAGAGAAGCCGTCGCACAATTATCGATCACTCTTGCCAGACTCAAAAGATTGAACGCAGTTCCCTGGCGGATCGCTCGATCAGAAAACACGCTGGGTCAGGCACTCCTAGCACTAGGAAAACCCCAACAAGCTGGACCATACTTGGAGCGCAGCTATCAAATACTATCAACCACTCTGGGCGTGACTCCTGATGTCGTGCTGCTCGCACGGGAGCGTCTTGATACTTTCTATGCGCATACAGGACAGAATCAGAAACTGCTCGGTCTTCGAGTTCATCGCTGACAAAAAAAGAAGACGGCGTCTTCTTGAGAAGACGCCGTCAAAAAACCGCAGTCCAGCGGTTGAAACCTGATAAGAGCCTTCACCTTGCGAAAACTCCTCAAAATAAAATGTAAAGAACGCTACGCCATCCGCACACTTGGCGCGGCATTGTGATTACCGTCTTCGGCAACGCGAACACTTGGCGCGGCATTGTGATTACCGTCTTCGGCGATTCGCACATTGGTACCGCCACCATTGTCGGAGAACGTCACGCCCGACAACGCAAACAAAACACCACCGGCTAGGACTGCAAAGAGTTTCTTGTTCTGCATGACCATCTCCTCCACCACCCTTGAATAAGTTGTATGTGCAAACTTCGGACGCAGTGAAATGGCGCGTCTTCATTGACATAAGCGATGATTGGGTGTGAACTTGTTCACGCATTGGCGTTACCCACGGGCGAATCATCCCGGGACAGGTGTGTCGTCCAGGAAATGGAAATCGTTCGATCAGCGAATGGCGTAATGCGCGTCGCTGAAGGATGGTTTTTCGTTTCGCTTGTGTTGCGTATAGCGATTTCGTCGGCGAAATCCGTCCAAAATTTTTCCGGAAACTTTTACCGGCGACGCGAGTCGCAATGTTTCGATCCTTCTCCCTACCGGACTATCTATTCCTTATGAACAAACCGACATTCATCCGCGATTTCGCGCTCGCTGTATTCGGCGTCGCCGCGCTGCTGGTCATACCGAGCCTGCAGGTCGAAGCCGCGACGCGGCAAGAAATTCGGTTAATGCAAGCCACGCAAGTGCTCACCGAGTTGCAAAACTCGCCGGATCAAAATGTGCCGACGTGGCTACTTGAACGCGCGTATGCCGTCGCCATCGTTCCCGATGTCATTAAGGTGGGATTTATCGGCGGCGCGCGACGCGGCAGCGGCGTCTTAGTGGTGCGCAAGGACGATGGGCACTGGAGCAATCCGATATTTATCAATCTCACCGGCGGCAGCATTGGATTTCAAATCGGCGTGCAGTCGAGCGACGTGATGCTGGTGTTTACTTCGCGCGCCGGCGTCGAAGGTATTGTCGGCGGTAAGGTAACGCTCGGCGCCGATGCGTCGGTCGCAGCCGGTCCGGTTGGGCGACAAACCGCGGCGGCGACGGATGTGGGTTTCACGGCGCAAGTGCTGTCGTATTCGCGCTCGGTCGGCTTGTTCGCCGGCGTGGCGCTTGACGGCTCCGCGATTACCATCGATCACAAGTCGAACGCTGCTTACTACGCGCATCCCGGCGTATTGGCGAGCGAAATTATTGCCGGCAGCGCGCCGCGTCCGCCGGAAACCGCTCAGACATTTGTCGCGACTTTAGACAAGATGTTGGGAATCGCCGATCCGACGACAGCGTCCGCCAGTGGTGCGGCGACATCAACAACGTCGACTACGACATCTAGCGCGCGCGCAACGAACGCGAAACCCGCTGAGCCGGGCAAACTCACCACGCATCCGATGGAAGACCCGCATCCGGGTACGGAACCGCCACAGTAATAGTTAGAATTCTCTCCGTCATGATCCTGCTGCCATGATCCGTGCTGTCATTGTCCCGGACAGGTGACGCCCGTTCCGCCGAGCCCGCAGTAGCCGCTGGGATTCTTCGCCAGATATTGCTGGTGATAGTCCTCGCCGTAGTAGAACGACGGCACGTCGAGAATCTCGGTGGTAATTGCTTTGTAACCGGCGCGTTGCAGAGACGCTTCGTAATTCTTTTTGCTCTCCTCGGCCGCCGCGCGCTGCGCTTTGCCGTACACGTAAATACCCGAGCGATACTGAGTGCCGATGTCGTTGCCCTGGCGCATCCCTTGCGTCGGGTCGTGCGATTCCCAAAACACCTTGAGTAAATTGGCGTAGCTGGTTTTGCTGGGGTCAAAGACGACTAGCACGACCTCGGCGTGTCCGGTTCTTCCCGTGCACACTTCTTCGTAAGTCGGATTCGGCGTGAACCCCGCTGCATAGCCCACCGCCGTACTGACGACGCCGGGCTGCTG
>JAYTQU010000162.1:0-6140 GCA_043746555.1 Pseudomonadota bacterium | reverse complement strand
CGTTCAAACCACACAACCAGGAACATTAATTCGCAATACCGCCGTGATCGAGTTCACGCGACCAGGCGGTGGAAGCGACAGTGCGTTCAGCAACACCGTGAACGCAACCGTTGAACCGTTGCCTACTCGTTCGACCATCGCGTTGTTTCGCGCAACCGATACGACCAGCGCCAGCATGCAAAGCACTGCGGGCCCAACGGCGTGTCGCGTTAGCACAGGATTCACGCCGTTACCGCCACCGACCATTGTTCCCGGCGGTAGCGTCAATCCACTGCAACCGATTTCGATGGTCAATGCATCGACCATACACGGCGGCGAAGCAATATTCGTGCAAGTCAACGATGGCGATCAAAATCGCGACGCTACCGCCATCGACACGATCGAGTTGCGCCTCACCAGCGGTATCGGCGATGTTGAAATCATTCGGCTGAGCGAAACCGGCGTGAATACCGGCGTGTTTGTCGGCTACATTCAAACGCACGTCGCGGCCGCTGCGGTCGCAAGCGATTGCGTTTTGCAGGTCGATCGCAATTCACAACTCACCGCGAACTATGTCGATCCTCGCGATTCGCAAGACACGTCGAATGCGAACGCGCTGATCGATCCCTTTGGACTCGTGTTCGATTCGAGCACCGGTCAAGCGGTGAACGGTTCAATCGTTCGCTTGCTCGATGCAATCACTGGACAACCCGCAGTCGTGTTAGGCGACGATGGCGTCAGCAAATATCCCGCGACGATGACCACCGGCCAACCCGTCACCGATGCCGGCGGCACCGTTTACACATTGCCTCCAGGTGTTTTCCGATTTCCATTGGTTGCGCCCGGCCAATATCGCTTAGATGTCACGCCCCCGCTCACGCATGCGTTTCCGTCGCAGCGAGCAATCGCCGACTTGAGTCAACTTCCCGGCGCGCCGTTTCGGTTGCAAGCCGGCTCGTTCGGCAATAATTTTTCCGCGGCGAGTCCGCCCGCTGTCGCTATCGACATTCCGGTCGATCCGAGTAATGCACGATTGTTTTTGCAGAAGACCACGACGACAACGATTGCCTCGCCCGGCGACTTCGTGCAGTACACGTTGAATATCCAAAACACCGGCGATACCGGCACGTTTCAAACGATCCGCATCGACGATCGATTGCCGTTGGGCTTGCGCTATCGCAAAGGCTCGACACGCATCGCGACTCAGGCCGGCGCCGACCCGACGATTAGCGCCGACGGCCGCACACTCGGTTTTTCACTCGCGACGCTGACGCCGAAGCAAAGCGTCGTCATCGCCTACGTGGTGGAAATTACGCAGAGTGCGCGCGGACCGCAGCTTACCAATAGCGCGCACGCCGTCAGCGGTAACGGCGCGAGCAGCAACGACGCGCAAGTGTCGATTCGTCTGCAAGACGATCTATTCAAATCGAAAGCCGTGTTGCTCGGCCGTGTGGTTGAAGGCGGTTGCGACCGGCAGCCCAACCAATTGAAAGGCGTATCCGGTATTCGCATTTACCTCGAAGACGGCCGCTACGTCGTTACCGATGAAGAGGGCAAGTATCACTTCGAGGGCGTCGATGCCGGTAATCATGTCGTCCAACTCGACACCGTATCGATTCCGCCTGGATACGAAGCGAATTTATGCAACGACAAAGTGGCGCATAGCGGTCGTGCCTATTCGCAATTTGTCGATTTGCGCGGCGGCGCACTATGGCGTGCGGATTTCCGTCTTGCTAAACGCAAGCCACCCGCGGGCAGTGTCGGCCTCTACATGTCGACGACACTTGCCGGCGATATGGAATTGATTCACACCATTACGGTGAATGTCGAAGGCAACGCCATTACCAACGCTCGCGCGATCGCAGTGTTGCCGCCGGGGCTGGAATTTATCGCGGGCAGTGCGCGCCTTAACGAACCGCAGAGCAGCGAGTCCGCAACCATCGAAACCAAAAACAACGATGGCGTGCTCACGTTCCCGCTCGGTGCGTTATCGGCAACCGGATATCACACAGTAACTTTCCATTCACGAGTGACATCGAAAGCCGCCGGCGCAATGCCGGTCAAATCGTATCTGATGTTCGATACGCCGGGCGCGAGCAAACAAATTACCGCGCCCGCGGAAAATCGCGTGCTGCGCGGCGAGATGAGTTTGGAAAAAGCGAGTTATCGTTTCAGTCCGCATTTCGAAGTGCTGAAAGCGGAACTCGCGCAACGCGATCGCGAGCAACTCAATCGTGTGGCGAACGAATGGCGCGGTGTGCGTAATATCCATGTTACGGCAATCGGTCACACCGATAGCACGCCAATCACGGCGACGAGCAGCACATTGTTCAAAGACAACTACGAATTGTCGCGCGCGCGCGCGCAAGCGGTGGCCGACTATCTATGTCAGCGCCTCGATCTCAAGCCTGAGCAATTGACCATCGATGGCAAAGGCCCCGATGAACCGCTCGCGCTCGGTAACGACGCGGCGACGTTAGCGCGCAATCGTCGCGTGGAAATTGCTATCGAAGGCATGCGTGTGCGATCGCTTGGCCGCGTCTCCGTTGCGATGACGCGAGCCGAATCGACATCGGTTGCGACCGAAGGATTGATCCCCGGCATGCGCGCCGTAGCGACGACAGAAGTGAAAGACAAAGAAACAAAATCCGGCGCCATCGATATTGAAACACTGCAACCGGGCATTGCGTGGTTGTTGCCGCGCGACGGCGCGATTCCATCAATCTCGGCGGTGAAGGTCGCGATTGCGCACGAAATCACACAAAAAGTTGAGCTATCGATCAACGGCGCACCGGTGAGCGCGCTGAACTTCGACGGCACGATTAACAATCAAGCCAAGACTGTCGCCGTTAGTTATTGGATCGGTATCGATTTGCGCGACGGCGATAACACGCTGCAAGCTATCGTGCGAGGCGCCGACGGCCACGAAGTTTCAAGGATGACGCGCATGGTGCATTTCGCGGGTGGCGCTGTACGTGCGGAGTTGATCGCCGAACAATCGACTTTGATTTCCGATGGACAAACCAAGCCGACAATCGCATTACGCATGTTCGACGCGCAAGACAAACCCGCACGACCGGGAACAATGGGCGCGTTCACCATCGAGGCGCCGTATCGATCGCAATCCGAAGTGGAATCGCTGCGCGACAATCCGTTGTTGGCCATCGGCAAGCGTCAGCCTAATTTCAAAGTCGATGACGATGGCATCGCACGCATCGAACTCGAACCGACCACGCAGAGCGGCAATGCGATGCTCCATTTGCAATTCAACGAGCGAACGACTCAAGACCTGCGCGTTTGGCTCAAACCTCAAGCGCGCGATTGGGTGATGGTTGGTATCGCCGAGGGTACCGGCGCGTACAAAACCATTTCCGAAAACATGCAAGCCGCGAACGATGCGGGAGTCGAGGAAGGCTTCGATAAGAACGGTCGCGTTGCCTTCTTCGCGAAGGGTCGCATCAAAGGCGAATACCTGCTCACGGTTGCCTACGACTCGGCGCGCGTACGCAAACCGGTCGATAGAAGTTTGCTCGGCACAATCGAACCGGATCGCTACTACACGGTGTACGGCGACGGCACGGAGCAACGCTTTGAAGCGGCATCGCAAGACAAGCTCTATCTCAAGTTAGAACGCAATCAGTTCATGGCGATGTTTGGCGACTTCCAAACCGGACTCACGGTCACCGAACTCAGTCGTTATAGCCGCACGCTGACCGGCGCGAAGACCGAATACTCGAACGATCATTTCAGCGTGACCGCATTTGCCGCGCAAACCGATCAGGGATTCGTCAAGAACGAGTTGCAAGGCGACGGCACGTCGGGCTTGTATCGTCTATCGGTCGGCAACATCATTGCCAACAGCGACAAGGTACGCATCGAAACGCGCGATCGTTTTCGCAGCGAGGTAGTGGTCGAGTCGCGCGAGATGTCGCGGTTCGTCGATTACAACATCGACTATTTGAATGGCACTTTGTTTTTCAAGCAGCCCATTGCGAGTCGCGATCAAAACTTTAATCCGGTTTACATCATTGCCGAATACGAAGTGGCGCAAGGCGGACGCGAGCAAGTGGTCGCCGGCACGCGCGCCGCGGTCAAGTTGGCCGGCGATAAAGTGGAAGTGGGCGCAAGTTACGTGCAGGAAAACGCGCAAGTCGGCGATACACGTTTGGGCGGCGCCGATCTACGTGTGAAGGTAGGCCAACACACTACCGTTCGCGCCGAAGTCGCGCGCACCGACTCGGACAATCCGGCACGCGCGCCAATCGCGAACGCCTATCTAACCGAAGTAAAACATGTGTCCGAGCGAGTCGATGCGAGTGTGTATCTGCGCGAACAGGAATCGCAATTCGGCTTGGGACAACAACTGTCGAGCGAAACCGGCACGCGCAAAGCCGGTGTCGATAGCCGCATTAAACTTGGCGATCACTGGGCTGTCCGCACCGAAGCGTTCGATCAGTCGATGCAGACTACCGCGGCAGAACGACAAATGGTGAGCACCGAAGTGCGGCGCGAAACCGATCGCTATGGATTCGGGTTAGGCGCGCGGCACGTAAGCGATGCCGGTTTGCAAACGGGAAAATTGGTATCCGATCTTGCATCGGCCACCGGCAACGTGAAAGTTTGGGACGATCGAGTCACACTTAAAGGCGAATACGATCGCTCGCTCGGCGGCAGCGCGCAGAGCATCGACTATCCCGCGCGTTCGCTGGTGGGCGCCGATTACAAACTCAGTCAAGCGACGACGTTGTTTAGCGAGTACGAACGCAGCGAAGGCGCGCAATTGTCGAGCGACATGATGCGCATCGGCATGCGCACCGCGCCGTGGGAGCGCGCGCAAATTTCCTCAAGCATGAACCAACAGTACAGCGAAAACGGTGAGCGATTATTCTCCAATCTTGGTCTCACGCAGGGTTGGCAGGTCAACGATCGATGGGCAATGGACTTCGGCGTCGACCAAAATAAGACGATGCGCGGCGCGGGGCTTGCGTCAACCGCGGCGGCGACGCGCAACATTGCAACACCGCTGGCCTCGGGAGCGTTGACGGAAGATTTCTTTGCCAGCAGCGTTGCGGCAATGTATCGCAGTGACGATTGGACCTTCACTTCGCGCGTCGAACATCGCGATTCGGATAGCGAAAAACGCTGGACCTATGTCGGCGGCTTCTATCGCGAAGCGGTTCGCGGTCATGCGTTTTCGTTGCAAACCAATTGGCTCAAGAGCGAGACGAGCCAATTGTCAACCGGACCCGGCGACACAATCAGCGGTTTGGTTCGATTCTCATGGGCATATCGACCCGTCGAAAGCAATTGGATCATTCTCGATCGCCTCGATCTTAAACGCGATGAACAGCAAAGCACGCTCTCATTGATCGAGTCGTCGCGCCTCGTCAACAATCTGAATACCAACTGGCAACTAAACGCGCGCACGCAATTGGGATTGCAATATGGCGCGCGTTACGTCATCAGCACATTCGACGATGAACGCTACAAAGGCTACTCCGATCTGTACGGCTTCGATCTGCGCCGCGATCTAAGCGGCAGGTTCGACACCGGCGTACACGGCACATGGCTGCACTCGTGGAATGCCAAAACCAGCGATGTATCCGTCGGCGTCGATCTCGGAATCACCGTCGCACGCAACATGTGGATGTCGATCGGCTACAACTTCGCCGGCTTCAACGACAAAGACTTCACCGCCAGCCGCTACACCGCACAAGGTCCGTTTATTAAATTCCGCATGAAGTTCGATCAAGACACCTTCAAGGATTTGAATTTAGATTCGCTGCGGCCGAGCAAACGGCAAACAACTGCGGGCAACCCGTAGGAAGCAAAGATCTCCGTAAACTCGGCTTGATAGAAATCGTCTCTGCTTCCGAATAGTTTCACTTCGAAAGGCATCGTCGTATGTCGCGTCAACCCAAATCAATCGGGCTGACCACGCCGCGCCCACCGCGATTGAGGACGTGCGTGTAGATCATTGTTGTCGATACATCTGCGTGGCCGAGCAATTCCTGGACGGTGCGAATGTCGTAGCCGGAGTGCAGGAGATGAGTTGCGAAGGAGTGACGCCTATGTCTTGAGCGACATAGGCGTCACTATGCGCCCTTCCTGACTATGTCGAGTAAGAATCGACTCGATGTGGATTTGATCGGAAATCATAG
>JAYTQU010000161.1:0-15393 GCA_043746555.1 Pseudomonadota bacterium | reverse complement strand
GCGGACTGTCCGGCAAATCGGCGAGCCCCTTGAGAAAGATCGCCATGTATTGTCCGGTGAGGACGAACGCGATCAGACCGAAGACGCCGACCGCCAAATGAATCGCTTTGAGTTGTTTCATGCGCGCGCGTTGACCCAATAGAGCGTCAGTTTGCGGTGGCCTAGCTCAACTTGGACACTTGCTATTCATGACGCAACGCATCGATCGGCGCAAGATTCGCGGCTTTGCTCGCGGGCAAAATCCCGAACAGCACGCCCACTAACGCCGAGAATCCGGTGGCGCCGATGATCGCCCACCACGGTACGGACGGCGGCGGAAAATTCGGAATCGCACCGGCGGCCGCATAGCCCAACAGAAAGCCGAAAGCGATGCCGATCAATCCACCGATCACGGCGAGCACCATCGCTTCGATCAGAAACTGCATCAAAATGTATTGCCTCGGCGCGCCCAATGCTTTGGCGATGCCGATTTCGCGCGTGCGTTCGGTCACCGACACCAACATGATGTTCATGATGCCCACGCCGCCGACGATCAACGAAATGCCGACGACCGCCGCAACCACCAGCGTGATGGTGCCGGAAATATTCGTGATCATCTCGGCAGCCGATTGCGACGACTCAACTTTGAAATCATCCGGCTGGTCTTTGCCTATTTTGTGCAGGCGTCGCATCAGTGCGTCGATACGTTCCGTTACGGCATCGAGCGCTTCAATATCGTCGACCGTCAGCAACAATGAGATGTCGGGTTGTGTTGCGACCCCGGAAAGAGACAACCCGGTTTGATAGGGGATCACCATGTAGTTGTCCTGGCTCATGCCGAACATCTCGCCGCGCGGCTCCATTAATCCCACTACTTTGAACCATTCATTGCCGATTTGAATGAATTGTCCGACCGGGTTTTCCGGAAGCTTGAGATCTTCGCGCGCTTTTTCGGCGAGCACGACTACGCGTCGTCTGGTGGTGTCGTCGCTTTCGGTGATGAACCGGCCGTAGCGCGGAAACGTTTGCCGCACGACTTGAAAATACGAAGTGGTCGCCAGTACCTGCGCGACGGTACTGTTCTCGCCGTTGCGGATGCCGGCACTGAATCGCGGTTGCACCACCGGCGTGATATTGCCGATGCCATCGATGCGGTAACGAATTTGATCGACGTCCGATTGCGACAGGTGACTGATTTTGCCGCGCATGCGATCTTGCAACGACGTATCGGCGTGAACATTTAATGTATTGCCGCCGAGTCCCTGCAATTGATTCATCACCGATTGCGTGAGCCCTTGTAGCAGGGAGATCACGCAGATTACGCTTGACACGCCGATGATGATCCCAAGCATCGTAAGAAAACTGCGTAGCCCATGCGCTCGAATGCTGCCGAGCGCCGAACGGATGCATTCTTGCAGCGCATACAAAAACGCGGCAGTGCGACTGCTTTCGTCGTAGGCGAGTTTATCGTCGCTCGATGTAGTCATCTCAAGCGCTCGCCTCAACTGTATGGCGCGCGGATTCCGGTTGCTGCGCACGATCCTCGGCAATGCGTCCATCGTGTAGTCGAACCACGCGATGGCAATATGCGGCGACCGCCGGATCGTGCGTCACGATGACGATGGTAATGCCGTCGGCGTGCAGTTCGGAAAACAAACCCAAAATCTCTTTCGCCGTCTTACTGTCTAAATTACCTGTGGGCTCATCGGCAAGTAGAAGTTCGGGTCGACCCACCAAAGCGCGCGCCACGGCAACGCGCTGGCGTTGACCGCCCGAGAGTTCATTCGGTTTGTGATGCATGCGATCTTCCAGCCCAACGCGCGTGAGCGCTTCGGCCGCCAGCTTTTGTCGCACCGCCGGCGCGAGACCGCGGTAAATCAAGGGTTGCGCCACATTGTCGAGCGTTGTGGTGCGCGGCATGAGATAGAAGCTTTGGAAGATAAAGCCGATCTTGCGATTGCGTACGCGCGCGAGTTGATCTTCATCTAAGCCCGCTACGGCTTCGCCGTCTAACGAATAAGTGCCGGTGGTCGGCGTATCCAAACAGCCAAGCACATTCATGAGTGTGGACTTGCCGGAGCCCGATGGACCGGTCAACGCGACGAATTCGTTGCGTTCGATAGGCAAGTTAATGTCGATAAGCGCCGCGAATTCGTTGCTGCCTAGCGTGTAGGTCTTGCCGATATTGCAGAGTTCGATCATCGCTTGCGCTACTTTGCGGCTGACGCCGTACCGCCGGCTGAAGCGCTGTTGGGCGCGGCTTTGATGGCGGCTGTTGCCACACGTTCGCCATCGCGCAGGAAATGCAGTGTTTTCGCCGGGCCTACGACCACCTGTTCGTTTTCGTTGAGGCCCTTGGTGATCTCGATATACGAGTCGTCTGCGGTGCCGGTATCGACCGATCGCTTGACGGCTTTGCCGTCGACGACCACGAACACACTCGACTTGGGCTTATCGGATTTCTTCTCGGCGTCATCGTACTTCACCGCCTGAACCGGCACCGCTAGCGTGCGCGCATCGGATGCTTGCTGCGTGAGCACTTCCGCGCGACAACTCATGCCGGGATGAAACGTCAACTGGTCGTTCGCGGCCAATCGCACCTTCACCGGATAACTCTTGTTCTGTCCGCCAACGGCCTGTCGCGGCCATATAGCGACTTGTTCCACCGTGCCGTTCAACGTTTTGTCGGGAAACGCGGCGGGAACGATTTTGGCTTGGGCGCCGACTTTGACGCGCGCAATATCCGTTTCGTCGATATTGATTTCCGCATAGACGCTGGTGGTGTCGGCCACCTGCATCAATTGCGACCCGGCAATGCTGGTCACGCTCGGCACCGCCGTCTCACCGGCTTTAATGAAAATAGCCGTGACTTTGCCGTCGATCGGCGAACGTATTTCCGTTTTCGCCAAGCGCTCCCGAGCCTGCTTGAGCTGCGCCTGCGTCTGCGAAAGCATTTCCCGGCTGGTGCGCAGATCCACTTCAGCCATTTCTTCTTGCGTGACCACATCGTCATACGCGCTTGCTTGAATGAGACCTTGCGCGCGCAGCGCTTCGTTACGCTTCAATTTCACCGCCTGTGCGTCGCGATCCACTGTTCGACGCTCGATAGTCAATTCCGCTTGCCGTATTTGCGCTTCGATCTGCGCGATCTCCGCTAACGATTGTGCGGGGTCAAGTCGCATCAGCAACTGATTCTTTTTCACCGCGTCGCCTTCTTCGACCAAGATATCCTGCACGCGGCCGGCGACTTCGGGCGTCAGGTTGACTTGACTTTCGTAAGTGAGCGCGCCCGAAGCGAGAATCGATGGCGTAAGTACGCGACGCGTTACGAGTTCGACTTCGACTTTCCTGGCATCGCCGCCACGCATCAGCTTGATGGTCACAGGCACAATAACGAGCGCGGCAAGCGCTCCGATTGCAATCCATTTCTTATTCATCGTTGATCTTCCACCCTATCGAAATTAGGCCGCGGCGAAATACGGCTCTATCGAAACGCAATAACCGCCCAGCCGCCGTACCATACGACGCTGGGGAGTAATGCAAAGGTTGCACTGAACTGCCACGAACGCTTCGTCCAAGTGTGAACACAAACGATGGTTAAAGCCCAACTTAGCGGGCTGATGAGCGACAGACTGCTTAGTAGCGATGCGCCTTTTGCCGTCATCGGTAGATGAAAAAACAGTTCGTTCACCGACAACACTTGCAATCCCGTTGGATCGATTTGCAATGGACGACTCTCGGTGAGTAGCACGGCGGCACCGGCAGCGACGCCAAGCAGGCTCGGCAGCGCACACCAGCAGTTCATCGTGAACCAGTGCTTGAACGACAGCGATACGCCGACGACTTTGCTGGCTAGTAAGTAGTACACCGCTTGCAAGGCGTACACGGCGGGCACCGCGACGAAGGCACCCACCGTTCCCGAAATCAGCATGCCGTTGCGCGACATTGCCGCGGCCATTCGCGCGCGCGTTTCGGGCGGCAACTTGGCAAGCTGGGGCGTGGTGTTCAGGAGTCGATCGCTCAGCCAAGCCACATCGACTGCGCCGTAATACCAAACCACCAACGTCGCACTGGCCAGAGTCAAAGCAATCAGCGGTAACCAAAAGCGGGGTCGTTCGCGCAATTCGGCAAATGCCGCGGAAGGCGAAGTGAGCAGCGTCCCAATCAATGCAAAGTCGTTCATCGGCGAGTCCTTGGAGCTTCGAATCATCTGCGTCGATTCAAGCCGAATATTTCGTGGCCAATCGGAAGGACGCAGTATAAAGAACTGCGACTCGACAACCGCTGCGTTCGTGATGAATGGCGGCCCTGCTGGGATGGGTGGTTGCCAACGTCGATGAAAGGCGTCGATGAATGGCGCGCGACACCGTATCGACAGCCGTCGGGATACCTTACATGCGCGCGCAATTCTACGGAGAAAAGATCTACGGAGAAAAGGCCAGAAGTAGCGCTGTTCCGAACGTAACGCGTTGCGACTAACGATGTATCCAACCAGGGAATGATCGTGGTTTAGTTTTCGCCTGATTTGTGTCGAATTGTCGATCATCGTTGCAACGAAATTTTGCGGTCGCGCCCGCAAACCCGCATCATAGCGATCCGCCTAACTGCCGTTTGCCACGATGAATCGACCAACTCGATCCAAAGGATTCACCGATCCCGATGTTACTGCCGAAGGCGAGGCATTCGTCTCTGCGCGGCAGGGAGTCGGGCAGGGCATCGAATATTCTCCCGTCGAGATTCCCGCACCGGGCGAGTACGCCGAAGTGGCGCCCGGAATATTGTGGTTGCGCATTCCCATGCCGATGGATCTCAATCACATCAATCTATGGTTGCTTGCCGACGATGACGATGACGATGAAGAGGGTGGCGCCGGGTGGACATTAGTCGATAGTGGTTTGAACGCCGATTTATGCAAGGAGACTTGGACTGCGTTAGCGCCTAAATTGTTTTCCGAACGACGACTGAAGCGAATTTTCTTAACGCACCTGCATCCGGACCACGTCGGCCTTGCGCGGTGGTTGCAAGACAAGCATGGAGCCATCGCGTGGATGTCCGAGCGCGGTCTTAAGTTGACTCAACTGTTGGCGCGCGAGCCGTCGCCGACCGACATTGCGGATGCCGAAGCTTTTATGCGCGGTCACGGCTATGCCGATGCGGAGCTGATTACCCGTTTTGTGTCGGGAAAAATGTATCGCAGTTCGATTAGCGGCGTTCCAGATGTCGTGCATTCGCCGGTGGACGGCGACAGCATCCGCATCGGCTCCACGGATTGGCAAGTGTACGAAACCAATGGCCACGCCGAAGGGCATCAATGTTTGCACGACGCGAAACGGCGAATTCTCATCAGCGGCGATCAAGTGTTGCCGACGATTTCTTCCAACGTGAGTTACTCGCCGCGCGGCACCGATCGGAATCCATTGGCTTCATATCTCGATTCGCTTGCGCGCCTTGGCAAACTCGACGATCACACCTTGGTGCTGCCTTCGCATGGCCGACCGTTTTATGGACTCAAGTTCCGCACTGCCGATCTCGTCGCTCATCACCGCGATCATCTTGCAGCGATGAAGAGCGCGTGCGCGGAACCTCGAACGGCCTTCGAGTTAGTGCCGGTCCTTTTTAAGCGTCGATTGATTGGCGCGCACTGGATGTTCGCTATGGGCGAAACCATCGCGCATGCCGAATATCTAACGCAGAACGACGAGCTAACGCGCGAGACGGCGAGCGATGGTTTAGTTCGCTATGTCGCTCGCGCGCAATAAAGAGATAGCGGCTTTCCTTACTTTTTCTTTCCTTTGCTTTTCTCGTGATGCGGTCGTGAATTTCCGTAGCTGCCACGCCAAATTTTTCCCTTGCGGGTTTTTCGATCGCCCTTTGCCATGATGATTTGATCCTCGTTGTCGCCAGTGGATGAGATGCGGCGACAAATGTACCGTTGACAGGTACGCTAGCGCAAATTTCGTGAAGCAGTGCTCAGTTGCCCCTACCCCCGAACGGCAGTATTTCGCATCGGCAAGGCGCGCGTGTCGAACGAGGGCGACTGCATTGCCCGAGCTAATCAATCCAGCCGGCGAACCCAACTGGCAAACGAGGTCTCCTTGTCCGGTTCAAAGTCAGAATCAACCCATATTGTGGCCGACGCGTTTCGCATCTCCCGCGATCCTGTGCCGCTAAGTTGCGTCTTGAGCGCTGCGGTGGCCGTTTGCGTAAGCGACGACACGCAAGGCGTTGGCGGGTTGCTGCACTTGCGATTCGTTCCACACAGTTTGTCGAAGCCGGCCGACTTGACCGATAACACGCTAAGTTCCGATTTGCTGTTACTCGATCGCTTTTGCAAGGAGCTGCGTTCCGCAGGCGCGCGCAAGCAGAGTTGGCGCGTGCAATTGATCGGACACATCCCGGTGACCGATGGCATGGATACGCCCGCAGCGACCCTGCTCGACCTACTACGCGCGTATTTTGCCGACAGTCGGCTGCCGGTGGATTGCAAGGAGTTGCGTCGCGCCGGCACGGTGATTGTCGACTTCAACCCGCGCGAAGGAAGTCTACGCGCACTCGCAGCCACTGAAGCGGCGACGTCGACGCCGTAAAAACGGGGCTGCGTTAACTCATCTTGTCCGCATTAACCGTCTAGTGCGCGTGACGCCGCACTAGACGCGCGCCATAATGCCCTCTCAATTAACAAGAAAAAGCGGACCGATATGGACAAGTCATTCTTTAAGAGCCTTCACTTCCAAGTTCTCGTTGCGATTGTAGTAGGCATAACGCTTGGCTACTTCCAGCCATCATTGGGCACTTCCCTAGAGCCCCTTGGCTCCGGATTCATCAAGCTCATCAAGATGATCATCGCCCCGGTAATCTTCTGTACTGTCGTGACCGGAATTGCCGGGATGGAGGATTTAAAGTCGGTCGGAAAAGTTGGCGGTCTCGCGATTCTATATTTTGAAGTTGTCAGCACAATTGCGTTGATCATTGGGTTGATTGTAATAAATGTCTTACAACCTGGCGGCGGGATGAATGTCGACCCGGCGACCTTGGATCCGACATCCATTGCCAAGTACACCACAAGCGCTCACCACCAATCGATAGTCGAATTTTTGATAAATGTGATTCCAAATAGCGTGATAGATGCATTTGCCAAGAACGAGATATTGCAAGTGCTATTGTTTTCTGTGTTGTTTGGGTTTGCGCTGCACGCCATCGGCGATCGAGGTCGGCCGGTATTCGATTTCATCGATCGATTGTCGACTGTATTGTTCGGCGTCGTGAGCATCATCATGAAAGTGGCGCCTATCGGGGCGCTTGGAGCGATGGCATTTACTGTCGGCAGCTTCGGCGTGAAGTCGCTCGTTCCATTGGTGATGCTAATGGGGTGTTTTTACGCCACCTGTATAATTTTTATTTTTGTCGTATTGGGGCTGATCGCATACGCGCACAAATTCAGCATATTCCGGTATCTAAAGTACATCAGCGAAGAGCTATTCATCGTGCTCGGCACCTCGTCATCGGAAACGGTCTTGCCGCGCATGATGCACAAGATGGAGGCGGTGGGTTGTCGTAAATCCGTCGTGGGCCTGGTTATTCCCACCGGCTATTCGTTTAATCTGGATGGCACCGCGATGTACTTAACGATGGCCGCGATCTTTATCGCACAGGCCACCAACACGCATCTGACGCTCACGCAACAATTGAGCTTGTTAATCGTGCTGATGCTAACGTCGAAAGGCGCGGCGGCCGTGACGGGAGGCGGATTCATTGTGCTCGCGGCGACGCTCTCGGCGACCAACGCGGTGCCGGTCGCGGGACTGGCGCTCCTGCTCGGCATCGATCGCTTCATGTCGCAAGCACGCGCGCTCACAAACTTAGTCGGTAACGGTGTCGCTACTATCGTCGTTGCAAAATGGTGTAAGCAAATCGATGAGGAAAAAATACGGGAACATCTTGCGTAAAGCGCAGTAAAAAGGCACAACGCAAAGTGACGCGAACGCATCGAGCAACGCATCGATGCGGTTTCGCGACGAATGAGGCAAATAAATGAGTTAACGGAAAACCCGTCTGAACCATCTAGGGTTGAGTCGGTTGAAATGAGGCGGAGCGGAGCTATCGAAAAAATGATGAGCTAGAACAACACGCCGGCATGCAGCCGGGTAAGTTATCGTTTCGGAGGCGCTTCGCCATGAATATCCGTTTTTCGGATCGCCATATTCGGTTTCGAATTGCGCGGCATGAATTGGACCGCTTGCTCGCCGGACGCTCTTTAGGTCTCGATGTGCCGATGCCGCGCTCGCATCAATTTCGCGCCAGTATCAACGTGACACCGCTCGGCGATTGGCAACTCGATAGCGATCCCACGGGTTTGTGGCTTTCGATTCCACGCTCCGCGGTTGAAGATCTCATTCAATCGCTGCCGCGCAAAGAAGGTTTGGAGCACGCGTTTCAAACCGACAGCGGCGCACTCACCGTGATCTTTGAAGTCGATTTGCGCGAAGAAAGCAAAGCGGCCGCTTAAGCCGCGATTTGCAATTCCAAATCCTCGCCTTTGTCGTCGACCGTGTACATGATCACCGGTCGGCGCCAGACGCGCTGCATATACTCCAGCACTTTCTTGCCACGTTCCGGATCGAGTCCGCGTCCGTCGGTTTTGTGGTCGTGCAAAAGTTCCAATGTGCCGTCGACTCGGATGTGTTTAGCGGCGACACTCGGTGCGCCGAAGTTGTACTTGGGTGCGAGCAACGCTTCATGAAGCGCATGTAGGTCGTTCTCGACCACCTTTACAGAGCCGTTCGATTCCGCGTCATAGCGAAACATTTTGAGTTTCTCGGCCAGTTCGGCGTCGAGATAATTGCGAACGAAGCTAAAGTCATCGTCTTGCTGCATGATGGCCCGCGCTTTATCGATGCCTTGCTTCTCGACGATCTTTTCCCACATCGAAAATCCCAAATGATAGGGATTCACGCCCAGCGCGACTTGTTGGTCGCCGGCAATCGGGCGCACCACATCGGAGTGACATTTGATCGCATCGAGATACGCGCCTTGCGGCAGAAAGTTTGCTTCGCGCAGTAATCGCGCGTGCCAGTACGATGCCCAGCCTTCGTTCATAATCTGCGTCGCGAACACGGGATAAAAATAGAACGACTCTTCGCGCACCGCGAGAAAGATATCGCGTTCCCAACCTTCGAGTTCCGGTGCGTATTGCGCCATGAACCAAAGGAGATCGCGTTCCAAATGCGGCGGCACCGGTGCGCGTTGACGGCTCGGTCCGTTCGCGGTTGTTTGCGGATCGGGATCGAGCGACGTGAAGCGTTTGCGAAAGCTGCTGTCGATATGCTCACTCTTCGGCGGAACATACTCCGGATAACGCGGTCGGCGCAGCGCGTGCTGCATGTCGATGTGCTGTTCGAGCGCCAGCGCCGCGTCGAGCACCGCTTCGACGCGCTGCAGGCCGTATTCTTCAATCGCGCGACCGATTTGTCGAGCGTGACTCGCGGCATGTTCGACAATGTGTTCGCCGACTTGGCTTTGACTGTTGCGAAACAGCATGTTGTTGCGCGAGAAATCCGCATGACCGAGTACATGCGCAGTCACCAACACGTTTTCGGCAAGACTGTTGTTGTTAGCGAGATAGGCATGACCGGGATTGCCGGGGAACACCACTTCGAACAATTTCGAATTGCCCATGCGATGCTGAATGAGCTGATAAATGTAGCGCGTGCCGAACGACCAATGCGGCATGCGCACCGGCAATCCATACACGGAAATCTCCATCATGAAACTCGCCGGCACCGCTTCGAAATCGACGGGGTGATAGCTTAGCCCTAGGTCTTTGGCAAGACCTTCGATTCTGGATTGATAGTCGCGCCAGTTGCTCATACGTTTACGCTGTCCTGCGTCTGCGCTTGATGCTGAAAGAAATGGCGAACGGCATCCCACACATCTTCGACACGGCCTAGCGAGAAACTACCGGTAGGTTTGCCTTCGGCATTCATCGATCGAAACAATGAACCGGTTTCGGTGGCGAGTGGACGTTGGCCGGTGCCGGACACTTCGATGTAACCGCTGTAGTTCGCAACCTCGGCAACAGCGCGCAACGCATTCTCGGCATGAGTGCGATCCTCGGTGTAGTTGTCGCCATCGGAAGCGTAAAACATATAGATGTTGTAGCGCGATGGACTGTAACGTTCGTCGATGATTTCGCGAACCTTTTCCATTCCGGTCGAGGCTACTGTGCCGCCGGAGCCTTGCACTTGGAAAAATTCCTCTTCGCTAAATTCCCAGGCTTCCGTGGTGTGCGCGACGAACACCGTATCGAGATGCTTGTACTGACGCTTCAATCCTTGCGTCGCCCAAAAGAAAAATGTCTTGGCGAGTTGACGATCGCGATCCGTCATACTTCCGGACACATCCATCACCAAGAATACAACTGCTTGAATGGACGGCTGTTCGCGACGATTCAGTTGTCGAAAGCGCAGGTCGTCATCGGTAAAAGTGGGACTATCGGTGCGGCCATCTTTAGCTTGAGTGGCGCGACGTTTGATCGACTCGCGCATCGAACGGCGGCGATCTAAACGCGAACGCGCGCCGCGTTTATCCCAACCTTCGCGCGCCCAATCGGCTTCTTCGGATTTGCCGACGCGCGCTTTCAAATTGGGTAGTTGCATCTCCTCCCACAACCAATCGACGATGTCGTCGATCTTAAATTCCAGCGTGAACTCAACGCCGCCTTCGCCGCTACCGCCTGCGCCTTTTCCGGATTGATCTCCGGGCGACGAGGGCGGCGCCAAAATGTCGCCGGGTTTCGCCGCACCTTGGCCGACGCCTTGTTGCTTGCCGGGCTTCGTGAGTCGGAAGTGATAGTGTTCCAACATCTTGACCGGGACACGCACCGTGCGTGCGCCGCCCGCGACCACATCCGCGCCGGCGATAATTTCCGGTAGATGCTCGCGCACCGCATCGCGAACTTTTTCGTTGTGCCGCAGCCAATCGCGAGCGCCACGCGAGAACAAGTCATACCAGCTATTAATGTTGGTGCTCGGGAGATCCGGACTGCCGACCTGATCGTCGCTTGCGCTCACGTTAACTCCGGTAGCGGCTTGCTACTCCTGTGCTAAAAGGGTGGTGACGTAGTTGAGCGCTTCCTTCGCGCTGTGATCGTCGTATCCGTACTCGTTGACGAGCCGCTGTTGCACGGCCGAAATTTTCTTGCGCGCTTCGTCGTCGGGACGAGCGCTCGAAGTAACCAGCCGCAACACATCGCGACGTTCTTCGAACAGATACTGTTCGATCGCTTCGTGCATGCGCGCGTGACTGTCGAGCGTAAATTTTTCACCGGCCTTGAATGCCACCATGGCTTTGCGCACAACTTCCTGTCGGAACGAATGCTTACCGGAATCGGACACTTTGATCTTCTCTTCCACAGAGCGCAGAAAGCGTTCGTCGGCCGGACGATTTTCGCCGGTGATCGGGTCGGTGACTTGACGTTGATCGAGCGAAGCTTCTACCTCATCCAAATATTTTTCCAACAGCTGTTGCGCTTCTTCTTCGAACGAGGCGAATAGTGCGCGATGCACATCCTCTTTCACCCAACGATTGTAGAAATCCTTGCGAGCAGCCACGAGGTGATCAATCCACAGCTTCTTCTGCTTTGAATCCATGCGCGCATCGCTTTCGATCGAGTCCTTGAGCGCCAACAGCAATTCCATGCTGGTGAGACTACTGGCGTCGCTGCGCGTGATGGCATTAGAAATCGAATTAACAACAAAACGCGGACTCACGCCGGACAGGCCTTCTTCCGGCGCTTCGGCGCGCAAGCGCGCACATTCGCCTTCGCCAAAACCCTCGATGGTTTCTCCCGCGTAGATGCGAAGTTTTTTCGAGAGGTCCATGCCTTCGCGTTCCGGCTTTTGTAGACGCGTGAGAATCGAGAATACCGATGCGAGTTTCAATACATGCGGATCGAGATGCACGTTGCGAAACGCCGGTGCGCCGGAGACCAGCTTTTGATAGATGCGCGCTTCCTCCTTGTACGAGAATGCATACGGCACTTTGATGATGACCATGCGATCGAGTAGCGCTTCGTTCTCTTTCTCTTGTAAGAATTTGTTGAACTCGGCGAGATTGGTGTGCGCGAGAATGGTTTCATCGAGATGAATGAGCGGAAAGCGCGAAACTTTGACGTTTTTTTCCTGAGTCAACGTCAATAGCAAGTACAAGAACTCGCGTTTCACTTTCAAAATTTCGATCATCTCCAACATGCCGCGACTGGCGGCATACACCGCGCCCGACCAGCTCCAAGCGCGCGGATCGCCTTCATCGCCAACTTCGGCGACTTTGGACAGATCGACAGAGCCGACTAAGTCGGCGATATCCGCCGTCGTCGGATCGTGGGGCGCGTACGTGCCGACTCCGATGCGCGTCGATTCGGCAATAAAAATTCTTTCCACCGGCACGCGCAAATAGTCGCCCTCGTATTCGCGCATGAGTTTTTCGCGAGCCCACGGACTTAAATCGCCGGTGAGTTCGACGCCGTAGGTTTCGCGAAACTCGGCGCGCAAACTGGCGGGAACCAGATTGAGTGGCGATTCGTGCATCGGCGATCCTTTGATGCCATAGAGCGCGCCTTCGTCGGTGCGGCTGTATTCTTCCAAACCGCGCTTCAACAAAATCGCCATCGTCGATTTGCCGCCGGACGGTGGACCTAGCAGCAACAGCAAGCGTCTGCCAACGTCGGAACCGGCGGCGGCGGCTTTGAAATAGTCGACAACGCGCGCGAGCGGTTCGTTGACGCCAAACAGTTCACGACGAAAGAGTTCCTGCGCTTTCGTGGTTTCGTCTTTGCCGTCGCCATCGCGGCCGTACCAACGCAGCATGTCCCAAATGTATTGATGACTGGAGCGCGCGAACTGCGCGGGGCTCGGCGGCAAGACATTCGTAAGGAAATCCCCGAACGTACCTTCCCAATGCTGCGCGCGATGTTGGCGACTAAAGGCGCTGAGCGAATCGACAAAGCTGGCGCGTCGCTCCGCGCTAGAGCTTGATGTGACGGATTCGGACGTTTCGGTCAGCATTCGCTTACCCTCCGTGCCGCGCGGCACGCTCATTACGAATTAACTACGTCGGTGTTCATGTGTCGGATGCTCTCTAGTATCGGCCGATCGTGGGTTGAATAAAGTCTCGCTGCTTACTTTCTAGTCTACGTCGAAAGAATCGTTACATACGTCTTAGAGACTACGCTCTATCGTCGCAAGTTCCGTGACGCGGTTGTAAGAATTGCAGTGCGTAATCATCGCACTTTGCGACGCGCCACCGATCGATGCAGCGAAGTGTGCGATAGCGCGCGCTACGCACGCAATTGGAACAATGCGAGAGAGGCGATTCTCCTAATGCTCGGCCGGACTTCGCCGCAACAGTGGAGAAATGCAACACAGCACGCAACACACGCCAGTGCAGCGTCGTCGTTGATTGTGTCGGCGATTGCAGTCGATGCAAGTTACGAACTTGTAACCCGCGGAGGAAAGATCATCCGCGCTCGCGAGCTACGGCGCGATAACCGATGTCGCGGCGACACTGCATCTCGTTCCAGTGAATGGCGTCGACGAGTTTGTACGCAGTTTGTTGTGCTTCACTCACCGTATTCCCTAAGCCAACCGCGCACAGCACACGTCCGCCGTTCGTGATCGCATCGTTGCCACGCAATTGTGTTCCGGCATGAAATACTTTTCCGGGCAATTTCGCCGCGACATCGAGTCCGCGAATGACATCGCCTTTGCGCGGCGCATCGGGATAGCTACCGGCCGCAAGCACAACACCCAGCGCTGCACGTGAATCCCATTCGTCTTTCACGCGATCGAGTGTGCCGTCGAGCGCGGCGTCGATCATCATCGTGAGATCGGATTTCAGTCGCATCATAATCGGCTGCGTCTCCGGATCGCCGAATCTACAGTTGAACTCGAGCACGTTGGGCGTGCCGTCGGGTGCGACCATGATGCCTGCGTAGAGAAAGCCGACATACGGCGTGCCTTCGGCGGCGAGGCCGCGCACCGTCGGCTCCATCACTTCGCGCATGATGCGTTCGTGAATCGCCGGGGTGACGACCGGCGCCGGTGAATACGCACCCATGCCGCCGGTGTTGGGACCTTGATCGTCATCGAGCAGGCGCTTGTGATCTTGCGACGTCGCCATCGGCAAAATGTGTTTGCCATCCACGATAGCAATGAAGCTGGCTTCTTCGCCTTCCAGGAATTCTTCGACCACAATGGTGTTGCCGGAACTGCCGAACGACCCGGCGAACATTTCTTGCGCGACGCGTACGGCGTCGTCGGTCGATTCGCAAATGACGACGCCTTTACCGGCGGCGAGTCCGTCGGCTTTCACTACGAGCGGCGCTTTCTGTTTGCGCACCCATGAAGCGTCGAAGTTGTCCTTCGTGAAGTTGGCGTACGCGGCAGTCGGAATTCTGTGACGCTTCAAAAAATCTTTGCTGAATGCCTTAGAGCCTTCAAGTCGCGCCGCTAACTTGCGTGGCCCGAAGCAACGCAATCCCGCTTCTTGAAATGCATCGACGACGCCAATGACCAGTGGCCCTTCGGGACCAACGATAGTGAGATCGATGGTTTCCTGTTTGGCGAATGCAACAAGCTTCGCGATATCGTCGGCGGCGATGTCGATGTTGCGCACTTTGTCTTCTAGTGCTGTCCCTGCGTTGCCGGGCGCGACGAACACTTGAGTGACGCGAGGCGACTGCGCGATCTTCCAAGCAAGCGCATGTTCGCGGCCGCCGTTGCCCAAGATCAAAACATTCATGTCAGTGTCGGAAGTGGCGCATGCCGGTCAAGACCATTGCAATTCCATGTTCGTCGGCAGCGGCAATCACTTCGTTATCGCGCATCGAACCGCCGGGTTGAATAACGGCTTTGATTCCGAACTCGGCGGCGACATCGAGGCCGTCGCGAAATGGAAAGTAGGCATCGGACGCCATCACCGCGCCGTTCACTTCGAGTCCTTCGTCTTTGGCTTTCATCGCCGCAGTCTTGCTCGAAACCACGCGGCTCATTTGACCGGCGCCGACGCCTATGGTCATGTTCTCTTTCGCGAAGATAATGGCATTCGATTTGACGTACTTGCACACACGCCAAGCAAATTGCAGATCGCGTAGTTCGTCAGCCGTCGGTTGACGCTTTGTCACCACGCGTAGTTGGTTCGCAGTCACCATGCCTTGATCGCGCGTTTGCATGAGTAAACCGCCATTGATGCTGCGCACTTCATACTTGGAGTTGGTGGGTGACATGCCGCCCGTTGTCAACAGTCGCACATTCTCTTTGCGTGCGCAGGCTGCCCTTGCTTCGGGATCGGCGTCGGGAGCGAGAATGAGTTCGACAAATTGCCGATCAAGGATTGCATTGATGATTTTGCCGTCGACTG
>JAYTQU010000160.1:0-4620 GCA_043746555.1 Pseudomonadota bacterium | reverse complement strand
CTCGACCCGTCGGTCGCGATCAACACGGTAAAGCCCGCGCTATCGAGCGTATCGACCAATAATCCCAGCGTGTCGGGTGTGTCGTCGACCACTAAAACGGTGTCGCGATGTGACGTGGCGCGATGTTCGGTAGCGCTAAGCATGAGTGCGCATCGCCTCCAACGTTTGCATGTATCCTTTCAGATCGAAGTTTGAAATCAGTTTACGCAAGTGCGTCGCAAACGGCTTGTTCGCGGGGTCCGACGCTTCCAGTTCGTTGAGCTTGGATTGAATGCCCCGCACATGACCGATGCGACCAAGTTGATAAAGATCGTCGATATGATGTCGCGCATGTGTCGGCAGCGACGCAAGCGCTCGCTCCGACGACGTAGGAACGGGCGTTTCATAAAGCCAATCGATATTCAAGAGACTGCCGATACAGTCGACCAGAATTTGAATATCCACCGGCTTCATCACAAACGCATCGTGCGGCGCGTTCTGATCGCCGCCCGGATTGAACTCGTGAGCGTTCGCGGACACGACGATGATCTTCAGTTTTCCGAATTCGGATTTCGCTCGCAACTGATTCGCAACCTCCCATCCGGTCATATCCGGCAGCGACAGATCCAACAAAACCAAATCGGGACGACTTTGTTCGACCCGCTCCAACCCCGCACGACCGGTCGGGGCGACAAATAGCGTGAAATCGAGTGGCGCGAGTACTTCGCGAACAATATCGACGTGTGCCGGATCGTCATCCACCAGCAAAATTTTGCGTCGCTCGCCGACATAGCCGCGCATGCGGCGTTGTGTTTCGAGTTGTTTTGCATCGCATCGTACTTCCGACAATGCCAATCGAACGGTAAATGTTGTGCCGTGATTGTCCGCGGGTTCAATCGCACTGCGCGCAAGAAGCTCGCCGCCCATAATTTGCGTAAGCAATTTGGTAATTGTGAGGCCAAGACCGGTACCGGGAATTGATCGCACATTGGGCGCGTTGCCGCGTTCGAACGGCTGAAACACTCGCTCGATATCCTCGTTGGGAATGCCAACGCCGGTGTCCGAAATTTCAAACTCGGCGACTTGACTGCGATAACGCACCGTCAAACTCGCGTGACCGCGCTCCGTATACTTGACGGCGTTGGAAAGAAGATTGATCAAGATTTGCCGCAACCGTTTGCTATCTGTGTTCACGTACAGCGGCAAATAAGCTGGCCGCCGGTACTTGAATTCGATCCCTTTCGCCGACGCTTGCAAACGAAACATATCGACCAGTTGCTCCAAGAACTCGATCAACTGCACCTTGTCGCGATTCAAACGCAAGAGGCCGTTCTCAATGCGCGAAATATCGAGCAGACCGTCGATAAGATTCGCCATGTGCTCGGCGCTGCGGCGAATTACTCGAATGGCGTTATCCGCCGGCCCGACAATGCCGCGTTCCAACAACTGTGCGTAACCGAAAATGGAATTTAGCGGCGTGCGAATTTCGTGACTCACACCGACGATGTAGCGCGTCTTCGCGACGTTGGCCGCCTCGGCTACCTCCTTGGCTTTTTGCAGTGCTGCATCGGTGCGTTGATGCGCTTCGATTTCCTCCATCAGCATCGACGTTTGTCGCGCCGACTCGGCTTCTGCCGTGCGGCGACTTTCATGCGCCAACACGACCAACCAAGTAAACACACCGGAGAGCACAAACAAACTTGAGAATACCAACCACAGCGTGGTCTTGATCGCCTCCGCTTCGGCGGGCGCCGCGCCGCCGTACTGACGATAGATCAACGATAGCAACAAACCGCTGGCAAGATTGAACACCAACAGCAATCCGAGGAAATGTCCGGCGCGAGTGTTTACCGCGGCTGCGAGACGAGGCGGCAGTACGGTCTCGAACAATTTTCGCAGTTGTTCGGAAAAACGACTGTCGGTCTTGCAGAGATCTCGACAGCGCGCTTCCAACGTACAACACAGCGAACAGATCGGCCCGTTGTAGGCGGGACACATCGCCACATCGTTGCGCTCAAAGGTATTTTCGCAAATCGTACAGCGAATTTCCGCTGCATATTCGTCGAGCGCGTCGGGTTCGCGCGCCAAGTAGTAGCGCCCGCGCGTCGTCCATGCAATCAGCGGCGCGGCGATAAACGCCGCAGCCAATGCGACAAAGGGCGATAGAATTTGCGCGACATGTCCTAATCCGCCGAAAAACGCCACGCTCGACAGTAGCACCGAGATCAACAATGCGCCGACACCGACTGGATTGACATCGTGCAAATGCGCGCGTTTGAACTCGATTCCCGGCGGACTTAAGCCCAGCGGTTTGTTGATCACCAAATCCGCCACCAACGCGCCGATCCAACCGGCGGCGAAATTCGCATAAATGCTTAAGATGCTTTCGATGGCTTGAAAGATGCCGATCTCCATCAACAATAACGCCAACAACACATTGAACACCAACCACACAACGCGTCCCGGATGCGCGTGCGTTAGTCGCGAGAAAAAATTCGACCAGGCAATGGAACCGGCATAGGCATTGGTCACGTTGATCTTGAGTTGACAGACGATGACAAACACGCCCATCAACAGCAACGCAAATGTCGGCGAGCCTACCCACTCCTTGAATGCCATAAAGTACATCGCCGTAGGTTGATCGGCCTGCGACACAGGCACGCCGTGACGCAGCAAGAGATATGCGAGAAACGAACCGATGAGCAACTTGATTCCGCCGATGACGACCCACCCCGGCCCTGTTGCAATCACGGCCGTCCACCAACCCAGGCGATTCTGCTTTTTGCGATTGGGCAAGAAGCGAAGGTAATCGACTTGCTCGCCAATTTGCGGGAGCAGCGAAAGCAGAATCGACGACGCCATGCCGAACATTAGAAAATCGACTGAACCATTGCTTGCGCCATGTTGTCCCGAATAGCCCGTCCATGCCGCAACATCGTTGGGGCTTTTCCAAGCGATGTACACGATCGGAAGAAACTGCAACGCCAACCACACGGGCTGCGTCGCGAGTTGCATCTTGCTGATAAAACTAATTCCGTAGATGGCGATGGGAATCACCACCAGCGCGCTTACTAAGTGCGCAAGCCACAACGGGATGCCGAACAACATCGTGAGCGCCATCGACATGATGCTGGCTTCGATGGAAAACAACAAAAATGTAAAAGATGCGTAGATCAACGAGGTGATCGTCGAACCCATGTAACCGAAGCCCGCGCCGCGCGTGAGTAAATCGATATCGACGCCGTATTTCGCGGCGTAGTAGGCAATCGGCAAACCGATCGCGAACATCAATACGCAGAAAAATGCGATCGCGGCGCTTGCATTGGAAAATCCATACGCCAATGTGATGGCACCGCCGATGGCCTCGCAAGCCAGAAATGCAATCGGCCCAAACGCGGTGTTGCCAACGCGAAAAGACGACTTGCGCGCACGATCCGCGGTGTAACGGAGTGCGTAGTCTTCGAGAGTCTGCGATGCCACCCATTGGTTGTACTGACGCCGCTCGCGAACGATGCGTTGTGGTTGAGCCATTGGTTGCGTTACCGAGAGGCCGATTCCCCGAATATTCTTATCAGCGACTTGATAACAAGTGCAAAGGCAATGCCAGACTTGCCGCTCGACGAGGAACCGTCGCGCCTAGTCCGGCTGATTAACCGGGTACGCTTTCGCCGCATCACGGTGCAATCGAACCCCGTCGTGCACCACACGGATGCACTAAGCACATCGCCTACGTCAAACGACACATGCCTTTTGACGCCTCTACGTCAAATGACCCGTATGAGCTGTGCCGATGCTGCCGTAGCGTTGAACACGAGGGATCGCACGGTCCAATCAAGAAACGATCGGCGATTCACACTATCTTTCACTACCTAAAAGGGTTCACGCATGCGTCTCAACAAATCCATATCGATCGCGCTTGGCACGGCGCTGCTATCGTTGCCGCTAACGGCGGTGCTCGCCGACACTCCTCTGCCGCCGGTTTCCGTTGGTGCCGGCGTACGCACCAGCTTCACTCACAGTGAGGTATCCGGATCGAGTGCCGAAGTCGACGATTTCAAACTGGATAGCGCACGCATCTATTTGAGCGGCAAGGCCACCGACAAGATCAGCATCATGTTTAACACCGAGTACAACGGCACGTCGGTCGACGTGATCGATGCCGTAGCGCAAATGTCGTTCTCGGATCAGTTCAACATTTGGGCCGGACGTTTCTTGCCGCCGAGCGATCGCGCCAATCTCTATGGCCCTTACTACGCAAGCAACTGGGGTGTATACAAAGACGGCGTACAAGACGGCTATCCGTTTATCACCACCGGTCGTGACGACGGCGTAGCGTATTGGGGTCAATTCGGAATGGCCAAATTGTCTGCCGGCGTATTCGATGTTCCGTCGACGACGGGAAATTCAAACGTCTTGTTCGCGGCGCGTGCGCAGTTCGACTTTTGGGACCCCGAAGGCGGCTACTATCTAAATGGCACCTACTACGGCGATAAGGATTTGTTGGCCCTCGGCGTTGCCGCACAAAATGCGGCCGGTCAAAACGCATTGAGCGTCGATTTCTTGCTGGAGAAAAAATTGCCCGGCGCAGGCGTGGTAACGGCGGAAGCCGAATACGCCAAGTACGATGGTCTCGGCGGCTAT
>JAYTQU010000159.1:0-3268 GCA_043746555.1 Pseudomonadota bacterium | reverse complement strand
TGGCGACATCACGTCGAGTCTTTGACGTCACCCGGTGGCATGGCATTTTTGACATTCTCCGCGAAACTTCTATTGGTCTCGTTGCGTCGGCTGTTTATCCGAAATGATTCAAACAGACCGTCGACCGGCTCGTCCCGTTAGCACTGGCTATGTTGTTGCGCCACTCGACCGCTGATTCGGTGACATCGTGAACGTTTGTTCGAGCGCGTATATTAGCTATGCAAAAACAACTATCGCGTGCGCCGTATCCGTTCCCGCAGCTTTGCTAACTGCGCTGCTCGCTCTGAATTTGTTTCCGACAATTGTCGGGTATTTCGTCGCTGCACTGTGCGTACTCGTTGGACTCGTCGCGATTGTTTTCGTCTGTGCTGGCGTACTGACAATTCGCCGCTATATTCGTGGTGTGCATGAAAAGCCCGATCTGTTTCTTGAGTTGAATCGTTCCCGCGACGCCGTGGCAATCCTAACAGCCACATATCCACGTACTACTGCTCTACGTCGCTGGCTGGCGCGGCAATTTTTAGGACACGACTTCGTTGTCGGCGACGAAGTAGAAGTCAAATCATGGCCGGAAATATGCGCAACTCTCGACGAACAAGGATGCCTTGAACAAATGCCCTTTATGCCGGAGATGCTGGCCATGTGCGGCAAACGCGCGCGTGTATTCCGCTGCGTACATCGACTATTCGACTACCGAAAAACTCGAAAGATGCGCCATATGGAAGGCACAGTGCTGCTGATTGGAGCGGTCTGCAACGGTTCGAGTCATGGAGGTTGCGAGGCCGCTTGCCATACAATTTGGAAGTCCGCGTGGTTGCGAAGACCCGACGGAGGCCTCGGAACGGCGGACATTCCGAAATCAGCTCATCGCCCAGAGCCGATAACGGACACAGATGCGCTGCAATTTGGCATTCGACCACCTCGTTATGGTTGCCAACTGACGCAATTAAACTCCTCGTCGCAGCCGATCGGTAATTGGAGCATCACAAATTTTTTTCGCCCGTTGATCGCAGGCAATGTAACTTTGGCAGCGTTCGTCGTTGCATGGCTAACGCATCATTTTGACGAACTTCAGCATCTGCGCCAAGGCGTCGGTTTCCCTGCTTTTGATCTGGCTTCACGAGATTCTGCATCTTCTAAAGAGATGCGGCTAACGGTAGGTGATCAAGTGGTCGTGAGGTCATCCGCCGAGATTCGGGCCACGCTGGACGATCAACTAATGCACAAAGGGATGTGGCTCGAACCCGATATGTTGAAGCACTGCGGGCATCGACACTGCGTCCAAGCGGAGATCCGGAAATTGATTGACATCGTCACGGGCGAAATGCGCACGATGAAAACGCCCGCATTTCTGCTTCAAGACGTACACTTCTCGGGCGAGCGGCAACTTTTCAACGCGCAATACGAGCCGTTGTTCTGGCGCGCTGCGTGGCTAAGACGAGAGGGAGACTGAAATCTCCGTGCGAATCATTCTGTTGACGTTAGACGCAGCGACAACCGAAGATCAAAATTTGGTTCTAGAAAATGTTCGCGGCTTGGTCTTGAGAAACATCGATGTCGATTGAACGCAAAGCGCTGTCGGCGTTGAAGTGGGCGACTGCAGCCAAGCTGGTGGTTCAGGTCATAAGCTGGGCCGGAACTTTGGTCGTCGTGAGGCTACTCACACCGGAAGACTACGGTTTGATGGCCAAGGTCTCGGTGGTGTGCGCGATAGCTGGCGCGATAGCCGAACTCGGTTTGGGAGCAGCCATAGTCCGCTGGGTCGATGTTACGCGCGACGACCTTAGAAAAATTTGCGGCGTATCTCTAGTCTTCGGCGCCGCGCTCACGGCGATGATCATTGCTTTGGCGCCCGTCCTAGCGCAATTGTTCCGAGAACCGCGCCTTACATTTCCCATCGCGGTCGCCGCGCTACAAATCATCATCGGCGCGGTTGCAATAATTCCAAGCTCGCTCGCAACTCGTGACCTCTCGTTTCGTCGCTTGTCACAGATTGAGATAGTGTCCGGCGTCGCCGCCATTAGTGTAACGGTTTTGCTAGCTGCACTCGGCGTTGGTGTTTGGGCCTTAGTCATCGGGACTTTGTCGGGCGCTGTCGCGCGCAGCGCTGGGCTGCTCATGTACGGCGAACGCGTCTGGCCACACTTCTCGCTGCACGGTATAGGCGAACAATTGAAGTTCGGGCTTACGCTGGTCGGTAACAGAGTGAGCTACTTCATCGTTGTCCAGTCCGACGTGCTCATCGGTAGTGCCTTTTTGTCGACTACTGCAATCGGTCGCTATTCCGTCGCGCTACAACTCGCGACACTGCCGATGTCGAAAATTATGGGGACGATCAATCAAATTGCGCTGCCGGCCATGGCACGGCAACAAGACGATCCGTTACGGCTACGACAAAGCGTATTGAGGTCCGTCGGGCTGTTATCGTTCATCGCCTTTCCCACGCTTTGGGGAATTTCGGCGGTCGCGCCCGAACTCGTGCGCGCGCTGTTTGGAGACAAGTGGTTAGAGTCGATACCGGCGCTAACGATCTTGCCACTGGTCGTTCCGCTGCGCATGATTTGTAGCATCTTGTTTACGACGTCGCTTGCGTTAGGCAATAGGCAACTTGATCTACGCAATACCGCTGCCAATTTTGTATTGCTGCCGAGTGGATTTTTTATCGGCGCGCATTGGGGACTTGAAGGCCTCTGCGCTGCGTGGCTGATTTCGGTCCCGCTTGCATACGCATTCAGTGTGCCGTCAGTTATTCGATTCATCGGTGTACGACCGCAGGACCTCATTGCCGAATGCGGCGCCCCTGCGATCGCCGCGGGTGTCATGTATGCAGCGGTTTCGATGCTACGAATGGCGCTGCATGGGCAACCCGCAATTGCGATGTTGTTCGTGCTCAGCATTGCCGGCGGCATTGTGTATTTCGCCGCGATGGCGCTCATATCTCGGCGCCATCTGATTAGCGCTCGTAGTTTTGCCGGTTCGATCCTCGTCAGAGACGAGCCGAAGACTGCCGGATGAATATCTCATGTTGGTAGCAGCGGATAAATTGGAAAATGGCTCTGCCGCAATCCCGCAACGTCGAGTAGCTACCTCTACAAATTCCCCGCTAGAAAGGATTTCCATCCGTAGTTTTCTTTGATCGCAGAATCCACCGGCCAAAATCCCATGCCGGGTTGACCGCCGGACCACACCGTGCCGCCGATCGAACTCACATCCGAAGTATTTACGAGCGTGCCATTCTTGTAGACAGTAATTGTCGTCCCACTGATCT
>JAYTQU010000158.1:0-4889 GCA_043746555.1 Pseudomonadota bacterium | reverse complement strand
GGTGACTGAACGATGAGCTTGAAGTTTGCGGTGTGCGGAGTGTTTGGGTTGCTTTTGGCGGTGTCGGCGGTTCATAACCTGGCTGCATCGGCGACGCCGACTAACGATAAAAATTCAGGAACGACGAAATGGCCTGATGAATACCTTCGCGGCGAAGTAGAGGTGCCCTGTCTCGACAATGAAAAGGAGAATTGTATCTGGCAACGTCTGGTAGTCGACAATCAATCCGACGATTCGCTCGAATGCAGCGCGAGCATCGCTTACAACGGAGTAGACCGCGATCAGCTTGCGACGCTGCAACGTCGAGCCGTTGTCGTTCCGCATACGAGAAGAGCGGTTCTTGGCGATACCACTAATCCGGACGTGACGGTTAAAGCACACAGCGTGCATTGCGTTGTTCGAAAACCGACGAACGATTCAAAGCTTACGCCGAAATGCAAGCCCACTCTGACCAAGACGCCAACGGATGGGATCGAATATCCCGACGCATCGCGACGCGCAGGCGAAGAAGGACCGGTGCTCTTGGAGTTTTCGTTGAGCGACAAAGTGGGCCCGCCGACCGACATCACGATTGCCGCGAGCAGTTTGTCGCCATTGCTGGATGAAGCGGCAACGAAATACGTCGCTCAGTACGAAGGCGTCACCGATTGCAAACATGGGCGCTTCAGATTGCCGTTGACGTTTCGATTGAAATAACTCGCAGTAGGGCGTCGTTGTGAAACTTGTCTCGATCGACAAACGATAATAGCGATGCGCATTCAATGACGAATTCGTGTTCTTTGCCGCCGGAGTTTCGCGGCTGGTATCCATTGCGATTTATGCGACTCCACCACCGTTAATTATTGCGTTGGGGCTGTCTGAGTTGATCATGCCACCGTTGACGGTTTCGTGGCTGGCGAGCGCGCAGCGCAAGGTTTGAGAAGGCGCAGTTGCCGGTGAGGCGATTGTGACCCATAATCGCCTCATTTCATGAGGTGATTATGGGTCAGTCGTCGGCACAACTGAAGTGGGTTTGGCAGCAACCTAAGTGGCCGGCGTTCACGTGGAGTGAGCGGACGCTTAGTCCGTTGCTCATGCGGGCTCGTCGAGCGCAAGGAGAAGTGCTCGGCAGATCCAAGCTGTTGGATGCATCGCTCGATCTCAGCGCGCAAGCAGAGATCTTAACTTTGGACGGCATCAACACCAGCGCCATTGAAGGCGAGACCATTGAACTACCGTCGCTGCGCAGCTCAATCGCTCGTCGTCTTGGACTTCCGAATGCCGGGATGCGCGTCGCGCCTCGTCATGTGGACGGGTTGGTGGAGGTGTTGCTCGACGCAACGCAGAAACACGATAACCCGCTCACCTTCAAACGACTTTGTGCATGGCAAGCCGCGTTATTTCCAACGGGACGTTCCGGCCTGCACGAAATACGAGTCGGTAAGTTGCGTGGCAACGCACCGATGCGTATTGTGTCCGGCGCTATCGGCCGCGAGAAAGTGCACTACGAAGCACCACCGCATGCCGGCTTAAAGTTGCAGGCGACGAAGTTTCTTCAATGGTTTAACGAACCGCCCGCTCGTCTGGATGGCTTGCTACGCGCTGGTATCGCGCATTTGTGGTTCGAGCTTTTGCATCCATTCGAAGACGGTAACGGTCGTGTCGGTCGCGCGCTCATGGACATGGCAATTGCACAAGACGAATCTCGCGAAATGCGCCTCTACAGTTTGTCCTCGCAATTTATGCAGCATCGCGACGACTACTACTCGGCGCTTGCTAAAGTGTCGGTGGAATCCCTCAATATCACACCGTGGCTTGCTTGGTTTCTGCAACAAGTGGCCGACGCCGCGCACGATAGCGAAGCAACGATTGCGCACGTGCTGACCAAGGCGCGTTTTTGGATGCGCCATGCACAGTCGCATCTTAATGTTCGGCAACGTAAAGCCCTCAACCGAATGCTCGACGTCGGGCCGGATGGATTCGAGGGCGGTATGACCAATCGAAAGTATCGCCACCTAACCGGCGCTAGCGCCGCAACTGCGCAACGTGATCTAGCGGAACTTGTTGCGAATGAATGTCTTCGAGTTGTGAACGCCGGAAGGAGTTCACAATACGAAGTGAACATACAGAGGTCGTAAACGACTGTGTTTCAGAAGCGCTCCCTACTAGCGAGCCACGCATCGGGAAGACCGCGTGCTATTGACGGTGCCCAAGTTTCTAGCCAAGCGAGAACACGATGACTTGGAATCCCGAGCAGTATCTAAAATTCGCACAGCCGCGTTTGCGACCCGCACTCGATTTGCTCGCGCGGATTGAAGTCAGCGATCCAAAACACATCTGCGACTTGGGTTGCGGCACGGGCAACGTCACGAAACTCTTGGTTGAGCGTTGGCCGCAAGCCTCGATCACTGGTGTTGACGACTCATCGAGTATGCTCGCGCAAGCGACCAAAGATATGCCGGCAGTGCAGTGGCTCAATCAAAGTGTCGTCGATTGGAAATCAGACCAACCTGTCGATGTGATCTATTCGAACGCGGCTTTGCACTGGTTGCCCAACCACGAAACGCTTTTTCCGGACTTGATGACCAACCTCGACTCCGGTGGTGTGCTCGCCGTGCAAATGCCAAACAATTTCTCCGCGCCTTCGCACACGTTGATTGCCGATACAGTGCGCAGTCGTAAGTGGAATGGCGCTTTCGAATCGTTATTAGCGCCGGATAAAATCGCACCCGTCGCCGATCCTGATTTTTACTTCTCGCTACTTGCGCCGCTCACCAAGCGCATCGACATCTGGCAAACCGAATATCTGCAAGTGTTGGCAGGAAAGGATCCCGTGAAGGAATGGACTAAAGGCACATGGCTCAAACAGTTTCTCGATCGCCTTGATGCCTCGGAACAAAGTGCATTCGAGGAAGATTATGCGAGAAGGTTGCGGGATGCGTATCCGCAGCAAGCGAATGGAAAGACGCTGTTTCCATTTAAGCGCATGTTTATCGTCTTGCAGAAGGCATAGTGCGTGGAGATCGGGACTCTTGAACGGGTTCGTTGTTGGCACTGACTTGAAGACAAGCGGACGTTTACGCCTTAAACTCATAAGATTGCAAACATCGATAACGTTTTTTTGGCGCGATAACGGGGGATTTATGTTTCGAAAATTGCTGATTGCCAGCGCGCTGCTGGCGCTCATACAAGTCGCGCACGCTCAAGAACCTAAATCGGATCCGCCGCCGATCAACGCTCGGTTTCATCACGTGCATCTGAATACCACCGATCCCGAAGCGGCGATCAAATTCTATACAACGAAGTTCAAAGCCGAGCGACAAAAGTTTGCCGGACTTCAAGACGCGGTGTGGACTGGCGATTCTTGGCTATTGTTCACGAAGGTGAATGTACCGCCGCCGTCGGAAACGATTTCCGGCATCTGGCACATCGGCTGGGGTGGCGAAGACATGAAGGACGTGTATCAAAAGCAACTCGATAGCGGTACGAAGTTTCAAACGCCGTTGACCGACATCAGCGGTTTGACCGGCGCTCCGGAAAATTCCGGTCGATTTTTCTACGCCTACGTCGACGGTCCGGATCACGCGCTCATCGAATTGAATACCTCCCGTAATCATAACTTCGGTCACGTGCATATGTTCAGCGCCGACCCTGTCGCCGCCGGCGAGTGGTATGCCAAACACTTCGGTTACAAAGTGCGTCTGCAAAAAGATGCTCGCTCTTATCGCGACACGCAGATCGCACCCGCTGCGTTCGTGACGGCGAATCACGTCAGCATAATTATCTATCCCGTGGAGTACCTCACGACTTCCGGTTATGCGCCGTTCAAGGGTCGGACCGAACTCGCATCGACACGCGGTCGCGTGATCGATCACTTGGGATTCGCGGTTGACAATCTCGACGAAGCCGTCGCGCACATGAAAGCGGCAGGCGTCAAAGTCACCGCCCAGCCGGTCACTCGCGGCCAAATCAAATTCGCGTTTATCGAAGGTCCCGATCGAGTCGGCATCGAGTTGATCGAAGATCATTCGCCGCAGCCCGGAAAACTACCGGACTAAGTAGATCGTAAGCACGGACATACGGCGACAAATAAAGATCGCATCTGCCGGTCTCTCTCCCCATGAACGTTTCCGTCGCTACGCGAAGAAGTCTTTCTTACCGATCTTCAACATGGCGAGTCGCTTATGAAGGCACGATCTACGCACGCCTAGTGCCAAGGACGCCGGCGAATGAAGTTGAATCGTAACTATTCAGCACTCCGCATCTTCTCCCGAATGAAATCCGGCCATCGGCCGTTAAACAAATGCTCCAGTGCCTCGCCGACACCGACACCGTGCTTTCGGCAGGTAGAGAGGTAAGAGCGGATGCGGCAGAAGGTTTTGGCGCCTTCGATGGAGCGAAAGCAGCCGGAAATCTTCTGTTGAACTTTGGTCATGCGAATATCGCGCTCACCTTGGTTGTTGGTAAAGGGGACGTTGATATCACTCATAAAGCGCAGCACGTCGTCTTCGTAGTTGCGCAGACGCTCTAATAAGTTACGCGCTTTGCTGCGCTTCATTCGGCCGCGTTTCAGCGGCCCGGCCGTTGCTTTGGGTTCCGGACACTCGGCATCCGCTTGATGCAGCAGTGCACGATATTTTTCTCGCCAGCGGTGCGCGGTGTCTTTATCCAGAACGCCACCCGCCGCGGTCACGGTTTCATTCATGTCTAGCAACAACGTATGCATCGCCTTGGCCCAGTGCTGTCCTTCTTGCTCGAAGGCGTGGGTGAGTTCGCGTAAGTGATGCGCATTGCACAGGGCGTGGGTGCAATCGTACAGGTAATAAGGTTTCCAATGATCATGCACCAAGGTGCCTTTGAACGAGGCCAAGATGCCCATGACGTCCATCGCCATCTTGCCGCGCTTTTCA
>JAYTQU010000157.1:0-2201 GCA_043746555.1 Pseudomonadota bacterium | reverse complement strand
ATTCGATCGGCGTGAGATGCACTTCGCTTCCACGCACGAGCACGCGCCGCTGCAACAGATCGACGTGCAATTCTTTATACGAAAATGCCTCGTCGACCGCGGCGCCACGACGAGCGGCAGCATGCCGCAACGCAACTCGCAAACGCGCCAACAATTCGCCGGTGCCAAAAGGTTTGGTAATGAAATCGTCCGCGCCCGCGTCCAGTGCGATCACTTTGTCGGGTTCTTGCGAGCGCGCCGATAGTACGATGATGGGCACCGGCGACCAACTCCGAATACGCTTAATGAGTTCGACACCGTCGCGATCGGGTAATCCCAAGTCCGCAATCACGAGATCCGGTCTGCCATTTTCCGCAATCGATAGCGCTTCTCCTACGGTCGTCGCCTCCATACAGCGAAAGTCGTTATTCTCCAGCGCGGAGCGCACCAGTCGGCGTAGCTGCGGCTCATCCTCGACGATCAACACCAACGGCAATTCGGCGGTCATGACGTAGCCAGCTCCGTTGGAATGGATGGCGGGGCTTTATAGGGCAGCGTCGTCGTAAATATCGCGCCGCCGGTTTTACGATTGCGCGCACGAATACTGCCGCCATGTGCTTCAGCAATCGCTCGACAAATCGTGAGCCCGAGACCGACTCCGGCAATCGATCCCTCCTTTGCGCCGCGATAGAATTTCTCAAATAGTTTTTCTTCGGTGTCGATTGGAATGCCCGGTCCTTCGTCGGTAACATCAATCGATATGGAATTGTTCTCGTGCCGAGCGGAGATGTTGATCGTCGTGCCGACGGACGTATACTTGGCTGCGTTCTCTAACAGATTAATGAGCAGCTTTTCGATCAACACTCCGTCCACATAAATTAACGGCAGTTGATTCGGCAGCTCAACGTTGACGCGATGCTTTGCAAGTTGCGCACGCGTTCGTTCCAGGGCCGCGCCCACCAACTCCTCAAGCGGATACCACTGCAAATCCAACCGAATCTGCCCATCCTGCAACTTCGTCATGTCGAGCAGATCACTCACGACGCGACTCACATAGCGAGCTTCATCGGCAATCGTCGTAAGCAATCGCAGCTGCTCGTCGCGAGACGGTGGCCGGTCGCTTTCCAGAAGATGACTCGCACTACCGACGATTACCGCCAGCGGAGTGCGCAAGTCGTGCGAAATCGAAGCGAGCAAGGAATTGCGCAATCGCTCTTCCTGTGCAACCAGCGCCGCTTGCGTGGCGGCCCGCACTTGTACGCGCAAGTGCGCAGCGAGCGAACTGATCACGAGTCCCACGATCAACAAAACGACCGCAGTAAGCAAGTACTGACTATCGGCAAACCGAAACGTATGCATGGGAGGGACGAAGAAAAAGTCGAACGCTGCGACGCTGACCAACGCGCAAATAATCGAGGCGCTGCGTCCGAATCTCGTCGCAGTCGCCACCACACCGAGCAGATAAATCATTGCGAGGTTGGTCGGCGCGAACCATACCGACAGCCCGTAATTAATCGCCGTGCATAGGCTAGTGACCAGTAGCGCCGCGAAGTAGCCGCGAAACGCCCAAGGCGTTTCCGACTCGGCGTCTTTGTCTTTTCGATCTTCGGATTGCCCCGGCACTTCAACACTCTCTCGATGCAAGCCGCTCGGCGCAAGCGGAATGGCCGTTGCAGTCACGGTTTTTTAAAAGGCATCCATCGTCGACGGAGGCACCTTCGGTCGCGAACATTCTAATACTTCGCAACTCGGGAAACCTTTACGGCATTTTTACGACCTAGTTCCGTAGCATTTCTGTTTCAGACTAAGTGACTTCAGAGCCATGAACGCTACCGATTCCATCGCGACCCAGCAAAGTTCGACACAACGCAAAAACAGCCGCAGCCCGTCAGCGCATCTGTTTTCCGTTCGAACGTTGGCTGCCTTGGGCGTCGTATTCGGCGATATCGGCACTAGTCCGCTATACGCGTTTAGACAATGCTTTACCGCTCCGTACGGCGTGGCCAACAATGAAGCGAACGTCTTCGGCATCCTTTCGTTGATTTTCTGGTCGCTAGTGATGGTGATCTCTGTCAAATACGTCACGGTAATGCTCAAAGCCGACAATCGCGGTGAAGGCGGCGTACTGGCGCTGAGCGCGTTGCTCTCCGGCGTCACGCGCAATTGGAGAATGTGGACGCCTATCGGCGTGATGGGATTGCTCGGAGCCGCGCTCTTTTTCG
>JAYTQU010000156.1:0-15060 GCA_043746555.1 Pseudomonadota bacterium | reverse complement strand
CAACGGTTATCGGTGGATTGAATTTAAAAATGGACAACTTGTCTCGTACAGCTCCGATGCACACAACCCAGTGCCTTCCACCACGCTCGATTCGCCGGCGAGCGCGCCATGACGCTTAATACTTGGTTGTTCCTTTATCTCGCCGGATTGGTGGAGCTTGTCCTTCGTTATCGAATTTCATTCGATCGCGGACTAGCGTCGTACATCATTCTCATTCCCGTGCTGGCGCTGGCGGTGCCGCGGCCGCGAATCGATTTCAAAATCGATCCGCGAGTGTTATCCGCAGTAGGAGGATTACTCGCATTGTGTTGCGCAATCGTTTTTGCGCGGCAGCTAAGTTTGGACTTTTGGGATACGCGGCGCATCGACTTGGCGTGGTTGACCGCGGGTATTGGAGTGGGTGGACTCCTCGCAGTCCGCGCAGACAGTTTCAGCATTGAATGGCGCGCGGCAAATTGGCTTATCGTCGGCTTAGGATGGCTATTGGCGCTGTGGATTCCTGTCGCCCCGTTGCTTGCTATCGCTCCCGCCGCATCCTTGTCATTGTGGCAACGACGTGAAACGCCGCTTGAGGAAGTTGTTGGTTTGTCGCCCGCATGGTTGCTGTTTTGGATCGGCATGGCGTTGCCGAAATCGTGGTGGGACTCCAATGACTTGGGTGCGTTGAGCACAGGCCTCTGGGCGTTAGGTGTCGCCGCGACTCATCTTCCAAAGATTCGCGATGTGCGATTGCCGTTGCCATTGCTGTCGATTGCGTTGGTGCCGCTCCTCTATGTTTGGCTACCGATCTGGATTTGGTCGCCGCTGTTGGGATCGTTGTCGGGTTGGGCGTTGCAGCGATCGTCTTGGCCGCGGGATTTAGCACGGCATCGGGCACGGCATTGGGCGGTTGGCTACGCGTTGCTTGGCGGACTGCTGTTGTCTTACGGCATTCACAGCAATTTGCAATTGTTCGGCTGGCTGGTGTGGGCCGCGCGGTGAATATCGCGCGATGGGCGTTTTAGTATCGTCGTTCTAGTTGTGCCGATCGTCTTGGCCCAGGAATAAATGCGTTCCTTTGTTCGATGTCAGAAGGATTTGAATGTTGTTTCGGAAGCGAGCACGGATGCTTGCAGTAGAAACGTCTTTCAACATTCAAATACCTTCACGTCGGCTGCATGCCTACGCAAGAATCTCACGCGGTACGTCTAGCGGCTCTGATTTTTGAACGTGCTGAGAAAGCGCCCAATCGACGTGTTCACGCACCAAGGTCGAAGGATGTTGCTGTCGTGCGGCTAGTGCGGCTATCACCTGAGGCGATGTCGGCGCATTGCCGAGTGCGACGGCAATATTCCTTAGCCAACAGTCGTACCCGATGCGGCGAATCGCGCTGCCCTCGGTGCGTTTTAGAAATTCTTCTTCGCTCCATGCAAATAGTGCAACGAGCTGCGATCGATCGAGTCCATGACGCGGCCTGAAATCGGGTTCCATTGTCGGTTGCGCGTATTTGTTCCATGGACAGATTAGTTGGCAATCGTCGCAGCCGTAGATGCGATTGCCGATGGCTTTGCGAAATTCGACGGGAATCGATTCACGCAATTCAATCGTGAGATAGGAGATGCAACGACGCGCATCGAGTTGGTATGGCGCGACGATGGCCTTGGTTGGACACACGTCGATGCAAGCTGTACACGAACCGCAGTGGGCGCTGACGGGTTCGTCGCTGGGTAGCGGCAAGTTGGTGAGAATTTCGCCTAAGAAAAAATACGAACCGGCATCGCGGTGAAGGAGGTTCGTGTGTTTGCCGATCCAGCCGAGCCCGGCGTTTCTCGCTAAGGCTTTTTCCAGCACCGGTCCACTGTCGACGAAGACGCGATAGCCGTGTGTTTCGCAGTCATGCACTTCGATCTGTGCGGTGATCCTGTCGGCGAGTTGTTGCAAGCGAGCGCGAAGTAATTTGTGATAGTCGCGACCGAGCGCGTAACGAGAGACGTAACCAAGCTGTGCATCGTCCAGCACTTCATCGGCATCGCGCGCGTCGGAAGGCCAATAGTCCATGCGGACTGAAATTGCGCGCAGTGTTCCAGGGATGAGCTTATCCGGCTGCCAGCGCTTGTCGCCGTGGCGCGCCATGTACGCCATTGCACCGTGATGTTCGCGGGCGAGCCACTCGCGCAAGCATTGAGCATCCTGGTTGAGTTCGATATTTGCGATTCCAACTTGTTGGAAGCCAAGTTCCCGGCCCCAATTTTTGATGGCCACCACCAACGCGGCTGATTCGGCGCTTGTTAAGGAATCCGCTGACATGCGTCCAGTATACGATCCGTATAATGTTCGGCATGGCGAATCTTCCCACCGCAATTTATTCGGCTGCCCAAGTTCGTGCGCTGGATCGCTATGCCATCGAGCAACTGGCGATTCCCGGCTACACGTTAATGACTCGCGCAGGATCGGCAGCGCTCCGGGCGTTGCGGCGTCGCTGGCCTAAAGCAAAGCACATCGTTGTCGTGTGCGGGTCGGGAAATAACGCGGGCGATGGTTATGTGCTCGCGCGCTTGGCGCGGCAAGCGGGAATGAAGGTGACCACGTTTGCCTTGTTCGAACCGAATTCGTTACGCGGCGATGCGCTGACTGCGTACCGAGATTTTGTTGCCGCCGGTGGGCAGGCGATAGCGTGGCTCGATAGTGTTGTCGAGCGCGCCGAAGTCATTGTCGATGCGATCTTCGGTACCGGATTATCGCGGCCGCTCGATGCGATGTTGAGCAAGCGGGTGCAAGCGATGAATGCAGCGTCGGCACCGATCCTAGCGCTCGATATTCCCAGCGGAATTGATGCGGACACGGGATTGGTATTGGGTTCGGCAATCACGGCGAATTGCACGATCGCATTGGTCGGCTTGAAGCTTGGATTCTATCTTGGCGTTGCGCCGGATCATATCGGCGAGTTGGAGTTCGACGATCTCGAAATTTCAACCGACACCAAAGTTGAAATGACCGCGCGGCGTCTCGATGAGCAGTGGTTGCAATCCGTATTGCCTCGACGTTCGCGACTGGCTCACAAAGGATCGAACGGTCAGGTACTGGTGATTGGCGGTGGAATCGGTATGGCGGGTGCGGCGCGTCTTGCCGGCGAAGCGTGTTTGCGTGTCGGCGCGGGATTGGTCACGGTGGCGACGCGTTTTGAAAATGTCGCTGCGATAGTGACCGAGCGTCCCGAGTTGATCGTTCGTGCCGTCGATGTTGTGGATGAATTGCAACCGTTGATAGCACGCGCCGATGTCATCGCGATCGGTCCAGGGCTTGGCCAAGATGAGTGGGCGCGAAAATTGTTCGACTGTGCATTGCAAAGTGATAAACCCTTGATCGTCGATGCCGACGCATTGAATTTGCTTTCGTTGCAACCGCGCAAACAAAGCAATTGGATACTCACGCCACATCCGGGAGAAGCGGCTCGTTTGCTGGCATCGAGTAGTAGCGCTATTCAGCAGGATCGATTGGCGTCGGTGCAGATGCTCGAAAAAAAATATGGTGGCATCGTTGTTTTGAAGGGAGCGAATACCTTGATCGCACTTGAAAACGAGCTACCGGCGATTTGCGATCGCGGCAATCCAGCGATGGCAACGCCGGGAATGGGCGACGTGTTGACGGGCGTCATCGCGGGACTGCTTGCGCAAATGAAGGACGCTTGGATGGCCGCTCGTGCGGGTGTGCTGGCGCACGCGATGGCGGGTGACCTGGCGGCGGCGAATTTGGGAAGCAGCATCGAGCGCGGTGTGATTGCGAGCGATCTTTTTGCGCAATTACCGGCCTGCGTAAATCGCGATGAATGACGCTTCGCAACTCACTCGAGTCAGTCACTCGGCCAACGAAACGCGAGCGATCGGCGCGGCGTTGGCGCAAGCCATTTCGCGTTTGCGCGCCGACGCAAGTACCGATGTAACCAACAACGCCCCTGTCGTGATTGCACTTAACGGTGAATTAGGCGCGGGCAAAACGACTTTCGTCGGGGGATTTCTTTGCGCGCTTGGTGTGAGCGGCGCGATTCGTAGTCCAACCTACACGTTGATAGAGCCGTATGAGTTCGGCGAGCGAACGATCTATCACCTCGACTTGTATCGCCTGGCCGATGCTCGCGAACTCGAAATGCTCGCATTACGCGATTTATTGCTCCCCGGAGCGGTATTGTTGATCGAATGGGCGGAGCGGGGTATTGGCGCATTGCCGACGCCCGATGTGGCACTGACGTTGCGGTATCCGTCAGACGAGAGTGGCACCGATCGTCTTCTGCTGATTCAAGCAGGTACGATTACAGGCAAAGGGTTGGCGACGAGTCTTCAGGCATTAGCCGACGAACAGTCTGTATCTTCATAATTTTATTGAAATCGAGCCTTCAATCAGGGTACATTCGCACCCCATGAATCGATCTTCTGCAAAAAGCCGGATCGCGTTGTTGCTGGTAACGATGGCGAGCTTCAATGCGGTAGGGGCGTTAGCTGCGACTAAGTCGGTGGTGCAAGAAGTTAGAATGTCGGCCAATGGCGATACCACACGGATCGTGTTCGATCTTTCCGCCGCCGCGAGCGAGCAAGTATTCACGCTACATAGTCCCGAGCGAGTAGTGATTGATCTCGCCGACGCGCGGCTCGATTTACCGAATGGCGACTGGCCAGTTGCGATCGGGATGGTCAAAGAATTTCGTTCCGCCGAGCGCGGCAACGGCGTGCTGCGCATCGTGCTCGAAGTTTCGCAGCCAGTGGAGTCGCGCAGCTTTGCGCTCGCACCGGCGGATGGCATGAGTCATCGCTTGGTCGTGGATATGGCACCGCCTGGAAAAATGATTGCGGCAGAAGTGTCGGTCGCAGCGACCTCGCCGTCGCCGGCGACTACAACGCCAACGCCAACGCCAACGCAACCCGTGAAGTCATTGCCGAAAGAGAACGCCGGTCGCGCTCTGGTGATTGCCATCGATGCGGGACATGGCGGCCAAGATCCGGGTGCAAGCGGCCGCAATGGGACTCGCGAGAAAGATGTCACGCTGGCGATTGCGCGTAAGTTGAAAGAATCGATCGATGCCGAACCGGGGATGACAGCGATCCTGACGCGCGATGCCGATTACTTTGTGCCGCTCCGTGAACGCATCGTGCGGGCCAAGAAGCAAAAAGCCGATCTATTCATTTCAATCCACGCCGATTCAGTCCGCGATCGCAGTGTATCGGGATCGTCGGTGTATGTTCTATCCGCCGGTCGCGCTAATAACGAAGCATCCCGCATGCTCGCGGACCGTGAAAACGCCGCAGACCTAATGGGCGGTTCAATGCTCGATACCAAAAACGACATGGTGGCGTCGGTGCTGCTCGATCTCTCGCAAGGCGCGAGCATGACGGCGAGCATTCAAGCCGCGGATAAAGTGCTCGCGCAGTTGGACCGAGTCGGCGATGTTTTGGACAACGGTGTTAAGCAGGCCAGTCTCAAAGTGCTGACCTCGCCCGACATGCCGTCGATGCTGATCGAGACGGCTTTCATCAGCAATCCTCGCGAAGAGGCGAAACTCAGAAACTCGCGACATCAGCAACGATTGGCCGATGCAATCTTCACCGGCGTGCGAAATTACTTCTACGACAATCCGCCGCCGGGGACGTTGGTGGCGCAAAGAGTCGCCCAAGAACGCCATCAACAACGCGACAGACAAGATCGCAGTTCGATGGCGACCATCATCGCGGGCGGCATGTCGCAATAACAACCGGCAAACTGTTTCTTTGCCGACCGCTGCGTCGGCTATTCGCGATTTGCTATTCTGCTTGGTATTCTGCGGGCCATGTCCACACGGCCCATTCGCATTCTTTCCGAGCAACTCGTACACCAAATCGCGGCGGGCGAAGTCGTCGAACGACCGGCATCGGTAGTCAAAGAATTAGTAGAAAACAGTCTTGATGCGGGCGCGACGCAAATTACGATCGATATCGAAGCAGGCGGTATTCGCCGCTGTCGCGTGACCGACGACGGCTGCGGCATCGAACGCGACGAACTCACATTGGCGCTGGCGCGTCACGCAACCAGCAAGATCGCCAACATCGACGATCTCGAAAATGTACTAACCATGGGCTTTCGCGGCGAGGCATTGCCGAGTATTGCCTCGGTCTCGCGCATGCGCGTGGTGTCGCGAACATCGATGCACGAAGTGGGTTACGCGGTGAACGCGGACAATGGCCTGTTTTCCGATCCGGCGCCCAGTCCGCATGCGGTCGGAACGACCATCGATGTGGCGGATTTGTTTTTCAACGTGCCGGCGCGCCGCAAGTTTTTGCGCACCGAACGCACCGAGCTGCAACACCTATTGAGGATGATCGAGCGGTTGGCGCTAGCGCGCTTCGACGTCGGTTTCAAGGTCACAAGCAATCGACGCGTACTGGTCGACTATCCACGCGCAACGAACGACGCCGAGCGCAGTCAGCGAGTCGCGCAAGTTATGGGCGAGGAGTTTGTTGCCAATTCGCTGTGTATCGAACATCAAGTAGCGGATATGAAACTTTCAGGCTGGATTGGGTTGCCGACCGCGGCGCGTGCGCAAGCCGACCTGCAATATCTCTATCTCAACGGTCGCATGCTGCGTGATCGAATGCTCGGTAACGCGGTGCGTATGGGGTATCAAGATGTGCTCTTTCATGGGCGCTATCCGGCATATCTTTTATTTGTGGAACTCGATCCCACGCAGGTCGATGTCAACGCGCATCCCGCGAAGCTCGAAGTGCGTTTTCGCGACGGTCGCCGCGTGCACGATTTTATTTTCCGAACCGTCGAAAACGTGCTCTGCGAAACGCGACCGGGCGCTACCAACTATCAGCAAGCACCGACGCATTTTTCCGGCGTGAGCGATGCGGGTTCGATTCCGATGTGGCCGTCACGGGGTCCGAGCTACGCGGCGACTGGAAATTCTGCGCAAGCAACCTTTTCTTTATCACCCAGCATTTCGAACGAAATGGTTCAACCTGCGGGGGGTGAAATAGCCTCGTCCGTTCCGCCACTCGGTTACGCTATCGCACAACTGCATGGTGTCTATATTCTTGCGCAAGCAAGCGATGGACTCATTTTGGTCGACATGCATGCTGCGCACGAACGCACGACTTACGAACGCATGAAGGCGCAAGCGAGCGCGGGAAACCTACCGACTCAACCGTTACTGGTGCCGATTTCGGTCAACGTGTCGGCCGCCGATGCGGAGCTAGCGGAAGAGCATGCTGTGCTATTTGCACGAGCAGGTTTGCGCATCGAACGCTTCGGTCCGACCAGCATTCGCATTTTAGAAGTGCCCGCGCTTCTGGGTCGATTCGATGCAATGGAACTGTTGCAGCAATTGCTTGGGGAGTTGCGCGAACACGGGACCACGAGGCGCATCGACGAAGCATTGAACGAAGTGCTCGGGACAATCGCGTGTCATGACGCGGTACGCGCGAATCGCGCGTTGACAGTTGCCGAGATGAACGCGTTGCTCCGCGAAATGGAGCGCACGGTTCGCGCCGATCAATGCAATCACGGCAGGCCCACATGGACACATGTCAGTATGGCGGAGTTGGATCGGCTATTCATGCGGGGCAGATAATGCCTCCGGTGATATTACTCATGGGTCCAACCGCAGCCGGTAAGACCGATTTGGCTTTGGAGTTGGTGCAAACGTTTCCACTGGAAATTATCAGCGTCGATTCGGCGATGGTTTATCGCGGTCTCGACATCGGCACCGGCAAGCCGTCCTGTGAAATTCTGGCGCGCGTGCCGCACCACTTGGTCAACATCATCGAGCCCAGCGAGCGCTATTCCGCTGGGCAGTTTGTGCGTGACGTTGAACGATTGATCGTTGCGATTCGTGCACGGAACAAAGTGCCGATACTGGTCGGCGGGACAATGTTGTATTTCAAAGCGCTGACACAAGGCCTCGCGGATTTGCCGGAAGCGAATCCGACTGTGCGCGCCGAGTTGAACGAACGCGCGTCACGGATCGGGTGGCCGGCGCTTCATGCCGAACTCATGCAGATCGATCCCATTGCTGCGCAAAAAATTTTACCCCACGATGCGCAGCGCATTCAGCGCGCGCTGGAGGTCTGCCGGCTTTCGGGCCGACGTTTGAGTGAATTGCAGGCCGAAGGCGTAAGACAAACCCCGAGTCACGAGTATGTCCCATTGGTGTGGTCGCCGACCGATCGTGCTTTGCTCTACGAGCGCATCGCGGCGCGTTTCGCGCTTATGATGGCTCGCGGTTTCCTGGCGGAAGCGCGATGTTTGTTCGCTCGCAAGGATTTGTCGCCCGATTTACCGGCATTGCGTGCGGTTGGTTATCGGCAGTTATTCGGCTATTTTTCGGGCATTTATTCGCAGGAAGAAGCCGTTCGTCAGGCAATAGTCGCCACTCGTCACCTGGCACGCCGTCAATTGATCTGGCTGCGCGCTTCGCCCGCCTTTGAATGGTTCGATAGCCTTGAACTATCCGCAAACGCCCGCATCAAAGAGCGCGTCGCGAATTGTCTGCAAGTCCGATGAGTATTCTGTCGCCAATCCTAGAACTAAGCCTAAAGATGGCAGTAAAGATCGCGGCGGGTAGGCGATATCGCTGTGGTAGACTCGCGTCGTGCGGCGACGGGTCGAAACAAACAGCGTGCCTAACGTTCGAAGATGCAAGCTTTGCAAAAACGTTGGGATCACGCCCCGAACACGAGCCGCACCATAACCGACGAAAGAACTAAGGAGAACTATAATGGCGAGAGGTCAATCTCTACAGGATCCATTCCTGAACACGCTGCGAAAAGAGCGTGTGCCGGTATCTATTTATCTGGTCAACGGCATCAAGCTGCAAGGCCAAATTGATTCATTCGATCAATTTGTTGTGCTGCTTAAAAACAGCGTCAGCCAAATGGTCTACAAACACGCGATCTCGACGGTCGTGCCGGCGCGCGCGATTCGTGTACCGTCCGATGAAGATGGCGGCGATATCACGGTCGAGGCGGCCGGCGAGTAACTCGGCGGTCGTCTTGAGCACCCAATGCAACTCAAAGCAATTCGCACCGAAGGCAACTCGTCGCGTCGAACAAGGTATTGTTGAAAACTACAGGTCATAGCGAACGCGCCTTACTGGTGCGAATCGGTTTCACTCGACCCGGGCTTAAGCAATCAGCGCTCGCCGGTCATTCCCACGCAGAAGAAATCAACGAATTCGTGGCGCTTGCCGAATCGGCGGGCGCCCAAGTACTTGGCGTGATCGGTGGTTCGCGCGCCGCACCCGATCCGCGTCTGTTTGTCGGCAGCGGTAAGGCCGAAGAAATTCGCGCGAAAGTATCTGAGCTATGCGCGTCGTTGGTGTTGTTCGATCACCCGCTATCGCCCAGTCAGGAACGAAATTTGGAAGAGACATTGAAATGCCGCGTGCTGGATCGCACCGGTTTGATTCTCGACATCTTTGCGCAGCGCGCACGCACCTTCGAAGGCAAACTGCAAGTCGAGCTGGCACAACTCAAACATTTGTCGACTCGCTTAGTGCGCGGCTGGACGCACTTAGAGCGACAAAAAGGCGGTATCGGTTTGCGCGGACCGGGCGAAACGCAGCTTGAAACCGATCGCCGCTTAATCGGCAAACGCATCAAAAGTCTCAATGCGCGATTGGATCGCGTCATCACTCAACGCGAGACCACGCGTCGCGAACGCAAACGCGCCGCGGTTCCCACAATCGCCATTGTCGGTTACACGAACGCCGGCAAATCGACTTTATTCAATCGACTTACCGGTGCGGATGCCTATGCCGCGGACCAGCTCTTTGCGACACTCGATCCGACATTGCGTCGCTTGGAATTGCCGGACGCGCGTTACGCTTTGCTGGCCGACACCGTTGGATTCGTTCGCGACTTGCCGCACGAATTAGTGGCGGCGTTTCGCTCGACGCTTCAGGAAGCGCGCGAATCCGCATTGTTGCTGCACGTCATCGACGCCGCCGATCCGCAGCGTGGCGAGCGCAGCGCGCAAGTGAATGCCGTGTTGGCGGAAGTGGGCGCCGGCGCGCTGCCGCAAATCGAAGTATTTAACAAGACGGATTTGCTCGACGTTTCGCAGCCGTCTGCCGCGATGACAAAGCCTGAGTTGGACACGACCGACTTGTCGAGCACTAACCCGGTCATCGGTCGTCATTGGGTTTCGGCGCACACTGGCCTGGGCCTGCCCGCGCTGGTGGCGGCCGTCGGCGAATTCTTGGGACCGCAAATCCTTCAACGCACATTGGTGCTCGGGCCACAGGCCGGTCGCGCGCGCGCGCGCCTGTATGCGTGGGGCGCGGTGGTGAGCGAATCGATCAATGGTGCCGGTGAATCCGAGTTACAAATTTCGATGCCGCTGCCGGCCTTTGAGCGCTTTTGTCGTGCCGAAGGACTTGCTATGGCGGATGATGCAGATTCCTCGCTTCGAAGCGGATCCGCAGTTCGTGCTTGTGTCGCTTAGGGCGGGTTCCTACAATCCACCGCCCCGTAAAGATTATCGTCCGCCTTTTTAGGTCGCGGCACGCCGATCGGTAGCATTCTTTTAATTTTGGAGCATTTTTTCACCATGGCCTGGAACGAATCCGGCAACGACAGTCAAGGCGGCAGCTCCGGCAATAAGCCTAGCGGCCCTTCCGGTGGCAATGGCGGCGGCAATCGCAACCCGTGGGGTAAGCGTCCGCAGCAAGGGCCTCCCGACCTCGATCAAGCACTGCGAAATATTCAACGCAAGTTGGCCGGCATTTTCGGTGGCGGCGGTGGCGGAAAGAAACCGCAAGACGCCGGTTCTACTGGCGGCGGGATTGGCCTCGGCGTCGTTGCCGCAGTCATTATTATCGGTTGGCTGTTGACCGGTTTGTACCAAGTGGGTCCAGCGGAGCGCGCGATCATTCTGCGCTTCGGTAAATATTCCGAAACGACACAGGGTGGACTGAATTGGCGTTGGCCGCGTCCGATCGAGCGCGAATACATTGTGAATATCGAACGGATCGATAATTTCACGGACGAAACGCGCATGCTGACCGCCGATGAAAATATGGTCGATATCAAACTCGACGTCCAATTTCGCCGCAACGATCCTACCGAGTATTTGTTCAACGTGCGCGATCCTGACGCGACTTTGCGCGAGGTCAGCGAGAGTGCGATACGCGACACGATTGGCCGTAGCAGTTTGGCCGATGTGCTGGAATCGGGCCGGCAGAAAATTGCCGCCGACACCAAGGAATTGATTCAGCGCACCTTGAATTTCTACAAGGTGGGCATCCAGGTCACCTCCGTTAACTTGCCCGATGTGAAAGTGCCGGATCAAGTGAAGTCAGCGCAAGAGGACGCGATCAAAGCCGGCAAGGACAAAGAACGCTTCGCGTTGGAAGCGCAGACTTATGCGAACGATATTTTGCCGAAAGCGCGCGGCGAAGCGGTCCGTGCGGTCCAAGATGCGCAAGCGTATCGAGCGCGCAAAGTGGCCGACTCCGAAGGCGAGGCCGCTCGCTTTACCAAACTACTTGCCGAATACGAACACGCACCTGCGGTGACTCGTGAGCGGCTATATCTGGAGACCATCGAAGACGTCCTCGGTAAATCGAAAAAGGTCATTTTAGATACCAAAGGCTCCGGCAACATGCTGTACGTGCCGATCGACAAACTCATGGAGCGGCGCGCTCCTACGGGCGAAGCGCCACGCGATCCCATTGCGGTGACCCGCGCTCCGCAACCATCTACCGACGAGTCGGCGGACGAACGTCGTGCGCGAGGAACTCGCTAATGACAAGTCGCAATTTAATAGTTTTGGTAGGCGTCGCGTTGGCGGCGCTAATTGTGTCGCTGTCTATGTTTACCGTAGGCGTGACCGACTATGCCATCCGCTTTCGCTTCAAAGAAATCGTTTCATCCGAGTACCAGGCCGGATTGCACTTCAAAATGCCGGTGATAGACGACGTACGCAAATTTCCCAAGCTCATGTTGACCTCCAACACGCCGCGCGAGAAATTCCTGACCAGTGAAGGCAAGATTTTGTTGATCGACTTCTTTATGAAGTGGCGGATCGATGACGTGAATCGCTACTACCAAGCTACCGGGGGCGACGAGGAAGTTGCCGCGAGGCGTTTGGGCGACATTGTGAAAGACGGGCTCAAGGGCATCATCGCTCAGCACACCTTGCAGCAAGTGGTGCAGCGCACCGAGTTCATCGAAGAACTTCGGCAGAAATCGGTGGCCACGACGGCGCAACTTGGCGTCAAGTTGATTGATGTGCGCGTGAAGCGCATCGACTTGCCGGATGAAGTCGGCGATTCGGTCTATAACCGCATGCGCCAGGATTTCGCGCAACAAGCCGCTAAACTACGTGCAGAGGGCAAAGAAAATTCCGCGCGAATTGAATCGGAGGCCGACCGCCAGCGCACCGAAACGATAGCGGAAGGATATCGTCAGGCAGAGATCATTAAGGGCGAAGGCGATGCCAAGTCGGCGGAAACTTATGCAAAGGCCTATTCGCGAAATCCCGAGTTTTACGCTTTCTTTCGCAGTATGCAGGCTTATCGCGATTCACTCGGAAAGGACAGCGATGTCATGGTGATCTCGCCGGACAGCGAGTTCTTTAAATATCTGAAGCAGCCGAGCGGTCGTTAGCAATTCGACATGTCAGTCAATTGGTCGGATTTGTTTGCCGCCTTTGCGTTGTACTTGGTGCTGGAAGGGATTTTTCCATTTCTTTATCCACAAGGTCTAAAGCGCATGCTGCAGTCGCTAACTCAGGCGCAAGATGCGCAACTGCGAGTGTTTGGACTCGTGTCCATGCTCGCCGGTCTCGCACTGCTGTATTTCGTTCATAGCTAAGTCATTTCATCATGAGTAAGAATGTAGTCGTCATCGGCGCCCAATGGGGCGACGAAGGCAAGGGAAAGATTGTCGACCTGCTGACCGATCGCGTCAGCGCCGTGGTTCGCTTTCAAGGCGGCCACAATGCCGGCCACACCTTGGTGATCAACGGCAAGAAAACGGTATTGCGTTTGTTGCCTTCCGGAAGTTTGCATCCAGGCGTCATGGTATTCATCGGCAATGGCGTGGTGTTGTCGCCGCAAGCGTTGTTTGACGAAATCGCCGAACTCGAAGCGGCGGGCGTGTCGGTGCAAGATCGTCTGCGTGTATCGGAAGCGTGCCCACTTATCCTTCCGTATCACGTCGCGCTCGATCAAGCGCGCGAGGCGGCGAAAGGCGCGGACAAGATCGGCACAACCGGTCGCGGAATTGGCCCAGCATACGAAGACAAAGTGGCCCGTCGCGCAATTCGCGTTCAAGATTTATTTGTCCGCGAACGACTCGCCGCGAAACTCGGCGAAGTGCTCGACTATCAAAATTTCGTCCTCAAGAACTATTTCAAAGTCGCCACCGTCGATTTTCAAGAGACACTCGATCAAGCGCTCGCGCTGGCGGAACGATTGCGTCCGATGGTGGCCGACGTGTCGAGCGAATTAAATGCGCTGATTGCACAAGGCAAAAATGTGTTGTTCGAAGGTGCCCAAGCCGCGCTACTCGATGTGGACCACGGAACGTATCCGTATGTCACCTCTAGCAACTGCGTTGCGGGGCAAGCATCGGCGGGAGCGGGAGTCGGGCCGCAACAATTGCACTACGTGATGGCGGTGGCAAAAGCCTATGCAACGCGCGTGGGTAGCGGCCCGTTCCCCACCGAACTTGAGGATGAAATCGGCGAACGTTTGCGCGTTCGCGGTCACGAATACGGTTCGGTCACTGGGCGACCGCGTCGCTGCGGGTGGTTCGATGCCGCGGCATTGAAGCGCGCCGTGCAAGTCAATGGAGTTTCCGGTTTGTGCATCACCAAACTCGATGTACTCGATGGTCTCGACACGATACGAGTCGCCGCGGGCTACAAAGTGCGCGGTGAACGACGCGATATTTTGCCGGTCGGTGCCGACGCGTTGGCAATTTGCGAACCGATTTATGAAGACCATCCAGGCTGGCAAGAAAGTACCGTCGGCATCAAATCATTCGATGGGTTGCCGTTAGCGGCACAGAAATATTTGCGACGCCTTGAAGCGCTCGTCGGCGCGCCGATCGCCATCATTTCCACGGGACCGGATCGAGTAGAAACGATTGTGCTGAAGCATCCGTTTGACTAGGGCAAGAAATTCAAATGGAGCGCGCCATCGCGCAATCCTTGATCGAATTTGATTGCTGTCCTTGCTTTCTTTGGGCAATAAAGAGCCAGAAAGAAAGCTTGCGAAGGAGGGTAAGGCGATGCCTCGCATCCTCTGACGTTACTTCATTTTCTCTTGGCTATACTTGTCTGCGGAAGATTACGTTGGGCCCACGGTTACAGCAACGCTAAATGTTGACGTAGTCGCTCACGCTCGGTAGGTTTCGCTAATGCAATTAGAATCTCTCTCACGACTACTAAAATCGGACCCATCGAATCTGCGGTTGCGACACGACTGCATCGATGCGGCGCTCCGCTCGCAAGACTACGATACCGCAGTGACGCTTGCGGACGAATGGTTGATGCAGTCACCTGACGATTTACCAATGAGGTTTGCTAAAGCGAACGGGTTGATCGGTCGCAAAGACTTCAACAGTGCAATTGAATTATTGAGTCGCCTACAAGGGCTCGATCCGCAAAATATGAGCATTGGTCAAAACCTCGGCTTGTGCTTTTACTGCGTAGGCGATTTCGAAACGGCGCGCAATCAACTCGAAGCGGTTTACGCGACTGACAATCGAACAGCGGATATTCTTCGACTATTGGTATCGAGCTGTCATCATCTTGGTTTAATGGATCGCGCAACCGAAATTGCCGACGAAAATCGTGAACTAGCGCGCAATGACAGTGCGCTTGCCGGCGTCTATTCTCTAGTGTATCTAGATGCGAGCCGTGCAGCAGACTCGGCAAAATGCGCAGCCTATTCACTCCGTGGCGATCCAAACTGTGTTGACGCCCTAACTGCTGACGCCACACTTCGTATCGCTTCAGGCGACGTAGTCGGCGCGCAAAAGGAATTCGAGCAGATTCTGAGTATTAAGCCGAATACAGGTCGAGCTTTCCTGGGATTAGGGTCGA
>JAYTQU010000155.1:0-38293 GCA_043746555.1 Pseudomonadota bacterium | reverse complement strand
GCCTGAAAAATACTCACGTACTGCCGTGTACGCTGCGCTTTTTCAGGCCGGTGCGCCTTGCCCCGCATCGCTTGATCCCAACCTGACAAAGTAGAACTAGTGCGGCTAATTAAAACAGCGAATCGTCCGATTTTTCCGTGTCGCGAGTCGGTTCGCGATCGTTCAAATCGGCAGGTGTGCCTTCCGGTAAGTGGTCCGGTAGAAAATATTCAAGCATCGTATCGTTATCGCTGGCGCGCGCGGGTTTGCCTGTGGATCTGGAAATTCGCATCGTGACGATGCCCGATGGCTGTGGCAGACGATGATCCGGTCGGCCACTGAGCGCTTCCCCCATGAATCTTATCCAAATCGGTTCGGCCGTCTGTCCGCCGGCCTCGCCGCTGCCCAGTGATCGCTCTTGGTCGAATCCGACCCAGGCAACGCCGACCATGTCCGCGTTGAATCCGCAGAACCACGTGTCGCGTCCGTCCTGCGTCGTGCCTGTCTTACCCGCCAGGTCGTGTCGATTCAAGCTTTTTGCGCGCCATCCCGTGCCGCCGGAAGCGACCACGCCAGACATCATATCCGTCATGACGAAGGCATTTTCGGGAGAAATCGCCGTTGTCGATTGATCAATATTATTCGCGGTAGTTGCGCCGGGCTCAGCGCAATCACGACAAACGAATTTCGGTTTGGCGAGGAAAACTGCGTTGCCGCTAGGATCTTCGATGCGCTCGATGAAATAGGGCTCGACACGATTGCCGCCATTAGCGAAAACAGAGTAGGCCGAGGCCATCTCAAGTGGGGAGACTTGCGTTGTCCCAAGCGCCAAACTTGGATTTTCCGGCACTTCTTCGCGTGTAAATCCAAATCGCATCATGTACTCCGTGGCGCGCGCCGTGCCGACGGCTTGCATGACACGAATTGCGACGGGATTTCGCGATTTAACGAGGCCTTCGCGTAGACGCAAAGGACCCAAGTAGCGACCGCTGGAGTTAGTGGGCCGCCATTCGCCCTCAAGCCAAGCATCATTGGCAACGTACGGCGCATCGTTAACGACTGTCGCGGCAGTAAATCCATTTTCTAAAGCGGCCGAGTACAGGAACGGTTTGAACGACGAACCTGGTTGACGTTTTGCTTGAACGGCGCGATTGAAGTTGCTGGCGTCAAAATCGAATCCGCCGACCAGCGCCGCGAGCGCGCCATCGTGCGGATCCATCGCCACAAACGCGCTTTGCGCCTGCGGGAGTTGCATCAATCGCCATGCGCCCGTCGTGTCCTGCGCAACGTACACCACATCGTGTACTGTAACGACATCACTCACGTGTTTTACTTCCGCGCCGACCCCGCCTTGTGGGAGTGCCTGTCGCGCCCAGCGCATGCTGTCATAGGATAGGCGTATACGGCCTTTCTCGCGCGTGAGCGCTTGAGCGCCATCGGCTGCGATAGACACGATTACCGCCGGTTCCAATCCGCCGCGCTCAGGGTAGTCGTCGAGTGCCTGTATCAAAGTTGCATCCGTAGGGTCGGTGGGCGATAGCGCTAACCGGGTGACAGGACCGCGGTAACCATGGCGTTGGTCGTACTCGATCAGTCCGCTACGGACGCTGGCGGTCGCTGCGCGCTGCAAGCGACTATCGATTGTCGTGACGACTCGATATCCGTCGGTATAAACCTGCGCTCCAATGCGACTTAGCAATTCGGCCCGCACCATTTCCGCAACGTTTGGGGCATCGACCTCGACGACTGGGCCGTGAAATTTCGACTCGACCGGTGTAGCCATTGCGGCGGAATATTGAGCATCGTCTATATACTTCTTCTCGTGCATTCGCCGCAGAACGTAGGCGCGACGCTGCGTCGCAAGGTCGGGATTGGAAATCGGATTGTCGCGCGATGGTGCGCGCGGTAGACCGGCGATCATCGCCATTTCGGGGATCGAGAGCTGATCGACTGTTTTGCCGAAATAAACCTCCGCTGCCGCGCCGAATCCATAAGCGCGGTGTCCGAGGAGAATTTTATTGAGAAATAGTGTCAGGATTTCCTGCTTGGAGAGTTCCTCTTCAATGCGTAGTGCCAACAATATTTCCAGTAATTTGCGTCTAATTGTCTTTTCGGGCGTGAGGTAGAAGTTGCGCGCCACCAGCATTGTGATTGTGCCGCCGCCTTGCTTGCTCTCGCCGCTGCGAATATCGACCAACAACGCGCGCAGAAATCCGGCGTAGTCCAGACCGCCATGTTCGAAGAACCGATCGTCTTCGGCGGCAATCAATGCTTTGATTAGCAGCGGCGGATAAGCCTCGTAAGGCAACGGTATGCGCCTCTGCTCGCCGAACTGCTGCATCAAGCGTCCATCGCGCGTGTAGATGCGTAACGGCACCTGCAGGCGAACGTCCCGCAACGTAGACACGTCCGGCAGATCCGGTAGGAGATATTCCTTGGCTCCACAGAAGGCGACAGTCACGCCGCCTAGTAGTAATCCCGCCAGGGCGATGGTTAGGCGAAGCGGTGTAATGACGTAAGGTTTAGAGTAAGGTTTTGGCACAACAAGATTTCCTAAGTCCTTGCTTTAGATACAGCGATTATGCATAGTAGCAGGGCACGAAAGGGCAAACTCACCGCAAGGTGGGGACGCAAAGCCACCGGTCTTGAAATCCAACGCCTTCGCGGTCGGATAGAAGATAGCGGGGTTGCCGGTCGGAGGGCGTTTCCGCCAACTTAAGCTTTGGCAATGGTTTCGATACTCCGCTCCCCACCGTCATGCCCCCAACTGCGAACGTTGTCCATCGTCGAACGATAATCGAACGACATTTTTGAAGCCCAACTTTGAAGCCCAACTTTGAGCCCGAATTGAGCAATGGTCCGCAGTTGAAGCCACAGACAAGTGGATGAGCATGGTATTTCGTGAGAGCCCTCACATTCAACTTAACGTATCGCTGCTATAAATTTAGCCGAATCGATTGTCGCTATATCTACGTTAAAAACGTAAGTGACTGAGTTACAAAGGGACTAGAGCGTGTTACTTAAAGCAAAGACCCGGCCCTTATTGGGGCTAGACATTACAACCTCATCGGTCAAGCTCATTGAACTGGGCTTGAGCGGTGGTCAATACCGCGTTGAGTCGTACGCGGCCGAAGCGACGCCGCCCAACTCGATTAACGAGAAAGCGATCGTCGACGCGGCTGCCGTCGGCGATGCCATCAAGCGCGCGGTTAAACGTGCCGGTGCGCGCGCCAAAGAAGTGGCGGTCGCAATCAGCGGCGATGCGGCGATCACCAAGGTAATTCAAATGCCTCGATCGCTCAGCGACAGTGAGCTCGAAGGCCAAGTCGAAATGCAGGCCGATCAATACATTCCGTTCCCGATGGAAGAAGTCAGTTTCGACTTTGAGGTCGTCGGGCCGTCGGAAAAAGATCCTGAAATGCTGGATGTTTTGTTGGTTGCGACGCGAACCGAAAACGTCGAACAGCGATTGGCAGCATGCGCCGCAGCGGGCTTGACGGCACGCATCGTCGACGTCGAAGCATTTGCGTTGGAAAACGCGTGTCGGTTGCTCACTCATCAGATGCCGGACGGCGGACTAGAGCGAGTAATCGCCGTTGTCGATTTCGGCGCTAGCAGCACGACATTCAGTGTATTGCGCGATCTTAAGGTCATCTACACACGCGATTTTGCATTCGGTGGGCAGCAATTAACCGAAGAGATCATGCGGACCTATGGACTCAGTATGGAGGAGGCTGGGCGCGTGAAAAAGGAAGGCGGCCTGCCGGACAATTATCAGTCTGAAGTGCTCGATCCGTTTATCGACGACATGTGTCAGCAGGTGAGCCGTTCATTGCAATTTTTCTTGGCTTCGGGTGCCGGTCGCGAACAGCCGGAGAAGATTTTAATTTGCGGTGGATGCGCAAACATTGCCGGTGCGGCCGAGGTGATCAAGAGTCGCGTCGGTATCGATGCCGAAAAAGGCGATCCGCTCGGTCAAATGAAGCTCAGTTCACGCGCCAAGACGCAATCGGTGAAGAAGGACGCGACAGCTCTGTTGACTGCTTGCGGTCTCGCACTCAGGAGCTTCGACTAACATGCCAAGAATTAACCTACTTCCGTGGCGCGAGGCGGAACGCAAACGCAAACGGCAGGAATTTTTTGTCGGCGTCATCGGTGCCGTGGTGATCGCGCTGCTACTCGGTATAGCGGTAAATCTTCAGTTGGAGGGCGCGATCAGCAGCCAGAACGAGCGCAATCAATTGATCAAAGATCAAATCGCCGAAGTGAATAAACAAATTACTGAGATCGTCGACCTGGAAGCGAAGAAGAGCCGGCTACAGGCGCGCATCGAAGTGATCGAGCAGTTACAGCGCAGTCGCCCGGTGGTCGTCCATCTTTTCGATCAATTGGTTAAAACGTTACCGGACGGCGTGCACTATACGAGCGTCAAGCAAGTCGGCGCGACATTGCAGTTGGCCGGCGTCGCTCAATCGAGCACTCGCGTCTCGGCGCTGATGCGGAACATCGAGTCTTCCGAGTACCTTACTGAACCTTCATTGGGCAAAGTGGCAACCACGAATAACGGCGCGGAATTTACTTTGTCGGCGAAGCAAACGGGACATTCGGCCGATCAGATTGAAATGCCGGGCACCGCAAGTAAAAGTAAGCGAGGTAAGCGCGCCGGAGTGGGCCCATGAAAGATTTTTTCGAACAGTTACGCAATCTCGATCCGAACGATCCGGGTCGTTGGCCGTTGTCGGTGCGCTTTGGCGTGATTGGCCTCGTCCTGATCGTGGCGTCAGGATTCTCCATCTATTATTTGGCTTGGAGTCCGCAGCAACCGGTGTTGGAACAAGCTAAAGCGGAAGAAGTAACTTTGTTCGGCGACCTAGAGCAAAAATCACGCAAGGCGGCAAATCTCGAAGCGTACAAAGCGCAGCTCAAGGAAATGGAGCAATCGTTCGGCGCAATGCTTCGAATGCTCCCAAACAAGACCGAAGTACCTAACTTGCTCGAAGAAATATCTCAAACCGGTTCGGCGTCGGGCCTCGACTCTAAATTGTTCGAACCCGGCAACGAAACGGCGCACGACTTTTACGCGGAAAAACCCGTGAAATTGCAGTTCACCGGCAACTATCACGCAATCGGCAATTTCGTAAGTGGGATCGCGGCGCTGCCGCGAATCGTTACGTTGCACGACATTAGTTTGACGACCGTGGGCAAAGGCGCAACCGACCAACTACAAATGGACGCAGTCGCGAAAACCTATCGCTATTTGGATGACGAAGAAAAGCCCAGCGAAAAGAAGCCGAGCGGAAAGAAGTAGTCAATAAATTGTCTACGTCACGCAACACTTTAATTAAATGCGATCTACACCAGCGTATGCGAAGCTTTAAGCAAATTTCACGAATGTTGACAGTCGTTGGACTTGGCGCTGTGCTTGTGGCGTGTTCCAGCGACCTAGAAGAGCTGCATAAAAAGATCGCGGAAGTGCGGGCGAAACCAGGCGATCGGATCGAGCCTCTACCGGAGCTTAAACCTTACGACGCGTTTACCTACAACGACTCGAACCTGCGTTCGCCATTCGTCCCGAGTCCGCCTGCAAGTGCCGGATTGGGTTCGAGCTTACGACCCGATTCGAAGCGAACGCGCGAGTTTCTCGAGCAGTTTCCTCTCGACTCCCTGCACATGGTGGGGACATTGGAAATGGCCGGTCGCAAATTCGGTTTAGTCAGGGACTCGAGCGGTCTCGTGCACCGCGTGTTACCCGGCCAATATCTTGGTCAGAATGACGGCAAGGTTACCGGGATCACTGGCTCGAAAATATCGGTGATTCAGATTGTGCCGGATGGCGTTGGCGGTTATATCGAACGTCCCGCCGCTTTAGCGCTCAGCGAATGATTTACGGAGTACTGCAGAATGTCGTCGCAAAATAATGTGATATTGAAATCGGTTGCTCGTCGCGTACTTCGAGATGGAACTGAACACGTCCGCCGCAATGTTGTTGGCCGCTCGCGAGCAACTGCGACGCTTGCTATTGCGTTTTTGCTATGCGGCGTATCCGCCAATGTTTATGCAGAAGGCGCGATACGATTGGAGAAGATCGAGGCCACACCGCTTGCCGGCGAGCAAGTTGAACTTCGCTTGCAATTAAGCGACACGGCGCCTCAGCCAGTGGTGTTCGATGTCGACAATCCCGCCCGCATTTCGTTGGATTTGCCGGATACCACTATCGCATTGCCGGCGCGTCGAGTCGATATTAAACGCGGACCGCTAGATACCGTTACAGCCGCCGAACTCAATGGCCGTACTCGCGTCGTTCTGAACTTGGACCGCAGCGTTCCCTACGACGTCCGTGCTCAAGGCAAAGTTATCTATGTGCTAGTCGGCGCCAGTACGGGCGCGGGCGCGAGCGCTTCAAAGCAAGCAGCGTCGGGCACGCCCCAGCCGTCATCGTCTGCGACAACAAAAGTAGCCGCTGTGCCTCGCACCACCGCGAGCGGTGGGCCGCGCGAGATTAGGAACATCGACTTTCGTCGCGGAAGCGACGGTTCGGCGCGCATCATTGTCGAACTGAGCGATTCCAAAGTTCCAGCCGATCTGCGTCAAGAGGGCGGGCATATTGTTGTCACGTTTGCCAAGACAACGCTGCCGGATCAATGGATGCGTCGCATGGACGTCGTTGACTTTGCGACACCGGTCAACACCATTGAGGCGGTGCGAGTCGCTGAGGGCGCTAGATTGATTATTGCCGCGGGTGGCGATTGGGAACAGATCGCTTATCAATCGGACAATGTTTACACGATCGAAGTAAAGCCGGTTGTCAAACTAGCGGCCCAACTGGAAGAGAAGAAGGAATTCACTGGCTCGCGCCTCAATCTTGATTTTCAAGACATCGACGTACGCGCCATTCTAAAGGTGCTTGCCGATATTAGTGGCCAGAACATGGTGGTTAGCGAGTCTGTGAAGGGCAACTTCACGTTACGTTTGCAAGACGTTCCCTGGGATCAAGCGCTCGACATTGTCATGCGCAGTAAGGGTCTCGACATGCGCAAGCAAGGCAACGTCATGATGATCGGTCCGGCTGCGGAAATTGCGGCGCGGGAAAAAGAAATCCTCTCATCGAAGAAGGAAGTGCAGGAACTGGAACCGTTGCGCACCGACTTTTTGCAAGTCAATTACGCAAAGGCTTCAGACTTAGCCGCCCTGATCAAGGGGAAAGACAACACGCTTTTGTCGTCGCGCGGCAATGTCTCTATCGATGAGCGAACAAACACTCTGCTATTGCAAGATACTGTCGAACGTCTGACGGCGATTCGGCGCTTAGTCTCGACGCTCGATATCCCAGTTCGTCAAGTACAGATCGAAGCGCGTATCGCGATCGTCAACAACGATTTCAGTCGCGATCTTGGTGTACGTTGGGGATACTCCAACATTGGCCGAGCCGGCAACAACGCATACTCCGTTTCTGGAAGTGCGGCCGGGGTGGAAGATTCACTTCGCTCGGTGGGCGCGGCTGGCTTCGCGGTGCAACAAGCCAATGCAACCGCTGCTGCTTTAGTTCCTCCTGGCGTTCCCAACTATTCGACTGTTCCTGCCACGCGATTGCAAACGGGAGCTGGCGCGTACTTAGTGAATCTACCTGCGGCAAATACAGCCGGTCGTCTTGCGATGGCGGTGCTGGGTCAAAACTACTTGGTTGATTTGGAACTTTCCGCTGCTGAAGCTGAGGGACGTGGAGAGGTAATTACGGCGCCGCGAATTGTGACTGCAAATCAGAGAGAAGCAATGATCGCGCAAGGCGTGGAAATTCCGTACTTTGAAACTGCCGTCGGCGGAGTTGGCGGCGTCAGCCAAGTAACAATCAAGTTCAAGGAAGCGTTGCTCAGCTTGAAGGTCACGCCGCAGATCACGCCCGATAATCGCATCATCATGGACTTGGAAGTGGTCAAAGATAGTGTTGGTCAAGTTGTCACGGTGAGTAATGGCAATAGCGTGCCATCAATCGACAAGCGCAAACTCACAACTCAAGTGCTCGTCAACGACGGCCAAACGGTGGTGCTCGGTGGCATCATGGAAACCGAAAAGCGCGATACCGAGACTAAAATACCGCTGTTAGGCGACATTCCGGTGCTGGGTAATCTCTTTAAGTCGCGATCGGGCATCAACAACAAGCGGGAATTGTTGGTATTTGTGACGCCGCGAGTCATGAAGGAAGGAGTCGCTCTAAATTAAGATCGACCATGAACACTAGCGTTGACTCGGTTCGGCGCTAATTTCTACGGTACGTCTGCAACGGCCGCCCAACTGAAAATGTGGGTGGCCGTTTTCGTTGCGCCAATTTCGTTACCCGATTTCATTACAATGCCCCCATGCGCAATGTGTTCCTCATAGGGCCGATGGGGTCCGGCAAGACAGCCGTCGGCAAGCATCTCGCCCGTGCTTTGAATCTCGAGTTCTGCGACGCCGACATCGAGCTTGAGCGGCGTACCGGCGTCAACATCCCGTACATCTTCGAGAAGGAAGGCGAGGCTGGCTTTCGCGAACGGGAGCGAGAAGTCATCGAAGCGCTCACGGCGCGCGAAAACGTGGTTATCGCTACTGGCGGTGGCGCTGTCTTGCTGCCGGGTAATCGCGAACATCTTGCGCAACGTGGTTACGTCGTGTATCTCAAAACGTCCGTGGCGCAGCAGCTGGAACGCACGCGGCACAGCAAGCAACGGCCGTTGCTAAATAATGTCGATCCGGAAACTAAGCTGCGATCGTTGATGGAGCAGCGGGCGCCACTTTACGAAAGCATCGCGAGTCTTACTGTGACAACCGACGGTCAGCGTGTTGCGGTTGTATGCGAGCAAATAGTGGAAAAACTCAAGCAACACGAACAATCCATCGGAGTATCCATGCAGCGTCTGCGTGTCGAACTTGGCGCGCGCAGTTACCCGATCGTCATCGGAAGTGGATTACTCGACAACGTTGAACTACTGACGGAAGTTATTTCCGGACGAGACGCTTTCATCGTTACGAACGAGATCGTCGGGCCGCTCTATTTGCAGCGATTGCTGACTGCTTTGCCCGGTAAGCGTACCGCGTCGATCGCATTGCCCGATGGCGAAAGCCACAAGACGCTGAGCACGGTGAGCCAAATATTCGATGCGCTGGTCGCGGCGCGTATGAATCGGGATGCAACGATCATTGCACTCGGCGGCGGCGTCGTTGGCGATATGGCGGGATTCGCGGCCGCTTGCTATCAGCGCGGTATCGACTACATTCAAATGCCGACGACATTGCTCGCACAAGTAGATTCGTCGGTCGGCGGAAAAACCGCGGTCGATCATTCAGGCGGAAAGAATCTCATCGGCGCGTTCCATCAGCCGCGCGCAGTGATCGCCGACACCGCCACGCTATCGACACTCCCGGACCGAGAGTTGCGCGCCGGATTGGCTGAGGTGGTGAAGTACGGTTTCATCCGCGACGTGACTTTTCTCCACTGGATCGAAACAAACGCCGCAGCACTACTCGGCCGCGATCCGCAAGCGCTTGCCTACGCAATTCGTCGCTCGTGCGAAATCAAAGCCGAAGTCGTTGGCATCGACGAACGCGAGCATGGATTGCGCGCTATCTTGAATTTCGGCCACACGTTCGGCCACGCACTTGAAACTGCAACCGGTTATGGCGAGTTCTTGCACGGCGAAGCGATCGCAATCGGTATGAGGCTCGCGGCCAACATGTCGCATCGTATTGGATGGATATCATCAGACGACTGTTCCCGTGTCACGCGCGCGTTAACGCAGTTAGGCTTGCCGGTCGTTGCGCCGCGAATTGGTTCAGTGCGCGCGCTGGAATTAATGGGTATGGATAAAAAAGTTAAAGAAGGAAAGATTCGATTGGTGCTCCTCAAGTCCTTGGGCGAAGCAATCGTCACGGGCGATTATCCCGCAGATGCCCTGACCGCCACATTGGTGGAAGCGACCGATTTCGCTTCGGATCTCACTTTGAATCTTGAATCCAAATGAGCGCCCTAATATCACTGGCGGTTTATGCGGCTCACGCCGACCAATCGCGCGGTCGAATCCATCGCGAGCCGCCGCCGCAATTTCGCGATGAATTCCAGCGCGACCGCGATCGCATCGTTCACTCGACTGCGTTTCGTCGCTTGGTCTATAAGACGCAAGTGTTCGTGAATCACGAAGGCGATCTTTATCGAACCCGCATGACGCACAGTATCGAAGTCGCGCAAATTGGGAGAACGGTCGCGCGTGCTCTCGATCTCAACGAGACGCTCACCGAAGCGATCTGTTTAGCCCACGACTTGGGTCACACGGCATTTGGACACGCGGGTCAAGAAGCGCTCAACGAATGCATGCGCGACTACGGTGGCTTCGAACACAACTTGCAGTCTTTGCGCGTCGTCGACGAACTCGAAGAGCGCTACGCCGACTTTCCCGGCCTCAATCTGACTTTCGAAACACGCGAGGGAATTCTCAAGCATTGTTCAGCGGCGAATGCGCGCGCGCTGGGATCGTTAGGCGAACGATTCTTGCAACGCCAGCAACCTTCGCTTGAAGCGCAGCTCGCAAATCTCGCAGATGAGATCGCCTATAACAACCACGATGTCGACGATGGCTTACGTGCCGGATTGATCGGGCTGGATGACCTGCAATCGGTGGCGCTGTTTCGACGCGAGTACGATCAAGTCATGCGCGACTATCCAAGCGTAACGGGCAAACGGCAGATTCACGAAATTGTGCGACGAATGATTAATCGCGTGGTGGGCGATCTTATCCAAACGTCAACCACCGCCATACAGTCAGCAAAACCCGAATCAATCGATGCGGTGCGACATCAGTCGAAACCGCTCATTGGTCTCAGTGAGGCGGTTGCCATCGAGCACGTGGAGTTGAAGAAATTCTTGCGACAAGCCATGTACAAACACTATCGTGTCTTGCGCATGACCACTAAGGCGCGCAAGGTGATCAGCGATTTGTTCGCGGCGTTTTTTGCGGCCCCGGAACTCATGCCGATCGAGCATCAACACATCGCCGCCCAAAAACGTGAAAAGGCCGGCGCAAGTGGGCTCGCCCGAGCCGTTGCCGATTACATCGCGGGCATGACGGATCGTTATGCCGTCCTCGAACATCAGCGCGTGTTCGATCCTGCCGAACGAAGCTAGAGTAGAAATAATTCATGACATTCGATCCGCTTGAAAATGATGTCTTCCTACGCGCGTTGTTGCGTCAACCGACCGAGCGAACACCCGTTTGGATGATGCGTCAAGCCGGGCGCTATCTTCCTGAGTACCGAGCGACTCGTGCGAAGGCCGGGAGTTTTTTGAAACTCTGCATGACGCCGGATCTCGCATGCGAAGTTACATTGCAACCACTCAATCGTTTTCCGCTCGATGCCGCAATTTTGTTTTCGGACATTCTCACCATTCCGCACGCAATGGGATTGGAATTGGAATTCGAAACCGGCGAAGGTCCAGTTATCCGTAATCCGGTGCGAAACGCGAGCGACGTCGCTCGCATCGGCGTACCCGATCCCGCAACCGATCTGCGCTATGTCATCGATGCAGTGAGTTTGATTCGCCGTGAATTACACGGTCGTGTACCACTCATTGGATTCGCCGGTAGCCCCTGGACAGTGGGGACGTATGTTGTCGAAGGCGGCAGCAGCAAGCAATTCGATCGCATCAAGGGAATGATGTATCAGGAGCCGGCGACACTGCATCGCTTGCTCGACACGCTCGCCAAAGCAACGCTTGTCTATCTAAACGCACAAATTGCAGCGGGCGCACAAGCGGTCATGATCTTCGATACCTGGGGTGGTGTACTTACACCCGCGCTCTATCGCGAATTCTCGCTCAACTACATGGCGCAAATTCTCGATGGACTCACTCGTGAAGCCGAGGGCCGCATTGTTCCGCGAATCATCTTTACCAAAGGCGGCGGTGCATGGCTTGCAGAAATGGCGAAAACCAATTGCGATGCACTCGGCGTCGATTGGACCACCAATCTCGCCGACGCGCGTCGCGCAGTGAACGACCGCAAAGCACTGCAAGGTAACCTTGATCCCAGCGCTCTCTATGCATCGCCGCAGAATATTCGCGAACAAGTCGCCGGCGTGCTAGCGAGCTTTGGCAAACGGCACGGCCATATATTTAATCTGGGTCACGGCATTCATCCCAATGCGCCACCTGCACATGCGGCCGCGATGGTGAATGCGGTGCACGAGTTAAGTCCGCAATATCATAATCTTTGACAATGAGTTCTCAAGGATCACGCTAACCCCGTGAACCCCCCCTGAATCCATTGCGTAGTCCCGCCTTCCAGGTTGTACAACGCACCGTTTTGAAGGCTTTCAAATCTCACTTGACCACGAATTAGATTCAAGGATAACTACGCGCGCGTCGCGGTAGCGCCAATCAATAAATGCCGAGAGGATGAGCATGTTGCCATCGCCACGATTTATGGCGTGGACTATTTGCTGACGTGGGACTGCCGCCATATAGCGAATCCGGAGTTGCGGCGAAGCATCGCGGCTTTTCTGGAAAAGAAGGGCTTGTTCCTGCCGTTCACTTGCACGCCCGAGGAGCTGTTGGGAGAAGACCATGCTGAATGATGAAATAGTCGATGAAGTGCGCGCGGTGCGAGAAGCCCACGCTGCAAAGTTCAACTACGATTTGCGCGCAATCTTTGAGGACTTGAAAAAGTCCGAAGCTAAGCGAATCGCGTCCGGTCATTCTTTTGTTGAAGTTCCGGCCAATTCGCCCGCGTCAAGTGCGCCGGTACAACGGACTCGCTTCGCTCGTAGCTGAAACAGGTGTGTTAGCGCGAGGCGCTATCTAACCGCCTTCTCCATCCGCGCGACGAGCGTCGAAGGTTTAGTATCCAGTGCGCCAGCGCGTTTGTAGAGAGTAGTTAATGTCGGTTGCCGAATACCGCGTTCCATTTGACTGACGAAGGTGCGGTCGACTTCGGCGGTGAGGGCAAGAGCTTCTTGAGAAATGCCGTTGTACTCGCGCTACTGCCGCAGCACTTTGCCGAACGCACGTGACACTTGATCGGCCCGCAAGAAATCAAGAGAGCTATTTCTTCCAATTTTGTTTGGTATGCCAGACACGCAAAATCTCCACCGTGTCGTCGTGCAGCCGATACACAATCAAGTAGGGCGTGTTGGTCACTACCCATTCACGCGTCCCGAGTGCGTTTCCCTGGCGTCCGGCTTCAGCGTTTTGTTGCAACCAGTGAGCGGCGGCCCGCACACGCTCGGCGATCTGAGAGCTTGTGGATTGTGTTTGGCGATAAAATCTTGCGCCTCCATCAAATCGGCCAGCGCGGGCCGCGTCCATCGAGTCTTCAAGTGCGAACGCCCCACTTCGCAAACGCATCTCGTACCTCATCATCGGTGGCAAATGCGTCACGATCTGCCGCTGCGATACCGACCTCGACCGCGCGGCGATATCGCGCCTCTTCAATAACGTCCTCCCACGTAGAGTTAGGCGGGAGCTGGTCGGCAAGTTGTCGTAACTTGTCGCGAATACTGATAGTAGGTGAACCCATGCGCCTTCTCCAGTGATCTGTGGCTCATAAAGTCGCGGAAAAAACTCTACGCCGGAACGGCAACCGCAGCGTGAATTGTTTTGAGATTTTACACGTTCGGAACAAATATAGTCGCTGGTACAGAGGACTCTCGGTACCGGGATTAGGTTGCGGTGTATTGTTGAAAGTGGATGTTTACGCAGGTTGTACGGGGATGGATGAGCAAGGCGGCAGGCTAGAATTCGCTCGGTGAAGGCGAATGTTCAAGGAGAGCAGGGATGCCGCGACTACCGCGATTGCACGTGCCGGGTGGTTGTTACCATGTTATTTTGCGAGGAAATCATCGCGAAGATCTATTCGGTTCGACTCAGGATCGAGTGGCGTTGAACGATATCGTTGCAGAAGCGATTGCAAGGTACGAAGCACGAATAATCCACGCTTTTTGCTGGATGAACGCATAGGCTGAATACCCCTGATTGTTAAGCGCTTGATTTTACACGAGCGAGATTTGCTGTTGACCCAGCGGATCCCCCTCCAGAACGAGCCTGCCGGTTTTCTTCAGCGTTCTGATGATGCGTGCAACGGGTTCGCTATCCAAATCCGACTTTTTGATTTCATACGGTGCAAACGGAACCACTTGGTTTGCCGGTAATAGCTTGTGATCAATCAAACGCAGCAAGGTTGAATCGCTCACGCCGCTGTATTCACGCGCTTGCACCATGTTCAAATCATCATCATCGGTTTTCGGCGGCGCGGGTTTGATCGTGAGTTTGCGCCGCATAATGCCAACACCGCCTTTCGTCCAGCGATAGCTTTTACCGGTCTTGCGTCCATGCTTGCTGAGCACCACGGCAATTTCAGAATCGGTATAGCGAGGTGCCATCTTTTGGATTATCTCGCAGTCTTCTTCTGCGGTCTTCTGCGATTGGCCTGCAGGCAACGGACGTGGCACGGTGAATTGCGTGTGATCGCCGCCTTGCCAGTGAACGATGAGTTTGATTTGTTGGTGTGCCTCGTCGATATCGACCATGACTTCGTTGATCAACGTGCGCACGAGACGTTTCTTCAGGGCTACGGTGCCGGACACGGGTTATTGGGATATGGTGCGATGTACAATGTCGAGAGCACCGCTGCGTGCATGGCGCAGTAGTCCATGGCAAAGCCCTCTTTCGGGCATTCCGTGTCAGGTTTGTAGCATTGCATTTTCCATCATCCCTCCGCGAGCAGCGCAGCGACGGCGCTCACGCGGACAGTTTCAATTTTGGATGAAGCCCGGCGCGCGCAGCGAGACGAACGAGCAGGTCGAGACTAAACCGGTTGATATTGCCGCGCTTGATATCCGATACACGCCCTTGAGTGACAGAAAGAATCTTCGCCGCCTCGCTCTGGGTAAGTTTCGACCGTTCCAACCATTGCGATAATCCAATCATCAATGTGGAGCGAATTTCCATTTCGGCCGCTTTGTCGGAATCGTAAAGATCGTGAAAGACGCTCTTCGCTTTGGATTTCTTACGCATAATTACCTCAACACACTCTTCAACCGTTCGCGAGCCAATTGCAAATCCTGCGGGCTCGTCTTCTGAGATTTTTTCTGAAAGCAATGCAACACATAGACTACCTCGGGACGCGTCGCGATGTAGATCACGCGAAACGCTTCGCTCGCGTCTCGCAGCCGACTCTCTTTGACGCCCGCTCCAATCGTTGGCATCGGCTTCCAGTCATCGGGGTCCAATCCGCATTGGACGCGAAACAACTGATGCCCGGCCGAATCGATCACAGCATCTGGAAACGATTTCAAATCGTCCTTGCTGCTCCCTTTCCATCTCACGATCTTCATGCGCGTGAGTATGCGCGATCTGGCATACCCATGCAGGCGATTTCGAGGTATTCTGCAAAGTTGGAGAACTATTGAACTATTGGGGACTAATGGAGTGGACCCACCTCCACTTTGAACGGCGTCACTGAGAGCCAACATGAAGGTGCGAAGCTTTCATGTAACAGAGGAGATGGGTCCGTGGGCAAGGTTACGACGTTGGGGATTGATTTGGCGAAGAAGGCGTTTCAGTTGCATGGTATGGATAGGTCTGGGCATGTGGTTACCTCGGGAGGTTCGGCGAGCGCAGTTGATGAAAATCATTACGCAATTGAAGCCGTGTCTGATCGGCATCGAGGCATGCGGCAGCGCGCACTACTGGGCACGGCGGTTTGCAGAGCACGGTCATCGAATCAAGATCGCGGGAATTTGGGTCTTTCGCGTTAGCGTTTTGGCGGTGATGTTCTTCAGTCGTCTGCAGACGGTCGTGTAGTGGACGCCGAGATGCTGTGCGAGTTGTCGTTGCGTGTGCTGTCCCGAGCGATAGAGTTCGTGGATAGTGGTGTCGATGTCCGAGGCTGGGAAAGCAAGGTGCCGAAGCAAGGAGTATCAGACTTGGATCTGGATCTTCGCTGCCGGTGTAAACCTATGAACGTATTTGGCGATTTGCAGAGGCAATCTCGCTGGCTAGCAGATGGAAAGGTCGTTAGTCTCGTTGCACCAAAACCAACTGGTTCGATTACGGAGCAGGCAAGGATGCCTCGATTACCTCGTCTACATGTCCCTGGCGGTTGCTATCACGTGGTGTTGAGGGGCAATCATCGCGAAGATATTTTCTCTCGCGATGAATATCCGTGGAGTAGTCATCGGGCCTATCTGGGCGATGAACATCTTCCATGGCTAACGACCGATTATGGTTTAGGGCTGCTCGGAACGACAGTGGAGGGGGCACGCGATGCTTACCGACAAATGATCGATGGCACGGTTCGCGAGTCAGATGAACGCCCATCGGTTTTATTGCCTTCGGCCGATCCGCGAGTCATCGGCGCCGATCGATTCTTGGCGTCGCTGCCGCCTCCGCGACTAAAGCCGCGTAGTTTGCTGACGCTTGAGGAACTGACACGACAAGTGTGCGAGGCCTATGATGTCCGTGTCGAGCGCGTGCTGTCTCCATCAAGGGAGCCGAAACATCAGCCGCTCGTTGCGAAATTGCGCGGCTTGCGATTGATGGGAGGATTGCATCGTTGCATCAAGTTGCACGCTATTTTGGGCGAAGTCCTACCGCGATATGCAGGTTGCTGCAACGGCGGGCCAATACGTAAATGGGTTTACACCGGCACCGAAGTCCCTAAAGGGGACGCGGGGATTTGCGTAAACAACCCACTTCCCCATGGCCCCGAATGGGAGGTCGAGTCAGCGCGGCAAATTGATCCATGAGTGCGCTGGCCCACAGATAGACGCCCGCTAACTCGCTTTAATGCAAATCAAACTAATGATGCACTAATGTAGAGTAGTGGACATAAATGTATTCGAAGGCGTTGCCAGTCGTCTCTCCGGGTGAAGGCGAGGTCACTTCGAGTCTCGGCATTGAGACTCTGAAGGGATCGATCGCCAATTCCGGCAGCACAAGATTTCTGATGCGCGCGCTTGGCGCACTGCTATTAGTTTGCCTGGTAGTCGGCAACACCGTACTCGATGCGAATTTTCACCTCACCTATCCGTCCGAGGATCGCATTGTCGGCGTGTTGCTTGTTTATGCGTTGATTGCCGTTCCTGGATTCCTATTCCTCGCTACGACGCGGCGCGTGCAGTGGTGGCACATCGTCAGTGCAGGATTGATTCCGGCGGCGATCTATGTACTTGTCGCGGGTAGGTACGACGCGATTTACGGGCCTTCCTATATTTTATGGCTTGCGCTCCGTTGCACGGTTAGCGGTTGCGCGTTTTGGCTGATCGGAATCTGGCGCAATCCGCGCTATCCGGAAGTTTCGCGCGGGTTGCCGACTCAGGCGTTGGCAATATTGTTTGCGGCATCGGTCGCTATGGCGTTCGCCTTCGTTTGGGCAACACCGACTAAAATTTATGGTCGCGTGATCGATTCGGGTTACTCGGATCGAGACGGGTCATGGATCGTGCCGGTTCAGCTGTTCGTGGGAGGGGCAATTCAATCGCCGATGATGTATGCAAAATCACGCGTACCTGGAGCAGGCCGCTGCGCGGAAGTGAATACCAGGCGAGCGCTTGCCAGCCCTCAGTGGCGCCGTTATTGGATTGAAAATACCTATGACTGCGAAACCAAGGAAAAGCGCGACCTGAGCGCGTTAGCACTTGCTTCCAAGTAGATGCCGATAATTGGCGTCAGTGCGCGAAGCGTGCGAACAGATTAAGCCGATCGACGCAGCAGCTATCGCTAGCGTCTCTTTTAAATGACTATCCGACGCGAACTACCGCGCGAAATAAAATTGTGCGAGATAGGTTCCTAGTGATAATACGACAGCGGCGGACACGACCCAAACGACGACGCGACGCATCCTAACATGCTGCTTTGTTATCAAATCGGCCGTGTCCCATTGCTTCTGGATGTAGTCGTTCATGATTGCCCTCGGACGATAGTGATCGCGAATTGCGTATGTAGTTTGCGCCGCGAAAACGCACGCTACTTTCGAAATCTTTATTGGCCTGCATTACACGTTGCCTAGTGCGCGTGTCGTTCGCGTTCGAAGACGCCCTTGCGAACGCGCGCGGTAATCCGCTGCAGCCTTTTGCCTGTGTTTTGAATTTGACGAACAGCGCGATCGACAAGGTAGATCGGGCGCGCCGCCGTATCCCAAATTGCCGAGACGCCGGGAGCCGGTGGCTGCATGCCGAGTTTGCGGACGTGACCGTTCGCGGTGTGTACAGTTTCGCGAAACTTGGATACACGACTGCGATAGGTGACGCTGAGCGAGATAGACATGTCGCTTTCGGTTTTCACCCAGTGAGGCGCGTGCAATGGGAAATGCAGCCCCTGGCCCGGATCGAGCGGCAGCACTTTCGCGCTTGCAAGGAAATCGTCGCGATAAGGCTGATCGCGATTCGTACCGGTGTGTGCATAATAGTTGTCGAGTGCGGCCTGCGGTACCACGTCGCGATTGTTCGAGTCCCACATATACACGGTCTTTCGTCCGCATACCTGCAGCAGAAAATTGCCCAGAAAGAAGGGAAGTGGCCGAAGATGCCGATCGCGCCGATGCAGAAAAAAGTAATGGCCATAACGATATGATCTTGCAGTAATGCGCCGATCAAAAGACCAACGCCGGAAATCAACATGGGGATTGCGGCATGCAAGCGTCGCTCTCCGCTGCGATCCGACGACCAACCGATCAATAACATCGCCGCGAGTCCCACGCAATAAGGAATGGCGGTCAGCAGGATCGATTGCATGTTCGACAAACCGGAAAGTTGTTTGATGATTGTAGGCAACCAAATGTTGAATCCATATAGCCCGCTGACCATACCGAAGTAAGCGAGCGATAGGAGCAATACATCTCGATGCTGCATTACTTGCAAGATGGATACCTTGCCTTCTGCGAGTTTGGCGGTGCGCTCGCGCGCAAGTTCATCGACGATCCACTTGCGCTCATCGTCAGGCAACCATTGCGCTTGTTCGGGTTTGTCGGTGAGATAAAAAATTGTCACGACGCCAAACACGATCGCGGGTAGCCCTTCCAATATGAATAGCCAACGCCAACCGTCCAATCCAAACCAATTGACATTCATGATCAATCCCGAAATCGGTGCGCCGACGATTGTCGACAGCGGCACTGCGGCCATGAACAAAGCCACTGCTTTGGCGCGATCTTCTTGACGGAACCAGTGACTCAAGTAGACAAGTAAGCCCGGAAAAAATCCGGCCTCGGCGACGCCTAAGAAAAATCGCAGCCAATAAAATTGCGTCGCGTTGTGGATGGCCGCCATCGCCATGGCGATTGCCCCCCAAGAGATCATGATGCGCGCGATCCAGCCTTTTGCACTCCATGTTTCGACGAGTACTGTGCCGGGGATTTCAAACAAAAAATATCCCAAGAAGAAAATACCCGCACCGAAGCCGTACACCTCCGTGGAAAAATTGAGATCGCCTCGCATCTGCAGCGCGGCGAATCCCACATTGACGCGATCTAAATAAGCGATGATGTAGAGAAGAAAAAGATACGGCACCAATCGCGTCACGATACGGCGACGCGTGCGCAGCGCCAGCGAAGAAGAAGGTCGATCTTGCATGTCAGCAATTCCCCGAGTGTCTTTGCGACATTGTCGTTGCGAGTGAAGGCGAAGTAAACGCCGCCGAGTTATAGGCGCAATTGACAGTAACGATTATTTCCGCCGTATTCTGTCGCATGACGTCGTTGCAATTCGCATATTTCGCAACGCGTCCGTTTCGCTACCCGAATCGTGACTCGTGTGCACCACGGTGCATGCTCGCCAGGCCACAATATAGACCAGGAGCGAGCCATGAGCGAAAACACCTCTCGACAAGCAGTTCATCAGATGATCGACAATCTGTCGGATACCAAGTCGTGGGCCGATCTCGCGAAGGAGTTGGATAAATATGTGGCGAAGGAAGGTAGCGATGCGGCGCCCAACAATGGCGAAACCATCGAAATGGCCGATTTGTTGAAGTCTTTGGACGAGCAAGACGATAAGCAAGCGGACTAGCCGCTGTTAACGAGCGAGTACCTTACTTTGAATACATCATCGAGTTCGCAAGCGCGCAATCAAGGCAAACGGCCGAACGAAAGTTCTACTGCCAAGGAGCGTCGTCGCGCCAAACGATCCATGTTGCGCATGCGCGCCGACGTGACGTTGCCCGGCGATCTCACCATCGAATCGCACACGATTGATGTATCGAAGACCGGACTTAGTTTCGATGTGCCGTACGAATTGCAGACCTCGCAACGCTGCGTCGTCGAATTCGATCTCACCAAATTCGGTGGACGTCGATTCGAACTCGTCGCCATAGTTCGCAATTGCCGAGCCAACACAAACGGACATCTTTACGCGGGCCTTGAATTTCAATCGCCGCCGTCGGACTTCTCGGATGTATTGGAGAGCGTGCTAATTTAGAGCCTTCGATCGGTTAGACGCGCAGTCCCATTTCTTTAGGTCGTCGCCGCATTAGTAAACGCCACGCGAGACTAACTTCGGCTACAGCGTCGCCGACGCCATCCAATTTGCGAATGTCATCCAAGCAGCGGAGTGTCCGAGCGGTACTCGCAGTATCTGTATCGCGAGCATCGCGCCGCCCGAAACCCAGTAAGCAGGATGAACTCGGCCCAGCGTTTTCTTGTCGTAAATCATCGCGACGACGAGAATCAAGTCCACCACGAGGCCAGGTCCAATCGTGACTTCGATGGGCGGCGGACCTTGCGCGCCGCGCGGGGCGAGAAACAAAATAAACCATCGCGCGACGCCGGCTTGCTAGATGGAAATCGTCGCGACCAGCATCAGCCGCTTGTGTACATCGCGGTTACGAATGTTGCCGATAGCGAACGCGACCAGCGCCGCGAACAAGACGATCCCCGAGAAGGTAACGATGGAGAACGGCACTGCCGCCGCGCCGAACCCAAGCGCAATGTTGACGTGCATGCTGTAAATCGTCATCAGCACGCCAATGCACAGCATCGCCGATGCCAATGCGATTCCCGCAAGCCCGAGTTCCCGATGCTTCGCGGTGTTTCCGGATGCAACCAGCGACGTTTGCAGCAGCAAGAAAAATGTCCAGCCGAAAAATAGAAAGCCGTGCAGATGAACCAAAAAGGGTTGCTGCAAAGTTCCTTTCGCCATCGGTGCCCAATTAGGTCGGCGAGAATCCAATGAATGCGACCGCAATGCAGATCCCGGCCATCAATACAAAGAAACGGTTTGGAGCGATTCGCAAGTCTGCGCCGCTAGGTACGTTGGCTGCTATTTCGCTCATGAGTTGAACCTCTATGTGTTCTTGCCGGTATTCGCATTAGTGTTCTAGTCGGAGATGGTCATCCGCATTGTTCGAACCCAGTTGTTCGACCCCAGTTGTTCGAACCCAATTATTTGAACTTAAGTTATTGGAACTCAGTAATTGGAACTCAGGCGCTCGAACGAAAGGTGAAGTGGATACACTATTCGCCGACTATTCGTAGCATACTCCGCACGTCTGTAGCTTTGCTACACCTTGGACGTGACGCGTCTCTTCGATGGGGTACGAACTTTGCTTACAACTCGACCGGTAATACTTTTGCTGATTAGCGCCGTACTGTCGACTGTCTGCTCGCCGGCGCAAGCAATTTCTGTATCCGATCGACCGACCTCGCGACCCGACTCTCGACCCGATTTGCGATCCGACGCTGCGTTGGTCATCGATGCCGACAGTTCGTCGGTGCTATATGCGCGCCACGAGAATTCTCCCAAGCCGATTGCGTCGCTCACCAAACTCATGACAGCATTGGTCGTGTTGGAAGGCAGGCAATCGCTTGATGAAGAAATCGTCATGACCGGTGAAGATCGTGCCGGCACTCGCGGTGCGGCGTCGAGGTTGGCAGTGGGTGCAAAACTGACTCGCGGCGATCTGCTTCATCTTGCGTTGATGGCGTCCGACAATCGCGCGGCGTATGCGTTGGCGCGAACCTATCCGGGCGGAAAGGTCGCGGCGATCGATGCGATGAATGCAAAAGCGCGTTCGTTGGGCATGACGAACACGCGCTTTGCCGAACCCTCGGGGTTGTCGCCGGAGAACACCGCCAGCGCCAGCGATATAGCCAAGCTGCTACTTGCTGCCGCGAATCGCCCGATTATTCGCGACTATTCGACCGATCATCGTTTTTCGTTGCAGCTCAACAAGCGAGCAACGGAGTTTCGCAACACCAATTACTTGGTGGCCAAGTCCGACTGGGAAATCGATATACAAAAGACGGGCTATACGAGCAAAGCGGGCGAATGCTTGGCGATGAAGACGACGATCGATGGGCGTTCGATGGTGATCGTACTGCTCGATTCCTTCGGTAAGTACACGCGCACCGCCGATGCGCGTCGCATAAGAAAATGGTTGGAAGCACGTTCGATGCGCGTCGCGCGCTCGGCGGTGTCGCCATAGACTTCTATGGATTACGTTCTCGTCGCCATTCCGTTCTTCATTCTCGCTATGGCGGTGGAATATGCCTACGGCGCGTTCGTCAAGAAGCAGACCTATCGCTTGAGCGATACGGTAAATAGTTTGCAGCTCGGAACGCTAAGTCGCCTCAACGATATTCTCCATCTCGGATTTGCAAGCGCCGTATTCGGAGCGCTGGTACGTTGGATCGGCGTTCCGCAGTGGTCGATGAATGACTGGTGGCAATGGATTGCTGCTTTCGTCGCTTACGATTTTTGCTACTACTGGAAACATCGCTACGGTCATGAGTGGCGAATCATGTGGGCGTCGCACATAGCGCATCATCAGAGCGAGGAGTTCAATCTCAGCACGGCGCTGCGGCAAACCGGAACGGATTACATTGGGTTCGTATTTTATGTTCCGCTGTTTCTCATCGGCGTTCCCGCGTCGGTAGTGATTACAGTCGGCAGCCTCAATTTGATTTATCAATTTTGGGTGCATACGGAGCACGTTCGCCGTATTGGCATGCTTGAATGGATTTTGGTGTCGCCGTCGAATCATCGTGTGCATCATGCGCGCAATCCCGAGTATCTCGATAAGAACTACGGCGGCGTGTTTATCGTGTGGGATCGCGTGTTCGGCACATTTCAAGAAGAACGCATCGATACGCCGTGCGTGTACGGCATCACCACCGGCTTGCATAGTTGGAATCCGCTGTGGGGCAACTTTCATTTTTGGATCGCCACGGCGAAACTTGCGTGGCGGACCAAATGCTGGAGCGACAAAGTTAAAATCTGGTTCAAGCCGCCCGCATGGATGCCGGCCGATATCGACGCGCATCATTCGTACGATTGGCGCGCGCCGAAGTTTGATCCTCCGACGGATGCATTCACTCGCATTTATATCTTCGTACAACTCTGGTTGATGACGTTCGCTTCGCTGTGGTTGCTCGATGCGGAGACAACGCTACCGCGTTCGTTTTCGTTGGCGCTGTTTGTGTGGATTGTATTTTCGTTTTATGTTCAAGGCGCATGGCTTGAAGGTCGAGCGAATGTGCGCCGCTTGGAATGGAGTCGCATCGCGATAACGGCGGGCTTTGCCGCTACCGCATCCACGTTGTGGGGTTTATCGCCACTCATAGTGCAAGCGCTCGTTGGTTATGCGGCCGTGTGTGTTTTGGCGATTGCTTTCAAAAGCTTATTTCCCGTCAGCGCACCTGCCCAAATTTCTTAACCCTGTTTCCGAAGTCTTGGCGTTTCACCCTCTAGACAGAGGAGACCGCCATGAAAATCACCATTCGTTCGAGTCTTGTTCTCGCCATCGCCGCGACGTTAGCGGCGTGCGCGGCTGCCAACAAATCCAACCAACCAGAAATCACGGGGAATCTTGAAGCCCGCGAGAGTGCGCCGACTTCCGCCGCACTCGTCAAGAATGAACCACGTCGCGTTGATGCCGCGAAATCGACTCAGTTGGAAGAATCGATTGTCGTCGCCGAGCGTAAACAAAAAAGCCGCGCAGAGCGGTGGCGTTCCAATTGAGACAGTGGTCAGCGATAAGCTGAGTAACAATGGGCGCGCGCAACGCCAGATCGCGATGCCGAAGATGGATATACCGATCGCGGCGGCCACTGTATTAATCGTTTCAATTGTGCTTCGAAGCGGTGTGCAGACGCCGGTCGTGAATCTCGAATTGGAAAAATTGAGTAACAAGGCGAGTCCGGACAAATCGGTCACTGTTGAAACCAACCTTCAAGACTCGTTGCAATCTACAGCCACAACTCGCCAAACGAAGCTCGACATGCCTCCGGCAGCGCCGACGCCCGATACTGTTACGAGTGCGACAACTGGTGCGAGCTTAAGCAATCAAGAACCCGCCGCGGCCGTTTCAACGGCATCGGTTCAAGCGCGTAAATTAGTTGCGCTTCCCAAAATAGAAGCGATCACGATACCCCATGAAGAGACCATGCCGACAGCGCCAATTGCGGCGGGGGCAATCGCCCACGACGAAATGTTGAAGAAGAGCGCCGATCAATCGTCGGAGTTGCGCGATACGATTTCGCGAATGGAAAAAGTTTGTGAGGGCCTATCCTAATTTCGCGGTGAACGCCAACGATAGCGCGCGGCCGAAGAAGTTAGGTCAACGTTAGCTTGTTTGGCCGCAAGCGTTTCTAAAACCAGTTGTAATTAAAGCTGATGCTGATGCGTTCGGCTTTAACGATATTCGGCGGCACTTCATGTCGCAACCAACTCTCGAATAGCACGACATTACCCGCTGCTGCGGGCAGCGTAATCCAGGGACGATTCTCGGGGCGGCAATTGGTTTTGCGCGGCGGTGCGGCCATGAAGCGATCGAGTCGCGGGTCTTCAATTTTTATTCCGGAACTCCCACGCGGTGTTTGCACGTAGTAAGTTCCGCTGATGGTCGCAAGCGGATGCAGGTGCCAGCTATGCACAACCTGCTGTCGCATGATGTTCGCCCAACAATCGGTCATCGCGAGTTCGCGGCCGGTCATATCCAATTCAAGCGATGTAACGAACGCAGCGACGTGCCGATCCAGTTTCTTCCGTAATGCCGCGAAAGTCGGCGACACCTCGTACAAACGCGACACGGAATTATAAGAGGTGTATCCACCCGGATAATTGTTCTTCGACCAGCGGCGACCCGACGCATCGTCGAATTGCAATTGCAAACACTCGCGCCGCAATCGTTCGTTGAACGATCGCCACTGTGAACGTTGCAAGCGCGAGGTGTAGGCGAGCGTGGGAAAAAAACTTTGAATTGGCATGAATATAGTATACGTGAGCACCGAATATGAAGACGCTACACGGTCACGTTCGCATTGATTGAGTTAGTCACTAAACCAAAGCAATCGTCAGTCTCTGTTCAATCGACTTGTTCGATTTTTACGCTGATACTGCGTCGATCGCTGCGCGTGGTCGTGCGTCTCGAACCGCCAACCAGGTCAACGTTGCTACGTCGTTCTTCAACCGCGGAGCTCACGCCGCCCAAATCGATCCATTCGCCGAGTCGACCGGCAAGCGTCGTGGTTGCCCGCTGCATCGTGGCGTAACTGGGCAGGTTGGCGGAACCGCTATTCGAGTCGGTGAGTCGTTGTTGTTGAGTGGCAATATCCAGTGTGACGCGATCGCCGTTGACTCGCGGCAGTACATCGAATCCGCTGGTGATCTCGCGATAGTCGGTGGCTATTCCGATATTTGGTCCGATGTTCGCCGGTCCGCCGCTCGCCGATCCCGCGCTCAATTGTCGGCCCATAATTTGCGGTAGCACAAATGCGGTGACGACGGGAACCGATTGCCCGTCGGAAATATGAGCGCTATGGCCTTCCAAAACCCGAATGCTGCTGACGTTGCTGTCGGTCGCTGTGCTAGTGACGATGCCGCCGCGTACGACGATTTTCGTGCCGCGATTCTCGAAACGGCTTTCGTCCTTATTGTCTTTGTTCGTCCGCGCACTCAGATCGATTGAATTGCTTTGTGGCGCGCTCCCGTAACGCACCGAGATCGACAATTGCTTAGGCGCACGATCGAGTACCGCAAGCGCTTCGCGAATTCGCGCAACATCGCTAGCGTTACCGCGGACTAACAATTTGTAGTCGATGGCCGATAGTGACACGTCGGTCCCGACGAGCGGCCGCAGTACGGGTAGGAGTTCCTCCGCAGTTCGATAGCGCAAATCGACGACGACTAGGTCCGCGGCGGCACACAGCGTGGCACTGAGCCAGAAAAGCAGTGCGGCAACAGGACAAAAAATAGAGGCTTTCATGCAACCCGCAGCTTACTGGACACGGCCCGCGTTCGCCACGAGTCGAGTCGGGTACGCCTTTCCCTGAGCTTAATTTTGACCGCGTACCGCCGATACCTAAGGAGCGTCGGCGCCGACTTTTCATAAACACCCTGGCTGGGAAAGTTCTTCAGTGAATCTAATCATCGGTAGTGTTCTGGTTATCGGTTGCGTGCTTGGCGGCTTCATCATGCACGGCGGCAAAATATTGGCCCTGTGGCAGCCGTCCGAATTGGTCATCATCGGCGGCGCCGCGTTCGGCGCGTTCGTAATTGCCAACGGTTTCGGCACCGTGGCGAAGGTTTTCAAGAACGTCTTAAGCTCGTTGAAAGGATCGAAGTACGCCAAGAAACACTACATGGCACTGTTTGCCTTGATGTATGACTTGTTCAACATCGCGCGCAAGGACGGCGTGATCGGGTTGGAGCGCGAGATCGACGAACCGTTGAAGAGCGCCGTGTTCAAAAAACACGAATTGGTGCTGAAGGATCATCACGCGCTCGAATTCATCACCGACTATCTGCGCATGATGGTGAGCGGCGACATGAATCCGTTTCAATTGGAAAATCTCATGGACGTCGAATTGTCCACTCATCATCACGAGAGCGAAGAAGTGAGCGGCGCGGTGAACAAGGTATCGGATGCGTTGCCCGGATTCGGTATCGTCGCCGCCGTGCTCGGTATCGTGAATACCATGGCGGCGTTAGGCGGACCGGTATCCGAGATCGGCGAAAAGGTTGCCGCCGCGTTGGTCGGCACCTTCCTCGGCATCTTGTTGGCCTACGGGTTTGTCGGTCCGACGGCCAGTGCGATCGAAAAGATGGCGAAAGAAGAGGCGCAATTTTATACGACCATCAAGACTTGCATCATTGCGATGGTGCAAGGTCATCCGCCGCAGATTGCCGTGGAGTTTGGGCGCAAGGCGACGCCGGGTCATTTACGGCCTACGTTCAAGGAATTGGAGCAGCACGTTCGCGGTAAAAAGAGTTAGCTCAAAATGAGCGACGATCAAACCATTGTCGTCAAGCGCGTGGTCGCCGGAGCGCATCCGCATCATGGCGGGTCGTGGAAAGTGGCATTCGCGGATTTCGCAACCGCGATGATGGCCTTCTTTCTCATGATGTGGTTGATGGGCGCGACCACCGCCGATCAACGAGGCGGTATATCGCAGTTCTTCAAAAATCCATCGGTGGTGCAGGGCGCGAGTCCACTGCCGAGTCCGGCCGCAATGCAAGGGCCGGGTGGCGCGAGCACCGCAATGATTCAATTCGGCGGCGGCATGGAAATGTACACCGATCCTCCAAAGCAGGACCCGAACGCCGTCGAGACGGACGATCCGAAAAAGGAAGTGGTCGTCAAAGTTGTCGATGGCGACGCAGAAAACGAGAAGCAGCGATTGGAAGTGTTGAAGATCGGCGTGAAAGAGGCCATCGACGATCAACCGGCCCTCAAGCCGTTCGCCGATCAAGTGTTGATGGATCTCACCGCCGAAGGCTTGCGCATTCAGGTCATCGACAAGGAGAGTCGTTCGATGTTTGCGCTCGGGAGTCCGGACCTCGAGCCGTTCGGCGCCGCGATTCTCAAACAATTGGCGTCGATTATCGCCACCGTACCGAATCGCATCAGCATCAGCGGTCACACCGACGCGCGGCCCTACAATCACAATAACTATAGCAATTGGGAGCTGTCGGCAGATCGCGCTAACGCGGCGCGACGTGCATTGATCGCCGGCGGGTTGCCGGAGGATAAGATCGGTCGTGTCGTCGGGTTATCGTCGTTCGCGCCGCTCGATCGCGAGAATTTGCAGAACCCGATTAATCGACGCATTTCGATCGTCGTGCTTAATAAGCGCACCGAACAAGCGATCTTGCAGGAAAGCGGCGCGCTGTTCAGCGCGCAAGCGAACATCGAGACGAATGAATCAAAAGCTCAAGCAACGACTCAGGCTACCGCCTCGCGGACCACGCAGTCGATAACTCAACCGGCAATCCGGCCGCCGATACCGTAGCGCGACCTAGGTATCCGCTGATTAAGTGCCAGTTGTAGATATTGCAGCTTCGCAAACCCTTGTCTTTCGTGTGGTTTGCTCTGCAAGGTTTACGGACTTCGGACTTGTTCAGCGCTTACCTAGATTCTCGATTGACGGCGTCGAATATTGGCGCCGAGTACTAAGGAATTTGAATCTTGCCGCGAGCGGTGCCCGGACCCGCGCCTAACCCCGGCATCGCGCCCATTCCGCCTTGTGGCACCACCAATTGCGAAGCCTGTTGGCGGCGCATTTCCTGAATCTGTTGCACGGTGCGCTCGATGGCGGCCGTGGCGGCTGGTCCGAATCCTGCGATCGCTTGGTCGAGCGACGCGGCCTCGATATCGAAATTGATCGGCACCGGCCCCATGTTAGTCATAATTTCCGCTTGACCGACATACAGCACGCTGCGCGATAGATCGCGCGAACCGTCGCTCTTCAGCGGCGTCATGCGCCGAAGCATTCCAACTTTACGGTCGGTGAAAATTTCCTCTTGATAAAGCGCATTGCCGTCCATCGACGGCTCGTGGCCACGATCCTCACTCATAAAAACCTCTATGCAAAGATGGGGGAATAGTGAAACAGTAGCACAGAGTATCGGTCCGAAACACGCGCTATCACTCGACATGGGGCGACGTTATGGTTAGCAAACCAATGCGCACAGCCGCGTGCGCTGCGGGTACAATTACCTATCGTTTTGGAACAGGGTTGGCTCAATCATGCAAGAGCAAAACATCGGTATCGATGCTGGATTCGAAGAGGCGTTCGGCAAAACCGTCGATCTAGGTAATCGCATCGCCGAGAGCGTCGACGGCGTTGCAGGCGACTCCAAGGCCGATCTATGGGACGTCGCCGACGGGATGATGGCCGGTGCGTTGCAGTTTTGGTTGTATTCGCGTCAGCCTTGCGGCGATCTTCATTGCGAAGAATGCGCGCCCATCGCCACGGCGCAGGGTCGAATGGCGGAACTTAAGAAGCTGATCGATCAGTTCGCGGTCGAGAGCGAGTATTTTCATTCGCCGCACGATATGAACGTGGGACGCGCGTAATTCGACGCTTGCAATTCGAAATTGGAAATTCTTTTGGTCGCCTCTTTGCGGAACAATTGCCGGAACACTTGTATATCTTAAGCGTTCTGACTTAATCTTCCGCTGTAGTTCCGAGTGCCAACCATCGACGTGCACCAGCGTCGACGTCGCAACAGCGCTTTCTTCAAGACAGCCTTGCGACGATAACAACACAAGATGTGGCTATGCACCGGAGCGGGAGTCCGCGTGTCAGCCTCGTTCGAACGAAGCACCGCTCAGTCCATCTCGTTACTGGCATCTAATACCCGTCCAGCGCAATTGTTGGTTTTGGCACCACGCGTCATCGCCGTGCAGATCGGTCGTCAATTGGCCACCGAGGGCTTAGCGTCCCGTTGGCGTTTGCACGTGGCGCATAGCGTGACCACCGCATGGCAGCGCATGAGCGAAACGAATTTCGACTTGGCAATTATCGATCTTTCGTCTGCCGAGATTCGAGTGCACACCGAAGACATCGTGGCGGCCGCGGGCGCCGCGGTGGTATACGGACTCAGCGAAGACGAGCACGATGAATTCGCGATGGCGGCGCGCCGCGTCGGCGTCGCCGATGTGTTGTCGCTACGCCACCTTGAAGGACCGAGTACCGCCAGATTATTGCGCCTGATGCTTGAGAGCGCGCGCACCGCCAGTTATTCGCGCTTGCTGGCGGCCGCCGTCGAAGGTGCGCCGGTGGCGTACGCCATCACCGATGCGTTGCAACCGGACATGCCGCTCGTTTATGTAAACGAATTTTTTGTCACGCTTACCGGTTATCAACCGAACGACGTCATCGGCCGTAATTGCCGATTTTTGCAGGGACCCGATACCGACTCGCGCGATGTCGATCGCATTCGCGAAGCGATTCGACGCGCGCAACCGCTGTATATCGAGTTGATCAACTATCGCAAAGACGGCCAGCCGTTTTGGAACGGAATGTTGTTGCGGCCGATTCGTTCGGCGAACGGCGCGATTACCCATTTTGTCGCAACGCTACGCGATATGACCGAGCGACGTGGATCGGAAGCGTCGCTCGAAAGGTCGGCGCGGTTGCATCGTCTACTGGTCGAGGCGAGTGGCGGCATCACGCTATTTTGCGATCCGGACGGTCAATTGCGCGCGCCGGTGAAGGAATTCGAAACATTCACCGGATTGAACTACGATCAATATCGGCAGGGGGATTTTTCGCAAGTGATTCATCCGGAGGATCGCGAGGGATTCACTGCCAATCGCGCCGAGGCTTTGGAGGAGCGTCGCGCATTTCGCGACCAAATGCGCCTTCGGCATGCGGCGACTAATGGTTGGCGTTACGTTGAGCTGCGCATGCTCCCGCTTATCGATCCGCAGGGTCGCCTTACCGAATGGATCGGCATGCTGACCGATATCCACGATCGACTCACCACCGACTTTGCACAACAACAGAGTAGTTTGTTTGTGCACTCGTTGTTCGATGCATTGCCGACGCGAGTCGCATATGCCGATATCGAAGGCGTTATTCGCTACGTTAATCGCAGCTGCGAGGAGTGGCTGCAACTCCCGCGCGATCGACTCATCGGCTTGCGATTGCAAGATGCCATCGATGCCGCTGCGCGCGACACGTTCGATATCGATATCGCCGCTGCGCTTGGCGGTCAGTCGCGTCGTCGTAGCGAAGTGGTCTCGATTGCCGGCCGACAGGAATGCGTCGAGTTGCATTGTGTTCCTTATCGCAACGAACAAGGACAGATTGCCGGAGTGTTGGTCATCGCGAGCGCATAAACCATCGCGTAGTTCGTTCACGCTCCCACACGCACGCGTCGGTGCAAAATGTGCGACCATCGACCTTCCCGATTGTGGGATCGATTTTCAGTCCGCATTACCGACGGCGTCCATGTTCCTTTCCTTCGGCAGTATTTTTCTGTTCTGTGCGTGCGCCGCAATCGTGTGGTTTTGGCACGATAGTCTGCGCGCCCGCGATTTTGCGAACGCGGCTGCGATGGCGGCGTGCGAACGGATGGGATTGCAGTTTCTCGACGGCACCGCGGCGTTTGCCAGGTTGCGATTCGCGCGCGATCGTGGGCGATTGCAATTGCGTCGCACCTACGTATTCGACTACACCTCGCAAAGCATCGAGCGCCGCCAAGGATTTGCGATGCTGATAGGAATGCACGTCGAATACGTTGGGTTTGCGCCGGAGCATAACGCGCAGCCACGCGCCATTTCATTGAACGCCGAACAAAGTGTCGGCTTATTGGGCGAACCCAGTCGGTCGGAGCCGGTAGTTGTAGTCGATCAGGCCGGCAATAAAGTTGCCGGGGATAAGCTCGGTAGTGTTGTCGATCTCGATTCGCGACGCCGCCAACGTTCGGAGCAGTCGGGCTCGACGCCAAACACCGACCGTCTTCACTAGGTACTATCCGCTAGTTGTCTTACCCGACAGCGTTACGCAGAGTGGCAGCGCGGCCGGGCTTGGCATACAGTACTCACCACATGGGCACCGACGACCACACTCCCGATCTTCCCGATACGGCCGACGACGGCCAAGCCAATGTCGAGACAAAAACTTTTCAACGCTTGGAACGCTTGCGTGAACTGCGCATTAGTCATCGCGACTTGGACGACGTCATTCATCGTTTGCAGTTGGATTTGTACGTCAATGAAATTCAGCTGCGGCGCTTGAAGAAACGCAAGCTGCTGCTGAAGGATCAGATTACGCGACTTGAAAGCGAGCTGATTCCGGACCTCAACGCCTAGCCGTTCTCGTCGCGATGCAAGAACTCATCGACAAAATGGCGCGCGAAACCGCGGCGCTGTTCACGTTCACGGGGACGGTGCAGCTAACTGCGTCGGGCGGTATCGTGTCGCTGGCGGTTTGGCTCGGTCGCCGAGTTCACACCACAACGTATGCCCGCGCGCTGGAGGCGCAAGCAGGCTTAACCGCTCGGTTGAGCGAAGGGCTGATTATTATTTGCCCGCATATGGTGACGCTGGTATTAACAGCGATCCTTATTCAAAGAGGACGGTATCACTATGCCGGTCCCGCAGCGCGAAGTGGTATTGCATATAAAAGAGCCGGTTCGTAACACGGGACCCGAGACGTGAGAAACGTAAAAAATATGCGCTACCCTTCTCTTTCACGGGTCTCTTGTCTTCAGTCTCTGTTGCAATGGCCATCGAAATAACACCGGCTTTCTCGATTCCCGACGACAGCGTGACGCTGCATTTCATTCGCGCGGGCGGACCGGGTGGACAAAACGTCAACAAAGTCGCGAGCGCCGTGCAATTGCGATTCGATCCATCCGTATGTCCACAACTTTGGCCGGGCGCACTCGCAAGACTACGAAGATTGGCAGGACGACGCTTAACCGGCAGCGGCGAGATCGTCATCAGCGCGCAACGCTTTCGCACTCAAGAGCACAATAAACGCGATGCGTTTGAGCGCTTGGCCGAAATGCTTGAGCAAGCACTCATCGAACCGAAAATTCGCCGCGCGACCAAACCAACGCGTGCATCCAAAGAGCGAAGGTTGGTAACGAAGGAACAGCGAGGCAAAACAAAAAATCTACGTAGAAAAATCGCCGGCGATGACTAAAAACTCGACTTCGTCTCCACAATAAACTGCACCCTATGGATCGACCGATCGCCATCGAGGGGGAATGCAAGATCGACGTGGATGACGTTGCCGAAAGCGGATCTACTTGAGCCGAAGCGCAATCCGAGTCCGATGTCTTTCAACAGTCCTTTGTTAGCTTCGACGCCGGATGCGACCGGGGCATTGCCTCGACCCCAGGTGCGACCAGCGTCAAAAAAAGTCGCGCCGCCTACGTGGAATATGCGGAATAAATAGTACTTGGTGTAGATACGATGTTCGAGCGTCAAGAGCGCAACGGCGCTGCCGTCTTGATAGCGTAGCGGATAACCGCGCAAACCCGAGTCGCCGCCCAAGGTGAGCTGTCGATCGGCGTCGAGCGATTTCGTTATCGATGCCGATAGCGATGCATAAAACAATTGTCGCCGCGCCATACGCCAGTAGTAACGTGCTGCCGTGTTTAACGATCCGTTGGCGATTGCGCCGTCTTCGATGCGACCGGTCGCGTCGCCTTGCATCACCAAGGTGTGTCGACGATCGCGCCACTCCATGGTATTGCCGGCGCCGAGTGCGAGTATTGCCGCATTGGCGCTCGATCCAAAGTGCTCGCCCGCCCAGCCGATGCTGGCTTGCAAGTATTTACCGGTGAATAAATCCTCGGTGCGTTCGATTTGATCTTCGTTACGGCGTTTCTCGAACTGGTCGTCGAACACGATGAAGCCGACGAATGGATACGCAAATTGTCGATTTGCCGGTAAGACGGCGGCGCTGAGAGCGGTAGTTGTCGGCGCAAAATAATCTTCAGTATAGGCTGCGCCGTAAGTGAAGCGTCGTACCCAGCCGTTTTGCAGACCGCTCGACGTGCCGCCGAGTAGTTGCAGCAATTCTTGCTGATGTTGAAATTCGTCGGCGACCTTGCCTAATGAATAGCGTTGATCCGTGCGCTCCCAATCGAGCGCGCTGGCACTTGCCGACCAGCGCGTATCGAGTGCGTAAAAAGGAAGATCGAAATAGGCATTGCGTCGCCGGCCGTCAGTATTGGTCGAATGCGAAAGCTCCATTCGCGCATGGCTGCCAAAAATCTGCGGATCAAAATAACGAAACTCGTTGGTGGTTCTATCGACATCGGTCTTCTGCGCGACGGTGATTTCTTTACCTAGCCCGAACAAATTGGATTCCTGCAATTCGAAGCCGGTCGAATTGGTTCCGCCGCTGCGTCCGTATTGAATGCCGGGTTTGAAAGTCCACACGTCGCGCGTGCGCACTTCCAGATCAACGATGCCATCGTGCAGGGCGACCGGGACAATTTCGGCGTCGAATAGGTATCGATTGCTCCGTAGAATGCGTTCGCTTTCGCGCAGCAAGCGCTCGACATAGACATCGCCTTCTTTAAATAGTAACTGCTTACGCAGTATCGATGGACGCGACACGACGTGGAGTTTGTTGGCGAGACGAAACAATGCGTTGTTCTCTTCAGGCGTGTCCGTCGCGAAGACATTGTTGTTGACTATGGTGATCGAGCCGATGCGAGCGCTCGTTTTTTGAAGCTGGACTTCAAGTTGCGCGGACGAAGGCGGGCTGTGGGCCGGCGGCTGTGGGCTCGAGTCGGACGGAGACTGCTGCGAAAATGCAGATGCGAATTCCACGAGCAGAAGAATGAAGAGCGTGTATCGATTCCTTTCTCCAGTCCCTAGCCTCCAGCGTCGGCCGCTATTCATGCCAACAACACGGTCGATCCTACCGTCTTGCGTGCTTCAAGATCGCGATGCGCCTGCGCTGCATCTCGCAGCGCGTAAGTCTGTCCGATGTGTACGCGCACTGCGCCTTGTTCGATCGCCGAAAACAAATCTTGCGCGGCCCGCGTCAACAATGCGCGAGTCGCGATGTAATGAAATAAAGTCGGTCGCGTGAGAAACAGCGAACCGCGTTTGCTAAGTTCGAGCGGCGCGATCGGCGGCACCGGACCCGACGCGTTGCCGAACGTCACCATCATGCCGAGCGGCTTAAGGCAATCGAGCGAACGCATGAAGGTGTCTTTGCCGACGGAGTCGTACACTACGGCGACGCCGTGTCCGCGTGTGAAATCACGCGAGGCGCGCACCCAATCGTCGTCGCTCAATAAAACCAAATCGGCGCCGTGTTCGCGCACCAACGTTGCTTTCTCGGCGGAGCCGACGACGGCAACAACGCGCGCGCCCAAATGCTTGGCCCATTGCGTGAGTAGCAAACCTACGCCGCCCGCGGCTGCGTGAATCAACACCACATCGTTACGCTTAACCCGATAGGTACGGCGTAATAGCGCATGCGCCGTCAATCCTTTGAGCATGATCGCCGCAGCGACCGAATCGCGAATACCCGGCGGCAATTTCACTAACCGCTCGGCAGGGACCACGCGCCGCTCCGCATAAGCGCCGGCAACACCGAGTACATACGCCACTCGATCGCCCACAGCAAAACCCTGCACCTTGGGTCCGATCGCTTCGATCACACCGGCTGCTTCGTGGCCCAAGCCGGTCGGTAATTTGCTGGGATAAAGCCCCGTGCGTTCGTACACGTCGATGAAATTGAGGCCGACTGCGGTTTGCCTTAGGCACACCTCGCCTCGCCCCGGTTCGCCAACGTCCACCGGCTCCCAACGAAGTACGTCGGGACCGCCCACAGATTCGATACGGATTGCGTTTGTCATAGACTGCGATAGTAACTATTTCGAGGGGCAGTTTGCCAGATGGCGTTAATAAGGGTGTAGCGCGATCCGCGATAGCGCCTACCAAATCCGACCTCGCCACGCTGCGCCACTTTCCGCACGCGATTGAGTCGCAATCTTCGCGCGGAATGTGTCTCCTGCGGACACTCAAACTAATTTCCATCCGGCTAAATCAAGCGGCAGTTCGATCACCAGTTCCGTCGAGCGCCGCATTGCCGGTTGCGCTAACGATCAGTCTCGTTCTCCTATAATGGGTCGCATGCAGTCGATGGCTTTCGCGCCGCGAGCTACTTCTTACGCGCGCGCCGAGGTCCGGCTGTCTCTCTAGTTCGTCTCGATCAAGAACATTACCCGCAATCTATTCAATGAATTCGATATACAACACTGACACCCGTGACAATCACTGTTACAACTAGGACCACGCTGAGAATTGATGAGTACAGTGTTCCTCCTGGGTATTAAGGCATAACGATACGCTTGAACCGCGCGTTGCTTTGAACGCGTCGTTCTTTGAGCCGATGGTTCGACCTCTTACCTCTTTACTTCTTACCCCAGCGCCATGCAAGCGGCTTTTCGCCCTTGCGAGCAACCACAATTACTAAAGCGACAGTTACAACAGCCGCGTAAATGAGAAAGGCAGATACGCTTTGTTTGGACTTAAAGTAGGCACCGCCTGAGTACAGCAGCCCGACGTACGCACCAAGCACAAGCCAGCCTTGCCATTTCGCGGGCATACCCCAACCCCAGCCATAACGCTTGGCATGAAACCAGAAATCTTCATGAGCTTCATTCATGGATCAGTCTCCTGTCGAACGCCAACCATCAGCCACGTGCGTCTGCGCTTACCCGATTAACTTGCAATTTTCCGAACCAAGCGACGCGGTTTACGATTGACCAGCTTGCGCCCTGACAATTTCTCACGCTCCTTAAGTGCTTTGCACATTGCCGCAAGGTTGTTGTTGTAACGCGCCGCAAAGATCAAGCCGTTGTTTCTCACGTCGTCGACAATAGGGTCATTCTTCATCATCGTAACCTCCGAGTTCTTCGGGTGAGCAAAGGATGGGACACTCCAAGCCACTGGCTTCAACAACGCGCGTGATCAGCGCTTTTGTTTCTGCATTGTTGATGTGCTTGAAGTTCCAAGTGAGCAGGTAGTCCGCGCCTTGCGTGGCCGCGACAGCGATATGCAACGCATCACGCGCGCTGTTGGCCGGCATCGCCTTGGACGCCACAAGCGCCTCGGCAAGGGCTTGTGCTTCTGGTGTGATGACAACGCTTGGGATGTCGGCAACCGCTTGGACCCGCTGCGCCGCCGCAACGGGATCACCGCTTGATATCTCCTCTTCGACGAGAACGGAGATGTAAACCTCGAATCTATTTCTGTGCTTGAGCCACCACGCCGATGTGACGGCTTGGCGTCCAGCTTTCACAATGTCTCGGCTAGGACGCGACGTAGCTGATGATGGACGACTCAATGTAGACGGATGCATTCATGCTCGAAGGATACGCCACACCGCTTTTGTAAGCTAACGCCCCGGTTGTGGCGCGGGCGCACTCACGCATGAAGAAGGAAGTACGATAAACCCGTCGCCCACGAGCCGGATGTTAGAGCCAAACCTGAAAATGAATGCGGTGCCAAACGACGCGATGACGGTGATTGCTTCAAGAGCCGATGGCGAAAAGACAACTGACTGAAACCCTACGCGCTCAATGCACGATGACGTTTTATTGTGTGGACCACTGAACCTTGTGCTTGCTGATGCGTCATTGCGTGCGTGCCACTGCGATAAAAGCTTGGCGATAAGTTAGCGATTGAGAACCCTGAATGCAACTGGATGGCGATGAGCGGAATAATGTGCGGTGGCCAACGACAAAGTCACTGCCACGCTTGATGTTGTGTTCTGACTCGTGCGATCTCTAACGCCATTGTTGATGGCGTACGTCTTCGCACGTCGCATCGAACAATTTGTTATGCCGCAGATTGCTTGCTTGAGTCCCAGCCTGGGAATACCAGTACTGCGGGATGACACTTGAGAGCGCGGGCAAGAACCTTCGCACGTTCCACCCCGAGACTAACTCGATCGTTCTCAATTGCCGAGACCGTTGCCTGAGGAATGCCCGTCAGTTCGGCCAATTGATTCTGGCTAAGTTCTTGAAGCTCTCGAATGATTCGAACGGACTCGCCGACGCTGACGGTTGTGCGGCGCTTAGCTGGACGAAACTGACTCATTATGGCCTCCGATAGTCGTGTGCAGTGACGGAGATAACCTGGAAGAGCCGATCCGCAGCAATAATCCGGTAAATGACGCGGTACTGTATTCCCAGGCGGGATGATCGGTGGCCCTTCCATTCACCCGACAACGCCTCGTCGTGAAATCCTTTAATCATCCGCAAACCTGGAGAGCCGGAAATCATTGCGATGTCTTGCCACTTTTCATAACGCTTGAGAATCTCTTTCGACACCGAATCCATCTGCTTCTCAACTCTTCGGTGTTCGTCGATTCTCCACATACCACATTGTGCCTATACCATATATAGTATGTCAAGCCCGGTTTTTCCTGCGGCATAACGCCATGCATAAAGCGCTGGCGAAGCGCGTAGCTGTTGCACGGTCGAGTGAGCAAAGCGAATGATTTTGATGCGGTTGTTCGGCTCCGATTGCTTGATGCCGCAGAGAACCGAAATGACTCTGCGACACCGAAGTGTACAACGACGC
>JAYTQU010000154.1:0-2410 GCA_043746555.1 Pseudomonadota bacterium | reverse complement strand
CGCAAGCACACATATAGATCCATCAATTGTCGCAATGCGACGTTGAGCGAGCGAATACCGCCGCCGATCGGTGTAGTTAAAGGACCTTTAATAGAGATGAGATAGTCGCGACAGGCTTGGACGGTTTCGTCCGGCAACCAGGTTTGAAACAAGTCGTTCGACTTTTGTCCTGCGTACACTTCCATCCAATGAATCTTGCGCTTGCCGTTATAGGTTTTTTCGACGGCGGCATCGAGTACTCGAACCGACGCACGCCAGATGTCCGGTCCCGTGCCGTCGCCTTCGATGAAGGGAATGATGGGTTGATCCGGCACGGTGAGTTTGCCGTTGCTAATCGTGATTTTTTGTCCTTGCGCGGGGACGTTCAATTTAACTGCCGACATTGCTCGCTCCATTCAATTAAACAGATAGCTTCGAAGCCGCGCATGCTAACAGACATGCTCGCTACTGTTTAGCACCGGCCGGGTACATCATGGGACTTCATGGGATTAACAGTGGCGTCACGATGACAGTTCGAATGAGCGTTTCCAAGGCGGCGGAGCGGCAATTTGGCTCATAGTGGTGCGGCAGTGAGTTGCAAGCGCTTACGTATATTCCGTCACAGTGCGGCTTGTAAATTCTTGTAGTTCGTTGGCTACAGTCCAGTGCCTCGTGCTACTGTCACTACCATGAACCCGATGGTCCACATTCGACGACTACGCTGGCTGCCGCGTGCAGCGCTTGCGATCATCGTGTTGGCGACGATTCAAGTTACCGTATTGCCGTGCGCGATGGCGGCGCAGGGCATGACCTCCCTATCCGAACACTGCGCCTATTGTCCACCGGCAGCCGCGGCCGCCGACAACTGCTCGTTTCCGCATGCGCCCACGGTCGACGTGTTCGGTAGCAGCGCACACCAGATGTCGATGCTGTTCCACAGTCCATTGTTGCAACCGGCTACTTTTGACCTTCGCGATTTGCGACAGACACGAATCTTTCTCCCTGCCGTCGAACCGCCGCCGCCGCGCGAGCGGCCACTCACTCTCACTCACTGCGTGCAACTGAAATAGCCCACTCGTTCAACGTCCGTTGGTAGTTCGGATTTAAGTTGATGTCGAGGAGAGAGCTATGTGTGTTTACTGGCGGCGCTGCGTAGGCGTCGTAATTTTCAATCTCGCGGTGTCCGTGACGATGGCGTCATCGGATGATCCGTTGACGGTGGCCGAAGCGCAGCGATTGGCCGTGCAGCAATCCGAAAAGTTGGCGGTCAGTAAATACGAACGCAACGCCGCCGAAGAATTGCGGCCGGCTGCGGATCAATTGCCCGATCCGGTGCTTCGTATGGGATTCGACAACGTGCCGGTGGACGGCGCCGATCGCTTCACTCTCAACAACGACTTCATGACCATGAGTCGCGTCGGCGTGATGCAGGAATTCACGCGCGGCGATAAGCGTCGATTGCGTGCCGAACGTGCCGACTTGTCAATTGCAATGGCCGAAGCGCAACACGAAATGACGCTGGCCACGGTGCAACGCGAAACGGCGCTACGGTGGTTCGCCGGCTACTACAGTCAGCGGCAATTGGATCTGATCAATGAACAACTGAATAACGCGCAAGCGGCCGCCGTCGCCGCCAATGCGGCATACGCGCAGGGCAAGAGCGGCTCCGCCGATGCTTTAGCGGCGCATGCAACGGTTGTGCAAGTACAAGATCAAGCCGACGAGGCTGCGTATCGCCTGCGCGCTGCGCGCATTGCATTGTCGCGTTGGATTGGCGATGCGGCCAATCGCCCTTGGCACGCGCCGCCGAATATCGATGTGTTACCTTTGCATGCGCACCACGATGCCGCTCAGTTGGAGTCTCAGCTACGTGAGCATCCCGATATCGTCATGTTGGATCGCCGACTCGATGTCGCGCAAGCCGACGCGCAGTTGGCGCGCGCCGATCGCAAGAGCGACTGGAGCGTGGAGTTGAGTTACGCTCGACGGGGACCGATGTACGCGGACATGCTGTCGCTCGGCGTGTCGGTGCCGCTGCAATTCAATCGCGATCATCGACAGAATCGTGAGTTGGCTTCCAAGCTGGCGCTCGCGTCTGCCGCCAAAGCAGAGCGCGACGACATGTATCGCGCACATCTCGCCGAAGTACGGACGATGTTGGATGAATGGAACACAACGCGTGTGCGCCACACTCGTTATCAACAAGAACTCCTGCCGTTGGCGCAGGATCGCGTTGTCGCCGCCGAAGCAGCGTATCGTGGCGGCAAGCAAAATTTGGAAAGCGTTATTGCCGCTCAAAGCAACCGCATCGACATGGCCAGGCAAACTCTGCGATTGGAAAGTGAAATCGCACGTCTATGGGCTGAACTCAGTTTTCTTACTGTGGCCAAGGATACCGCTGCCGGAGTCGAACCATGAAAAAAAGACAAAT
>JAYTQU010000153.1:0-4607 GCA_043746555.1 Pseudomonadota bacterium | reverse complement strand
GTTGAAGACCAGTCGCTCAGTTTCGACGAATTGAGTTAACGGTGTCGATCAATGGAACGCGGCAAGTGGTGATTCCGAGCGAACTGGCGATCAAAGCCGTAATGGTCGATCACACTGCACAACGCCTGCAGCGCGAGAAAGAAAAAGCGGAAGCGGATAGAAAGGCTCGCGAACAAGCTGAAGCGGAGCAAATAGCAAAAGAGAAATTAGCGGCGGAACAGCAACAGCGCGAGCAGAACGCCAAATTGGAAGCGCAGCGCATCGAAGATCAGCGCCAACGTGCGGCTGTCGAGCAGAAACGCAAAGATGACGCGAAGCAGGCGGCGATTCGCAAACAATCCGACGACAAGAAACGCGTGGCGGAAATTAAGGAAAAGCAGGCCCAAAAGGAGAAGGTGCAACACGACGCGCGTGAACAAGCGCAGCGCGAGAGTGAACTAAAGCGACAGTTGGCCGATGAAGAAGGACGGATGCAAGCCAAGAATTCGGGGCTCTTGAATCAATACGTGGCATTGATCAAACAGCGCGTGGTGCGAAATTGGAACGCGCCCGCGTCCGCTCGCCCGGGTATCCAATGCGATGTACGCGTGACGCAGGCGCCCGGCGGTACGGTATTGTCTGTGCAAATCGACAAGTGCAATGGCGATTCGGCTGTGCGAGAGTCCATCGAAGCGGCGGTGTATCGATCTTCGCCCTTACCGCTGCCGCCGGACTCGCGACTGTTTGAGCGTGTGATCGTATTTGCGTTTAACCCGAGCGAATAATCGTTTTGGTTTGAGAAGGCACTATAATTTAGCGAAAAGGTAAGCATGATGAGAGCAAGACTGAAAATCGGTTTCGCGCTAGTTGCTCTGACTCTATTGAGTGTTGCGGCACACGCTCAATTGGTTATTGAGATCACGCGCGGGCAGGCCAATGCGATTCCGATCGCCGTCGTTCCGTTCGGTTGGACTTCGTCCAGCGCGTTGCCGACCGATGTCGCCGAAGTAGTCGCAAGCGATCTGGCGCGCAGCGGCCGCTTTGCGCCGCTCGAAAGGCGCGACATGATCGATCGGCCGATCTCCGGCGCCGATATTCGCTTTCAGGATTGGAAGTATTTAAAGAGCGACTACATTGCAGTCGGTCAGGTGACGCCTGCAGGTGCGGGTTACTCAGTGCAATTCGAGTTGTTTAATGTATTGACCGGCAAGAGCTTGCTTGGCAAGCGACTGCCGTCGACAGCGACCGAATTGCGCGCCACGGCGCATCGGGTTGCGGACCTGATCTATGAACAACTAACCGGCACGCCCGGCGCGTTCTCGACGCGGATCGCTTTCTTGCGCGTGGAAGGCGTTGCGCCCAAATTGCAATACAATTTATTGGTTGCCGATTCCGACGGCGCGAACGAGCAGTCCATCGCCACGTCGACAGAGCCGTTGATGTCGCCCGCCTGGTCGCCGGATGGACAAAGCCTCGCGTACGTTTCGTTCGAAAACAGAAACCCCGCGATCTTCATCCAAACGTTGCGCACCGGTGTGCGTCGTAGGGTGTCGGCGCGAGCCGGTATCAACGGTGCGCCGGCCTGGTCGCCGGATATGAAAACGCTGGCGCTCACGTTGTCGCGCAAAGATGGCGATGTCGATGTCTATACGCTCGATCTTGCGAGCCAGGTGTTGACGCGCATGACTTTCGATCCGGGCATCGACACGGAACCCGAGTGGTCGTTGGACGGCAAGAAACTCTATTACACGTCGGATCGGGGCGGCTCGCCGCAGATTTACGAGGCAAATGTGAACGATCCGCGCACGCCGCGGCGTGTAACGTTCGAGGGCAACTACAACGCACGGGCACGCATATCACCGGACGGTAAGCGCTTGGCGGTGGTCCATCTCGACGGCAACAACTTTCGGATCGCGACGGTCGATCTCGCTTCCAAAGCAGTGCAGGTATTGAGTCAAGGTCGTCAAGACGAAAGTCCGAGTTTTGCGCCCAATGGATCGACGATTATTTATGCAAGCCAAGACGGTGGACGCGGCGTGCTGGCGACCGTTTCGACCGATGGCCGTATTACGCAGCGATTGGCGGCGAGCAGTGGCGATGTTCGTGAGCCCGTATGGTCGCCGTTTCCGCCCGGCGCCGCGAAATAGCAATTGATCGAAGTAACTGCGAATTAATCGACGTGTGCGCGAATGGCTGCTATTTGTGGCAGAATCGCTCGCAATTCGACTCGTGATTCGACGAGTTATTCGACTAGTTATTCGGCTAGGGTGTTCTTCAGGAGTGAGTCACATGCGTTTAGTGCAGCTTGTATTGGTGTCGGCGATGTTGATTGCCTTGAGCGGTTGTCCGAAAAAGGTCAACGTCAAGCCGGATACCACCGGTGGCGCGACGACATCCACCAACGGTGCAAGCACCAGCGGCGCGGATACGACCAATACTAGTCAAGGCAGCGACCTTACCGCCGCCGAACAAGCTGCGCTGCAGGATTTGCAACGCCTGGGTATGATTCTTTACTTCGACTACGACAAGGCCGAGATCAAACCCGAATACGTGAGCGTACTGGCTGCACATGCGAAATTTCTCAATGCCAATGTGAACCGTAAAGCACGACTAGAAGGCCACACCGACGAACGCGGATCGCGTGAATACAATATCGGTCTGGGCGAGCGTCGCGCTCAAGCGGTGCGTCGTGCGTTGTTATTGCAAGGGGTCAATGAATCCCAACTTACGACGATCAGTTACGGCGAAGAGCGTCCGGCGGAGCCGGGCCACGATGAAGATGCCTACGCGAAGAATCGCCGCGTCGAGATCAAATACGGCAATTAACAGAGCGTCGCGAGGAACGCCGGCATGACTTCAGCCAAACCTTTCGTCACTACTGCTCGTTTACGCAGCTACGTAAAGATCCTGCCGCTGGCGTTACTCGTTATCGGTTGCGCCGCGACGCCGCCCGAGCAAGATCCGGTGGTGCAACGGCTCACGGAATTGGACGGCCGCTTGCTGCGCATCGAGCGAATTTTGAGCAACCAGAGTTTGTTGGAACAGGCGCAGCGCGTGGATGCGGCGACCAACGACGTGCGCTCGCTGCGCGGTCAAGTCGAAGAGTTGCAACACAATCAAGACACCGCGCGCAAGCAACAACGTGAGTTGTACGCCGATCTTGATCGGCGCTTGCACGTGTTGGAGTCGCATATCGCCGCCGCGCCCGCGGCATCGTCTGCGCCAAGCGCCGCGGCTCCGGATGCGACTGACGATGCGAATGCCTACAAGAAAGCATTCGATCTATTGAAGGAAGGGAAGTACGACGACTCGATTGCCGCGTTCACTCAGTTTATTACGACGTACCCGCAAAGTACGCTGCTCGACAATGCGTATTACTGGCTTGGCGAAGCGCATTACGTCGGCAAGGATTACAACGCGGCGCTCCGCAGCTTTAAGACCGTGGTCGAGAAATTTCCCGATTCGCGTAAACTGCCCGATGCGTGGCTGAAGATCGGCTACTGCGAGTACGAGCTGAAAAATTGGAAGGAATCGCGCAATGCGCTGAAGCGCGTGTTGCAACTCGGCGGCGATGGGCAAGTCGGCTCGCTGGCCGAACAGCGACTCGCTAAGATACAGGCCGAAGGCCATTAGTTCTACTTTGTCAGGTTGGGATCAAGCGATGCGGTGCAACGCCGCACCGCGCGCTTCAGCGCAACCTGACAAAGTAGAATTAGGCGCTCATTGAATATATTTGAGTATTTGTGAGTCGTTTTCTCGCAGGCGTTGCAAGCGAGGGAAGGACACTTGAGTGCAGTACCATAGTTGTTAGTAACAGGGGAGAATCAAAATGAGCATTCGTAAATGGTTGTTGGCTTTGTCTTTGACTTTGGTCGCCGGCGTAACTTGGGCTGCCGATGTGACCGGCACGTGGACGATGGCAGTCGAAACGCAGGGCGGAACAGGCAATCCAACTTTTACGCTGAAACAAGACGGTGAAAAAGTGACCGGGCAATACAAAGGTCAGCTCGGCGAAGCGCCTGTTACGGGAACGATGAAAGGCAATGAATTGGCGATCACGTATAAGATTTCAGCTCAGGGGATGGATCTGGTTGTGACGTACACCGGCACGGTGGACGGCAACAACATCAAGGGCAAACTCTCGCTCGGCGACTTGGGCGAAGGTACCTTTACCGGCACTAAGAAGTAACCGATCGCGATTGCAATGAAACGGATGGCTCTTGGCAGCCATCCGTTTGTTATTGGGCGTATCGGAATGCCGACTCGGATCAAGATTCGTCAAGCCAAAGCCAGTTTTTGACTACCCCGATGCTTGGGTGTGTTGCCGAGCAAAAAACTCATTAAGCTTCGCGCGCATTGTTCAAGCGCGTCATGCTCAGTGGCAAGCAGCCGCGTAACTCAACCACTCATTGAAGGGGAATAAAATGTTTAAGGCACGTCACATGATTGCGGCTAGCGTTGTTAGCTTGTTGGTTTCCATTTCGGCGTTGGCAGCCGACGCGAAAGTCGCGGGTACCTGGGCCGTATCTGTCGAGTCGCCGCAGGGCACTCGCGAATCCACGCTCACCTTGGTGCAACAAGGTGCCGCGCTCACCGGCACCATTAAAAGCGCGCGCGGCGAAAATCCG
>JAYTQU010000152.1:0-7372 GCA_043746555.1 Pseudomonadota bacterium | reverse complement strand
AAAGACATTCGCAATCGGCGGCCATTCGAATCCGTTCCGATCAAACTACAACTCTCGGACGAAGAACTGGCGCGATTTTCGGTGCGGCGACAAAACTTTCCCGGCGTCGACGTTCAGCCGCGAATCACCCGTTACTACCCGCTCGGACCGACCGCAGTGCACGCACTCGGTTACGTCAGTGCGATCAGCGCCGACGATTTGGAAAACATCGACATGGACGAATACGCGGGCACGACGCTGATCGGTAAAAGCGGCGTCGAAAAGCGCTACGAAAAACAATTGCACGGCTCCACTGGATATCAGGAACTGCTAGTCAATGCGCAAGGTCGCCGTGTCGAACGCGCCGGACAAAACGATGCCGGCTTGAAACGCAGAGATCCCATACAGGGCGATGATCTTTATCTAACGATCGACCTGCGCGTGCAACAAGCGACGGAACAGATGCTTCGCGGCCGACGCGCGGCGGCGGTTGCGATCGACCCGAACAACGGCGATGTGTTGGCGCTCGTCAGCACGCCCGGCTTCGACCCGAATTTATTTAGTCGCGGAATCTCACGCGCGGACTATCGAAACCTAACCGACGATCCCGACATTCCGTTATTCAATCGCGCACTGCAGGGCGCGCACCCGTCCGGCTCGACGATAAAACCCTTTATGGCGCTCGCGGCGTTGCAATACGGTGTCGTGACCGGAGATGACAACAACACCCGTTTTTGCGGTGGGATGTATAGAGCGTACGGTCGCCAGTGGCGTGACTTCAAACCGTCGGGACACGGCAATCTAAATCTTCGTCAAGCTATCGAGCAATCCTGCGACGTATATTTCTTCGGCGTGGCCGATCTACTCGGCATCGACCGGATTCACGATTTTCTCGATCCATTCGGCTTCGGTCGCATCGTAGGACTCGACATCGGCGGGGAAAAGACCGGCATTCTGCCGTCGCAAGAATGGAAACGCCGATCGTTCAAACGTCCCGAAGATCAAAAATGGTATCCCGGTGAGACCGTCAACGTCGGTGTCGGTCAAGGGTACCTAACGGTGACCCCGCTACAACTTGCCTATGCGGTGAGCGCGATCGCCACTCGCGGTCTTCGATTCGAGCCTCGTTTGGTTCGAGCCATGCGCGACCCAACGACGAAGGTCGTTCACGAAGTGCCCTCGCGACCGCTGCCGCCGATCGTGTTGAAAGATCCAAAATACTGGCAAGTCGTGATCGATGGCATGACTGCGGTTACTCAAGGCGCTCAAGGCACGGCGCGCGGTGTGGGTGCAACTGCGCAATATGTTTTTGCCGGCAAGACCGGCACGGCGCAAATGGTGAGCGTCAGTCAGCGCGAGAACATTAAGGCCGTGACTAAAAATCTCGACGAACGCCTGCGCGATCATGCCTGGTTTGTCGCCTTCGCTCCAGTGGATCAGCCGCGCATCGCTGTCGCGGTGATTGTGGAAAACGGCGGTCAGGGCGGTCGAGCGGCCGCGCCGGTGGCGCGTAGAATGTTCGATGCGTATCTGCTTTCTCCCGCAGCACTCAAAGAGCAAGATGCTAAAGGTCGCTCGCCGGGAATTGCGCTCGCTGATGCCGTCGGAGGTGAGTAACAATGTACGACACCCTCGACTCCTCCCGAACACAACGCACTTTCACTTTGACAGCACGTCTGCTGCTGGCATTGCATTTGGACGGCGTGTTGCTCACCGCTTTGTGTCTGACTGCGTTGGTGGGACTGGTTCTTGTGTACAGCTCTTCGGGCGGTAATTGGGCGATGACGCAGGCGCAGGGAATGAAGTTTGGACTGGCGTTGGTCACGATGGTCGTGCTGGCGCAATTGCCGCCGCGCTTAATTCGTGTGAGTGCGCCAATTTTATTCGTGGTCGGTTTAATCTTGCTGCTGGTCGTCATGGCGGTGGGAGACATCGCAATGGGCGCGCGACGTTGGCTTGACTTAGGCGTGCTGCGCTTTCAGCCCTCCGAAATCATGAAGCTCGCGGTACCGCTCGCCGCTGCGTGGTATTTACACGAACGACCGTTGCCGCCCTCGTTGGGCAACATTTTGGTGGTGGTGATCGCTATCATGGTGCCGGTCGCGTTGATTGCGCGACAACCGGACTTGGGCACCGCACTGTTGGTGACGGCGTCCGGCATCATGGTGATCGTCTTGGCTGGGTTGCGCATGCGCTACATCGTCGGCGCAGTAACGCTCTTGATCGGCGGTGGCATCACGGGCTCGCTGCTCGATTGGCGCTTTTTGCACGGTTATCAACGACAGCGCGTGCTGACGCTGTTCGATCCGAGTAGCGATCCGTTAGGTGCCGGCTATCATATTATTCAATCGCAAATCGCGCTGGGGTCCGGCGGCATTTTCGGCAAAGGGTATTTGAACGGCACGCAGGCATCGCTCGAATTTCTGCCGGAACGCTCGACCGATTTTATTTTTGCGGTGATCGGCGAGGAATGGGGATTGCTCGGCTTGATCGCCATCTTGGCACTCTATGCATTTATCATCGGACGCGGTTTGTATCTCGCCGTGACGGCACAGGATACCTTCGCTCGCTTGGTGGCCGGCAGCATTAGCTTAACGTTTGCCGTGTACGTACTGGTGAATGCGGGCATGGTGACGGGACTGTTACCCGTTGTCGGCGTGCCGTTACCGCTGATTAGTTACGGCGGTACATCGATGGTGACGCTGATGGCCAGCTTCGGTATTCTGATGGCCGTGAATGCGCGGCGAAGACTGGTGGGGAGATGAGCACGTCGAGACATGAGACACGGGACTCGAGACACGATAGAGCCTCTTGCCTTGCAGCGACATCGCGCGTCGCGCGTTGCGCGTCTCGATCGCCGCTGATTTGGTTCTTGACGGCCGTATTTCTCGGCATATCGCTCGCACTCATCGCCAACGAAGCGCTTGCCATCGACACGAATCGACCCGACGTGCAGCAGTTCATCGGCGAGATGGTCCAGAAACACCACTTCCATCGCGGTTCGTTGCGCAAACTGTTGCGCGATGCGCAGAGCAAGCCGAAGATCATCGAGACCATCACGCGCCCCGCCGAACAAGTATTGCCGTGGTTCGAATATCGCGCACGGTTTCTCACCGAACGCCGCGTCAATACAGGAGTCGCATTCTGGAATCAGCAAGGCAAGCAACTGGAACGCGCGACCCGGGAAACCGGTGTAAGCCCCGAAGTCATCCTCGGTATTTTGGGCGTCGAAACGATGTTCGGCGAACAAACCGGTCGTTACCGCGTACTGGATGCACTGGTCACTCTCGGCTTCGACTACCCACCGCGCGGCGATTTTTTTCGCGGCGAGTTGGAGGAGTATTTGTTACTCACGCGCTCCGAGAAAATCGACCCGCGTAAAGCATTAGGTTCGTATGCCGGCGCGATTGGCGCGCCGCAATTTATGCCGAGCAGTTATCGCAAGTTTGCGGTTGACGGCGACGGTAACGGTCATCGCGATTTGTGGGCCAGTTGGCCGGATATCGTAATGAGTGTTGCCAATTTCTTGAAGTCCAATGGCTGGCGCGCGGATCAACCGGTTGTCGTATCGGCGACACTCGACCCATCCGATCTCGCGAAATTCGACACTGCCAAGATTCGCCTCAATGAAACCGTGGCGTCCTTGCGAGAGAAAGGCGCGCGCTTCGAAACCGATCTTCCTTCCGACGCCGGCGCAATGCTGATTGCGGTAGAGAGCCGCGACGGTGCCGAGTATCGTGTTGGCTTTCAAAACTTCATCGCGCTTTCGCGCTACAACCCGCGTGTGAAATATGTTCTCGCGGTTCACGACTTGGGTGCAGCCATTGCGCGAGCGCGAGCAGATGCAAAACGCTAAAGTCCGCGCATCGTTGATTGTATCGCTCGCAATGCCGGCACCGATGGCGTTGTTGGCTATGCTGGTGTCGCTGCTGGTATCTTTGGGGGGCTGCGCCACCCAACATCACGAACCACCGCGAATCGAACAACCTCTCACGCCCGCTGAAGCGTTGGCGACTCCCGATCCGATTCCGCAAGTGGAGCCGCCCGCCGCGCTCGGCAATCCGCCGTTCTACGATGTTTTCGGCAAACGCTATTATGTGTTAGCGTCGGCTGCGGGCTACGTCGAACGTGGCGTCGCATCGTGGTACGGACCGGGGTTTCATAAGGAACGCACCGCCACAGGCGATCGCTACGATATGTATGGCATGACGGCCGCGCACAAAACGCTGCCGCTGCCATGCTACGCGCGTGTCACCAATTTAAGTAATGGCCGCAGCGTGATCGTGCACATTAACGATCGCGGCCCCTTCAAAGACGATCGCATCATCGACCTCTCGTACACGGCCGCGACTAAGCTCGACATGATTCGCGCCGGTACTGCGCTCGTGGAGGTTCAAGTAATCGGCGCCGACGGCAGCGCCGTTCCTTCCACGCCCAACGTCACATCGTCTATCTCCGGGTCGTTGTACGTTCAAGCCGGTGCATTCAAAGACGAAGAGAACGCAAAGCGACTGGTCGAAAGATTGCGCGCGCTCGGATATGCCAACGCAACCGTCACTGCCGAAGACCGTTTGCCGCGCGACCTCCATCGCGTGCGCATCGGACCCATAGCGAGCGTCGATGAGTTTGACCGCATCGTGCAACATTTGCGCACACTCGGCATCGACGACGCGCGATTGGCAGCGGTCGATCGTTGATACCGAACGTCGCGGTTCATTCCGCAGCCGCGTCGCCACAATTCGACAGCACTTTGTCAACATTCGCCCGGCTGTGGCGGTTAAAATTCACGCCATCGGCCATAAGTGATTTGCGATACGACTCGCGATACGACTCGCGATACAAAGATAAATCCCAGAGATAGATTCAGAGATAGATCGGAGATATGAAGATGCGCGTATTTTCTTCGGCAGTTATTGGCTTTGTAGTACTCATGATTGCGGCTTGCTCCAACGGCAAGTCGGCGACGACATCTACACTCCAACTGAAAACCGCGGAACTTCCAACACCTGCGGCTCCATTAGCGCCTCCGATTCCGCCGCCGCCAAAAATTCCCGCGCGCGGGTATGTGCTAATGGACGCCGCCAACGGTCAAGTGCTTGCTGCGGAAAACGACAATGCGCCGCTGGAACCGGCGAGCCTCACTAAAATCATGACCGCCTACGCGGTGTTCGATGCGTTGCGCTCCGGCAGTTTGAAACTTGTCGATAAAGTGACGATTAGCGAACACGCGTGGCGCGTTGGCGGCGCAGCGACGGAAGGTTCGACTAGTTTCTTGCCGGTCAACAGCCAGGCATCGGTGGAAGTGCTCTTGCAAGGCATGATCGTACAGTCCGGGAACGACGCAAGCATCGCACTCGCGGAACGCGTCGGCGGCAGCGAAGAAGCATTTGCGCATTTGATGAACAGCTATGCAAAACGCTTGGGGATGACCGGCACGCACTTTGAAAATAGCACCGGCTTGCCCGGACAAACCCATCGCACCACGGCACACGACATGGCGCTCTTGGCGATGGCGTTAATACGCGACTTCCCGCAGTACTACTCAATGTTTTCGGAAAGAAAATATACTAACAACGGCATTACTCAGCACAATCGCAATGGCCTGCTCGACCGCGATCCGACCGTCGACGGTTTAAAAACCGGCCACACCGAAAACGCCGGTTACTGTCTGGTTAGTTCGGCAAAACGAGACAGCATGCGTTTGATTTCGGTGGTCATGGGCACGCAAAGCGTGCACGCGCGTGAGGACGCGAGCGCGGCGTTACTCAATTACGGATTCAATTTCTTCGAGTCGAAGCAACTGATTCGGGCAGGTCAGTCGCTTGCCACACTCAAGATCTGGCAAGGCGCGAAAAACGAACTCAACGTTGGCGTGACCGCGAGTGCGTTCGTCACCATACCGCGTGGCCGCGCGGGCCTCGTGCAAACGAAACTCAATTTGCCCAAGTCGGTCGTTGCACCGGTCGCACAATCGACGCCGATCGGGTCGGTATCTTTTGTGCTGGGCGGTAAAGTATTGGCGACGCAATCGCTTTATCCACTCGCCGCCGTGGCGCAAGCTGGATTTCTCGGTCGGCTGTTCGATAGCGTGCGCATGAAGTTCGAGTAGCACGCGCCGGACAATCCACCATGGCCACACCGCTGTCGATCTGCTATTTGAACGGCGAGTATCTACCGCTCGAGCAAGCGCGCATCTCGCCGTTGGATCGCGGTTTTCTATTTGCTGACAGCGTGTACGAAGTGCTGCCAATCTATGCGGGTCGTCCATACCGATTCGTCGAACACTTTGCGCGCTTGGATCGCAGTCTGCGCGAAATTCGCATTACATCGCCGCATACTCAAGAGCAGTGGCTCGTTGTACTCGACAAGCTGGTCGCTCTGAACGGTGGCGGCACGTGTTACACCTACGTGCAAGTTACGCGCGGCATGGAACTCGGTCGCAATCACGCGTTTCCCGCCGACGTCACGCCCACGGTGTTCGCCATGTGTTCGCCGTTGCCGGAACTGACTGAGACGATGCGAACACAAGGCGCGAGCGCGATCACCGTTGAAGATTTTCGCTGGGGTCGATGCGACATCAAGTCCACGATGTTACTGGCTAATGTCTTGATGAAACAGGCAGCGACGGAAGCCGGCGCTAACGAAGCGATCATTACGCGCGCCGGCGAAGTGTTGGAAGGTTCGTCGACCAGCGTGTTCGTCATCGTCGACGGTGCCTTACTGACGCCGCCAAACAGTCAACGCATATTGCCCGGCACAACGCGCGACGCGGTGCTGGAACTAGCACACGGCAAGTTACCGATCGAAATTCGATCGGTGGGCGTCGATGAGCTGTTTCGCGCGGAAGAAGTATGGATCGCGGCAGCCACGCGCGATGTGTTACCCGTGACGCGCATCAATGATTGCCGCATCGGCGACGGCAATCCCGGTCCTCATTGGCAACGAATGATGGAATGGTTCGCCGCAGACCGAAAGCGTTTGGCGAATACGCCGGTTATATGAAATGAGCGGCAACACCTTACTGGTGTTCCCCTGCGACTTTCCGTTGAAAGTCATGGGAAGGCACAACGATGAGTTTCGCAGCGTCGCGTTAGGCATAGTTCGCAAGCACGTTGCAGCAGCGGAAGTTCTCGGCATCGAAGAACGGCCGAGCAAGGACGGCAAGTATCTCGGGCTCACTTATAACCTTCGCGCCCAAAGCAAGGCGCAGCTCGATGCACTGTATGTCGAACTGACATCCTGCGAAAAAGTGTTGATTGTGTTGTAAGTGCCGGCAGCTACTCGCCGACTGCTGATGGGCGTAGAGAGAAGACGCGAACCAGATGCCCGGCAAGCACATCGGCAATCACATGCACATCGGCCGGTCCACCGAGTTCACTCACTTGAGTGACTT
>JAYTQU010000151.1:0-2829 GCA_043746555.1 Pseudomonadota bacterium | reverse complement strand
GCCTGAAAAAGCGCAGCGTACACGGCAGTACGTGAGTATTTTTCAGGCCGGTGCAACGCCGCACCGCGCGCTTCAGCGCAACCTGACAAAGTAGAATTAACTCCTAACCGCTTTTGGCCTTCGCCACGGTCTTATACGCAATGACGGTGCCGCCATCGGTTTGGACGTACACGCGCCCATCGACAACGATCGGAGCATTGGTAATGCGGTCGCCATCGGTCTTGGTGCGCGCCATCATGCCGCCATCGGTGATGCTGAGCCAATGAAGATATCCCTCGTAATCGCCGACCACAATCGAGTCGCCGTCGACGGTGGGTGCCGTAAGGGCGCGTTGCCGCAATGCTGAAGTTTCCCACACAACATTGCCGTCGGTCTTACGCATGGCAACGACTACTCCTTCGGAGTTACTGGCGAAGATTGTTGCCCCATCGATATTAAAACCGCGGTAGCTCGAAAAATCTCGCGCCCACCAGATTTGACCGGAGTCGCGCGCCAACATCGCAATACGACCTTGAAAACCCGCCACGTATACATCGTCGCCCAACACGCGTACCGGCGCATCGATGTCGACTAAACGATCGAGTTCGGTGCGGCCCTGCGGTGTGCTCACCACCGTGTCCCATTGCACATCGCCCGTCGCCAGATCGACGGCGACCACGCGACCATTGTCGAACCCGGCGATCACGGCGTCTTGTGCGACAACGGCCGGCGCGGTGCCGCGCAAAGATAGTCGAGGTACCGTTTGCTCCGTTGCCCAACGCTGTTTCGCATCGGAGCTTTCGAGCGCGACTAAGCGGCCATCTTCGGTGCGCACCACGACGGCGTTCTTCACCACCAACGGAGTCGCCAACACTTCGCTGGTCATTCGATGTCGCCACCGCTCGGCACCGGTTAGCGCATCGAACGCAATGATAATCCCGTTGGTCGCACCGAACACAACCAATCCATCGCCCACACCGGGACCGGCGGATAACGGCAACTTGGTTTTAACGCTCCATATCTTGCGTCCGGTCGCAGCATTCATCGCCGTCACTTCGCCATCGTATCCGCCGGCGAATGCCACATCGCCGACTACAGCGACGCGAAGCGCTAAGCGCAACCGATCCGACTTGCCGCCGAAACTATGGCTCCACAGTCGCTCGATTTTTAGATGCGGTTCGAATTTGACCAGCTGGGCCGGTGGATCGATGTTCTTGTTTTTTCCGCACGCCGCTAGCAAAGCCGTCACAGCGAGAATGAAAAGGAGACGCTTCATTGCATTACCATAGAGTTGTGACTGCGATTATTTGGATGCGACTATTTGGATGCCGTGGGCGCGACGGGCGAGTTTGTCGCCGGCTTCGGAGTCGTCACGGCCGGTGTTGCTACCGCGGGTTCTGTGGAAGTTGCCGCCGCGAGATCTTGCAACTTCAGCTGCAACGAGCCACCTTCGTCGCGACTAACGTTCGCACTGTTTTCTTGATCAGCCGCAACGGCCGATTGATAGGCCGCTCGTGCGCCGGAAAGATCGCCCTTCGCGAATAGCGCATCGCCCCGAATTTCTTGAACTTCGCCGGCGAACGCGCCGGCGTTGGTCACGTCGAGCAGTGCGAGCGCTTCATCGAAATGCCCGAGTTGAATTTGCACCCGCGCCAATCGCAACTTGGCGATTTCCGCGAGCGGCGAATCCTTCGAATGTTCGGCGACAGTTTGCAGTTCTGTCACAGCCAATTCGAATCGCCCGCCGTTGACATGCGCCTGCGCCAGCAACAAATGCGCTTGATCCGTATACGCCGAACCCGCGAAATTGGTGTCGAGATTTTTGATCGTCGCATCGACTTTATCTTTGTCGTTGCTACTCAGTGCGCCGATCAAATCGCGATAGGCCTGCGATGCAGCTTCGCTTTGCTCCGCGACGTGCCGTTGCCAATAGTTCCAGACGCCCAACGCGGCAAAACCGACGACAATGCCGGAGAACACCCAACGCCAGTTTTCGCGCCACCAGTTGCGCAGCGCTTCTTCTTGTTCGCGATCGGACAGTAATTCGCTCGACATGTTTGAAAACTCTAGACCCTTAGTTTCTTTTGCAATTCGTCAGCCAGTGCATCCCAGGCAACGTCGACTTGCGGCGCTTCAACGCGTAACGATTTTAGACCGACGACTCGCCGCTCGGTTTCGTTGTCCCCCATAACAATACAAAATCTTGCGCCGCTCTTGTCCGCGCGCTTCAATTGCGACTTGAAACTGCCGCCGCCGCAGAGCGTTTCCAACCGCAATCCGGAAATCTCATTGCGCAATCGTTCGGCCAGGGCTAGCGCGGCGGCTTGCGCTCGCACACCGACCACTACCACACAGACATCAAGTTCACTCGTGTTGCCGACCAAGCCCTGCGCCTGCATCAACCCGACCAGTCGTTCTTCGCCAAGCGCCCACCCGATGCCCGGTGTGGACTCGCCGCCGAGCTGCGCAACCAGCGCATCATACCGGCCGCCGGAACAGACCGCATCCTGAGAACCAAGTTCCGTCGTAATCCACTCGAATACGGTCCGCGAATAGTAGTCCAGCCCGCGAACCAGCCGGGGATTGACGACGTAGGCAATGCCCACGGCGTCCAAGTGCGCACGCAGGGCGTCGAAATGCGCTTGCGATTCGGCATCGAGGTGATCGGTGATGAGGGGCGCGCCGACCACTAGGGCCTGCATCTCGGGATTCTTGCTATCTAGAATGCGCAGTGGATTGCCGTCAAGACGCTTCAGACTATCCGCGTCGAGCTGATGCTTGTACGTCGAGAAATACTGCACCAGCTTTTCGCGATAGACGCGCCGTGATTCGGGCGTGCCTAAAGAATTG
>JAYTQU010000150.1:0-4994 GCA_043746555.1 Pseudomonadota bacterium | reverse complement strand
CGGTGAAGCCCCGAAACCGACGCCCGGCGATGGGCAAGTACTCGTCAAAGTCCACTATGCAGGATTGCGCTGGGGCGACATCATGCAGCGTAATGGAATGCCGACGCGCGGACGAAAGACGCCCTATATACTTGGGCAAGAAGCGTCCGGCGTTATTGAAGCGGTCGGAACCGGCGTAACGACGCTCACACCCGGCATGCGTGTCGCCGCGTTTCCGCTCGACGGAGCGTATGCGGAATACCTCGTCGTCCCGCAAGACCGTGTGTCCGCGGTACCTGATCATGTTCCACTCGATCGCGCGCTCGCGTACCCCGTCAATCTTCGCACCGCTTATTTTCTCGTGAACGTCTGGGCGAAGGTGCAGCCGGGCGAGGCAGTGCTCTTGCATGCGGCGGCCGGCGGCGTCGGTTTGCTGGCGCTGCAAATTATGAAACGTAAACTCAAAGACGTGACGGTGATTGCACTTGCGGGCGCTGACGAAAAAGTGGCGCTCTGTCGTGAACATGGCGCGGATCATGTCATCAACTACAAGAAAGAAAACTACGTGGATGCGGTCAATCGCATCATGGGAGCGAAGCCGAGAGGCATTCATTTAGGTCCGCCAAGCGGTGGCGTGCATGTGTCGCTCAACGGTGTATCGGGTCCAACTCTCGCCACAGATCTTGCGGTGATTCGCAAACGCGGACGTTGGGTTATTTACGGATACTCCGGCGGTCGCGCGACGATCGACACGTCGGGCTACGGATACGACGGCATTACCATCATGCCGTTCTCGACTCTCGCCTGGGCCGGCACCGCGGATTACGAGCAAGCGAATGCCTTCGTGAAGCACTGGCTCGCGAAAGAAGAGCTTATTGCGCCCACAGTGCGGCCGCTCGACGACGTTAGAGAAGCACAACGCGCGATGGAGCAAGGCAGAACGATCGGCAAGGTTGTATTTAAGGTCTAACGGTGGTGTGCCGCTCGCCTACACATGCGGTCGTGTGAGATGTCGATGCAAGGTCCACGTCAGTGTCTAGCGTTTCTTTATTAGGTGATGTTCGATGAATTTAATTGACTTGTCACGAATGCTCGATCCGAACGACATCAATTTATTGCCTGAAGCAAGGCGCGCATCGGCGCAGGTGATGGTGCCGCAGATTGATTACATCGCGCCAAAGGCCGGCGGCATCGATGCCATGTGTCGCGCGTTCGGCTGCGAAGCCCACGATCTGCCGAATAGCGAAGGGTGGGGTGCCGAAAATTTGCGTATTCACACGCATCTCGGCACACACGTGGATGCGCCGCTCCATTACGGATCGACATGCGAAGGCAAACCGTCGCGAACGATCACCGATATCAAATTGAACGAACTCTATTGCGATGGGTTCGTGCTCGATCTGCGTGAGAGCGCAAAGCCGAACGAAGCGATCACCATCGAGATGCTGAAAGCGGCGCTCAAGAAGAACGGCGGCACTGTAACGCAAGGCTGTGCGGTTATGTTGCGCACGGGGCAAGAAAAGTATGGACTCGGCGATCCTGAGTTCTTCATGTATCCTGGGATGACGCGCGACAGCACATTATTCCTCGCGAATCTCGGTGCAAAAATTTTGTGCACCGATGGGCTCGGTTGGGATCGGCCGTTTCCGGTGATCAAACATATTTTCCAAACGACGAAGGATCGTTCGCAAATTTGGGACGGCCATTTTGCCGGGCGCGATAAGGAAATTTTCATCGTTCAACAGATCTCGAATCTTGCCGCGCTACCGCCGCACGGATTCAAAGCGGGGTTCTTTCCGCTCAAGCTCGCGCGCTGTAGCGCCTCGCCGGCACGCGTAGTCGCTTTCGTTCCTTAAGGGGCTGGCACGACGTGAAATACATCATGATGTATCCGCGCAAGGAGGCGCTGGCGCATTTGGGCGTGCTTTTGGACGATGGGAGCGCCGTCGATATTACCGCGTCCGATCCATCGGTCCCGTTCTCAAGTTTACTTGCGCTCATTGAAGCGGGTGAGCATGCGTGGATTGAGGCCGCGGCCTTAGCAAAACGAGCTCAGCGGCGGCTCGCGCCTGGCGAATTTACAGTGGCCGCGCCGATTCCTCGGCCCACGCAATTTCGCGATTCGATGTGCTTTTTTCAGCATATCGAGCAGTGCGCCATCGCGCGCCAGCCGGAGTCCGCAAAAACCTATCGACTTCCCGATGTCTATCGACGACAACCGGTGTACTACATCGGTAATCGCATGAACGTGTCCGCGCCGAATGCCGACATCGTATGGCCGCGCTATTCGCAGGTCATGGATTTCGAACTTGAACTTGCGTGCGTGATTGGCAAGACCGCGCGGAATCTTTCGGTCGAAAATGCACTCGATCACGTGTTTGGCTTTACGATTTTCAACGACTTCTCCGCACGCGATGCGCAGGGCAAGGAAATGGAAGGGCGCCTCGGCCCGGCGAAGGGCAAACATTTCGATGGCGGCAATGTTTTCGGGCCTTGCGTGGTAACGCGCGATGAAATCGGCGATCCTCAAGCGCTTCGCATGCAAGCACGCGTCAATGGAACCACTTGGTGCGACAACTCCTCGGCAACGATGAACTGGTCGTTTGCGCAACTCCTGAGTCACATCTCCGCGGATGAAACATTGTATCCGGGTGAGATCATCGGCTCGGGGACCGTTGGGAATGGATGCGGTCTCGAGCATTCGCGATTCTTGAAGGACGGCGATGTCGTTGAACTTGAAATCGACAAGATCGGCGTGCTTAAAAATCGTGTTGTGCTTCAAGCCACTTGATGAAGACTCGCCTCATGCGTCCTACAACACCTCGCGTCGAGCCTTTATCTCAAGTCGAATGGACGGACGAACAGCGTGCCGTGCTCGAGCCATTTGCCAAAGAGGGCAGGCTCTACAATATTTTTTCAACTGGGAACAACCTATGACAACTTTATTTGCTGCGATGCTGATGACACTGGCATCGCAAGTAGTGCATCCCGATCAACTCACCGGCAACGGCGCAAAAGCCGAACCGCGTCCGCCGCGTCCGGCGCTTGAGATCGGCACGCCGCCGAGCACCGTTAAGGCAAAAGATGGTCGCGAAATTCAGAATGGACTGCGATCCAGCGATTACCAATATACGTTGGGCGAGGGTGTCACAACCAAGGACGCGGTCTATTACAGCGAAGGCGTTGCGTGTTACGCAAAAATTTTCTATCCAAAAAATTTCGATCCCAAAACGAAGCCCGGCATTCCCGCTGTAGTGCTTGGCCAAGGATATGCAGGCACACATGTGTCGATTGAGAAATACGGCAATCGCTTTGCGGAGAAGGGATTGGTCGCGATGGTGATCGATTATCGCGGTTGGGGGTTTTCGGAAGGCTTTCCGGAATTAGTGAATCCGGAAATCGGCGGCGGCGTGGAGCGCGACAACACGCGCTTTGTCGAGAAGACCGCCAAGGTACGAATCAAGCGCACCAAAATTATTCCACAAGAACAACAGCAAGACTATCGCAACGCGATTTCGTACATTCAAGGCGAACCGGGTGTCGACTATCAACGCATCGGGGTGTGGGGATCGAGTCTCGCGGGCGGCAACGCAACCGCGGTTGCCGGTCAAGATGGACGCGTAAAAGCAGTATCGGTGCAAGTCCCCGGGATTGTCGGGTCAACGGAAATTGAGGGGCGCTTGCGTTTGTACGGACCGGCGCGCCAAGATGCGATCAAGCGCGCGCGTGAAGGGCAAGGCAAAGAATACGCCACGGGGTTCTCGCGCTATTTTGCAGTGGATCAGTTTGATCAAGCCTGGGCCGCGCAACAAAACTACGTGGGCTTTTGGTTAACGAAGATCAATGTTCCCTTTCAAGCCATCGCCGCTGAGAAGGATCAACTCATTCCCGTCGATCGTATAAAAATAGCTGTTGAGCGCACGCCCGGCATTCACAATTTCATCGTTGTGCCCGACATCTCGCATTTTGATATGTATTCGCACGAAGCATTCGAATTGAGCGCCAACGCGGCCGCCGATTGGTTCGTGAAATATTTGAATGCACCCGAAGCGGCCGACGGCCCTGAGCCGGCCATGCCCATGCGCAACATCACTCCGCCGCCAATCGAAAAATCCAATTCGCAAGGACGACGCGGCGCGGTGGAGGGTGCGACGGGAAATTAAATGATGTGATTGCGGATGGCCTGTCGCGACACACGCTTGCCCTGTTTTCGCGAGCCTCACCAGTGTGCGCGCAGCTTGCTGTTCGACGCGCACATCGGGGGCTAGTTTTCTTCCGGGGGATGCTCTGTGTGATCTTCGATCAACTCGATGGCAATGTGATCGGGTCCTTCAATAAACGCGAACTTAAATTTGCTCTTCACTTCGCGTGGCGCCTGTGTGATCTTCACGCCGTTCGCGCGAAATATCTTCAGCGCCTCATCCAGATTCGGCACCGATATGCCGAGGTGATCGTTGACATTGCCGCGCGGTGATTCAAGTTCGGTTTGACCTGGTCTCCAGTCCGAGGCGTAGGCCTTCTGCGAGTACTGAATCGGATAGATGATGATGTTGACGTTATCGAGAACCACTGTCGACGACGGCCCATTTTGCAGGTTCTTCAAACTAATGCGCGGGGTGCGCGGCGGTGTGTCGGGTGTCGACAGCGCTCGTCCTGTTGCGCCGAAGAATTTGATATACCAATCGCCCGCAGCGATCGGATCGGCCGCGAATAAATGCAGATGTCTGAAGTTATTGGTACGTGCCGTATTAAGCTCGATCCACGTGCCGTCGGGGCTTTCCACATACATAAAGTAGAAACGATCCGGTGCGCCGCCGTTTACTGTGGAGATATCCGTCAACGGTTGGTAAAACTTATTCCGCATTGCCGTTTGGCGTTCGAATTCTGCTTTCGGATCTGGCGCGCCCCAACCGATATGCCAGATCGCTGTGTTGTGCGCCGTCGATGCTTTGGTGTCGACTTTGCTGAACAGCAACCACGACTTCTGCGTCCAGACAGCGTCACTCATCTCCGCA
>JAYTQU010000149.1:0-4557 GCA_043746555.1 Pseudomonadota bacterium | reverse complement strand
ACTTTGTCACATTGTGCTGAAGCGCGCATGGCGGCGTTGCAACCGGTTGGAAAATACTCACGTACGGCCGTGTACGCTGCGTTTTTCCAACCGGTTACGTCTTGCCCTGCATCGCTTGATCGCAATGTGACAAAGCAGAGTTAAAGAGTATCTTAAAATGAAAAAGGCGCAGCTTGCGCTGCGCCTTTTGTCTATCGTTCGACCGAGGCCTCAAGACGCAGGGCCAACCGCCATCAAAGTAACGGCACCAACAACAACGCAACGATGTTGATGATTTTGATGAGTGGGTTAATCGCTGGGCCCGCGGTGTCCTTGTACGGATCGCCGACAGTGTCGCCCGTTACCGCGGCTTTGTGGGTTTCAGAACCCTTGCCGCCGTAATTGCCTTCTTCGATGTATTTCTTTGCGTTGTCCCACGCGCCGCCACCGGTGCACATCGAAATGGCGAGGAAGATGCCCGTCACAATCGTGCCGATCAGCAAGCCACCGAGCGCTTTCACGCCGGAGCCCGGGCCCATCAAGAAATTCATTCCGAACGCAACGATCACTGGAACAAGTATCGGCAACAGCGAAGGAATGATCATTTCCTTAATCGCCGCGCGCGTCAGCATGTCCACCGCTTTGGAGTAATCGGGTTTGGCGGTGCCTTCCATGATGCCTTTGATCTCCTTGAACTGCCGACGCACTTCAACGACCACTGAACCCGCTGCGCGACCCACCGCTTCCATCGCCATCGCGCCGAATAAATACGGCACCATGCCGCCAATGAAGAGCCCGATGATGACGGCGGGATCGGATAACGAGAAATTCACCATTGCGATCCCTTTTGCGGCCAGGTGAGTTTCCAAATTGTGCGTGTAGTCGGCGAACAGAACCAGCGCGGCGAGACCGGCGGACCCGATCGCGTAGCCCTTCGTAACGGCCTTAGTGGTATTGCCAACCGCGTCGAGTGCATCGGTGATCTTGCGCACTTCTTTCGGCAAGCCCGCCATTTCGGCGATACCGCCGCCGTTGTCGGTAATCGGGCCGTACGCATCGAGCGCGACGATCATGCCGGTCATCGACAACATCGACGTTGCCGCGATGGCGATGCCGTACAAACCTTCGAAGTGATACGCACCATAAATTGCAGCGCAAACAGCAAGCACCGGCAAAGCGGTTGATTTCATCGACACGGCGAGGCCCGCAATCACATTTGTGCCGTGACCGGTTTGCGAAGCTGCGGCCACATAGCGAACCGGACCGTATTCCGTCGCCGTGTAGTACTCGGTGATCCAGATAAGCGCCGCCGTGAGCGCGAGACCGATGACCGCGCAGGCAAACAAACTGCCGGCTTTATCGCCCATGATTAGCGGCGTGACGAAATAAAACGCAATGAGCGCCAACACGCCCGACACTGCAACACCGCGATACAGCGCGTTCATGATCTTACCGCCTTCACGCGCTTTCACGAAGAATGTGCCGACGATCGATGCGACAATCGACACTGCGCCGAGCACCAATGGATAGATCAAGTAGTTCATATCAAGGCCGCCGTCCGCGCCTTTGAACAACAGCCCGCCAAGCACCATCGTCGCGACAACGGTGACTGCATAAGTTTCGAACAAATCCGCTGCCATACCGGCGCAGTCGCCCACGTTGTCGCCCACGTTGTCGGCGATCACTGCTGGATTGCGCGGATCGTCTTCGGGAATACCAGCTTCGACTTTACCGACCAAATCGGCGCCGACATCGGCGCCCTTGGTAAAGATGCCGCCGCCCAAGCGCGCGAAAATCGAGATCAGCGAACCGCCGAAGGCGAGGCCAACCAACGAATGCAACGCTGTGGCGTCATTAACTTGATGACTGACGAAGTAGAAGTAGCCAGACACACCCAAGAGTCCCAAACCTACGACCAACATGCCGGTAACGGCGCCGCCTCGAAAGGCAACCGCAAGCGCCGGATTCAAGCCAACACTAGCCGCTTGCGCCGTACGCACGTTCGCGCGCACCGACACATTCATGCCGATGTAACCGGCGAGTCCCGAAAGGATGGCACCGACGGCAAATCCGCCCGCTGTTGTCCAATCGAGTGCAAAGCCGAGCACGGCAAACAACACAATACCGACCACCGCAATGGTCGAATACTGACGGTTGAGATACGCCCGCGCGCCAGCTTGAATCGCAGCGGCAATTTCTTGCATGCGTTCGTTGCCGGCCGGTTGACGGTTGATCCAACTGACGGAATACAAGCCATACAGAATGGCCAGTACGCCGGCTCCCATTGCGAGCCATAGCGCGTTACTCGTGGACATCGAAGAACCTCCCCTTCAGGGTGACGAATAGTTATTGATAGTTACTTTCGCCGGATCGTGACGCCGACCCGGCAAAAAAGGCGCGAAACTATAGCACGAACGATGCGCCGAGCTTCTTTTTAACGGCGTTGTTTTTTAGTACCACATATTGCGGCAGACCGTCTTTATACGGCGGGTAGTCTTCGCCTTTGATGAGGGGCGCCAAATAGCGCCGGCCTTTGGACGTAATATGAAAACCATCTGCGGTGATGTAGTCGCGCGGCAGCATTTTTTCGACGTTGGCCACCTTATCTAGACTCGCCGTCCCAATCTTCCATTTATAAGGATTATCGGAGACACGCACGATGGTGGGCATGACCGAATTGTGTCCTTTGATCGCAAGCTCCACCGCCGCTTTACCAACCGCGTACGCCTGTTCGACATCGACCTTCGATGCGATATGTCGTGCAGCGCGTTGCAGATAGTCGGCGACCGCCCAGTGATATTTGTAACCGAGTTTATCCTTCGCCAGTTGCGCAATGATCGGACCAACGCCGCCGAGTTGCGCGTGACCGAATGCGTCGCGCAATCCCGCGTCGGATAAAAATTTTCCTTCGGCGTTTTTTACGCCCTCGGACACGACCACCGCGCAATAACCATATTTTTCCACACACTCTCTAACGCGCGCGCAGAACTTCGCTTCGTCGAAGGCGATCTCGGGAAACAAAATGATATGCGGTGCGTCGCCGGCCTTTTCCGCCGCCAATCCGCCGGCTGCCGCAATCCATCCGGCATGACGCCCCATCACTTCCAGCACAAATACTTTGGTCGACGTCTTCGACATCGATGCGACATCGAACCCTGCTTCGCGAATCGATACCGCCACATATTTCGCGACCGAACCGAAACCGGGGCAGCAATCGGTGATCGGCAAATCGTTATCGACCGTCTTCGGAACATGAATTGCTTGAATTGGGTATCCGAGTCGCTCAGCGAGTTGCGACACCTTCCAGCAGGTGTCCGCCGAATCGCCACCGCCGTTGTAAAAGAAATAACCGATGTTGTGTGCTTTGAAGACTTCGATCAGACGTTCGTACTGCGCCGGGTTGTCTTCGAACTTCTTCAGTTTGTAGCGCGCCGACCCGAATGCGCCCGAAGGCGTATGGCGAAGCGCGCGAATCGCGGCAGCGGATTCCTTGCTGGTGTCGATCAAATCTTCAGTGAGCGCACCGACGATTCCGTTTCGTCCCGCGTACACCGTGCCGATTTTGTTCTTATGCTTTCGGCAGGCTTCGATGACGCCGCACGCCGACGCATTAATGACTGCGGTCACGCCGCCGGACTGGGCATAGAAAGCATTACGCGGTTTTTGTTTTGACATGGCGAAAATCCCAAGTTGGCCGAGCTAACAGTGTAGTGATTTTAAGTCGCTACTCAAACACCGCGCGAGCATCGAATACGGGTCCGTCGACGCAGACGCGTTTCATCGCTGGGCCATTTGGAGTTTGTACGCGCACCGCGCATCCGGCGCAGCCGCCGACGGCGCCGGCCATATATTCTTCAAGTGAAACCTGGCAGGGCACGGAAAACTTTTTCGCGAGCGCGGCGACAGCTTTGAGCATCGGCGTTGGACCGCAGGAAAAAATTTCGACTTCGTCGAGCGCGTTGCGAGTGAGACTGTTAAGCCACGCGGTGGCGAGGTCGGTGACGTAGCCGTGAAAGCATCCCGCGTAGTCTTGCAAACTGGCGAGACGACTTGGGATGCCCCATTCATCGAGCATTGGCATGCATGCGATCGCGCCGTCGGGCATGTCGGGTACAAGAATCGTCGAAGGCTTGGCGCGAAATGGAAAGGGAATTTCCGAGCCCATTAATACCAGCGGCTTCCAATTTGCGTCGCTTCGCTCGCGCAATGATTCCGCGAGAAAAATCATCGGCGGAATGCCGACACCACCGCCGATCAACAACGATCGAGGTCGATCGGCGTGCGGGGCAAAGCCGTGACCGATCGGGCCGATGCTGCTCAGGCGCGCGCCGACTTTTTTTTGCGCGAGTAGTTCGAGCCCCGGTCCACTGCACTTATAAAGAATGTCGATGGTGCCGTCCTTAGCATCGGCGCGCATGATCGACAACGGTCGTCGCATCGGCAGTAGTGGATCGCACTGCAAGTGGACGAAACTTCCCGGTTCCGCTTTAGCAGCGCATTGCGGTGCGCGGAGTTTCAAAATGAATTGCCGATCCGCATGAGCTTCATGCGCGATGACTTCGGCGTTTTCGACGAAGA
>JAYTQU010000148.1:0-11863 GCA_043746555.1 Pseudomonadota bacterium | reverse complement strand
GTGCTCGCGCTCGATGACGACGCACGTATCTATGCGGGCATCGCTATCAAAGCCAGTGACGCAACACAGCTGAGTTATGCCTTCCCAGCGCCGCGCGATCTGTCGCACGCGCGTGCGGTGCTTATCCCCATCAAACGCTCGGCCGTTGCCGCGCCGTTCACGGTGACCTTGGTCGATGGCGGCTCGCCGTCGCACAGTCTTGCACTAACTGGCACCACGACGACTGCCGTGAACGGCTTTGAGCTACTGCGATTCGCACCGCCGCAGGTCGGTACATTGGATTGGCAAAATATCGTCACACTGCGATTGGATGGACTCTCTACGACCGAAACTTATTGGATCGGTCCGGTCATCATCGAGGCGGATCCCGCACTTGATTTACTCATCATGGGCGGCGACGGTACTGCACAAGGCGCCGGACGATTCTACGGCGAAGGACTTGCCGCGACCAAAGAGAGGAACGAGAGTTACACCACACAGCCCGATCTGCCGCTCGCAGATCCGGCCGCACTGTCGCCGGTGGCGGAGGGGACGCATCGTATCGATTGGGCGTACCTCGATCTATGGGAGCGACCGATTTCGTATATCGAACGCCCCACGTTGCGTGAGATTGCGCTTGAAGGTCAAGACACCTGCGCGCGCACCCAATTGGTTGCGCAAGTGCGATTGCTCAAAGGTATCGAAGTACCGCTCGCGACAACAGCCACTTCGCCTGCAAATGTTTTCGCGACGTTACCGCGTCTGTGCGGCGGCACGCTGACGACGAAGGACAAACCGACGGCGACACTTGATCCTTGCGCCGATCCCTGCGAGCCAAAAATCGCTGGCCCATATCTGGGCGAGGGCGATCGACTTTTCAGAATTGAAATTCATCAATCCGGAAACATTGGCCTCGCAACCGCGGCGACCACGGCATTAGCGAAATGGTCGCGAGACAATGGTGCGATTGCGTGCCCATTGATCGAAGACGCCGCTGCGACTGTCACGTCGGCGATTGTCGAACGACCGGATTTGTTTTCGGTCGGCGATTTGATCGAGCTCTCCGACGACTTGATCGACTTAATCAGCGGACCGTATGAAGATGTCGTCAATCATCGTAATCACCGACGTGGCGAGTTGCGACGTGTGGTCACCGTCAATTTACAAACTCGCCGTATTTCCTGGGACGATCCGACGTCGGCGGAACCCGCGATGCACGCACCGCTGCCATTGGCAATGCGTCTCGCGTATCACGCAAAGATTACTAAATGGGATGGGCTCTTCGCCGTCACACCGGGCGATATCACGATTGCCGACGGCGTGGTTGTTGAATTCGGCGGCGAAGATTTTATTTCCGGCGGTTATTGGCTGTTCACCACGCGCGTCGTCGATCGCAGCGTCGAACGTTTGATCGATGCGCCGGCGCGCGGCATCCAGCACGCCTATTTTCCATTGGCCGCCATTGGTCGTAGTCGGGAAATTTCCGCTCCCGAAGTCGTGGTGGCCGAAGATTTGCGCGCGCGTTTCGCGCCGCTGCCGTCTTTGGACGCCAACCGCGTTGCGTACGACCCGGGCGCCGGCATCGGACTCATTCCGGATTGGGAAAACGTTGGTACCGTGCAAGAAGCGCTCGATGCCATCGTACATGCCGATCTCAATGCCGACATGCGCTTGCATCATCGATTGCTACACGGTTACGGCGTCGTTTGTGGACTGAAACTTCGCTGCGCGACCAAGCGAGAATTATTGGTTCTGGGCAAAGGATATGCGATCGATTGCGACGGGTACACCATTCACGTCGCCGGCGATATGGCGATCGATGTGGTCGCGCGCGCAACCGCTCAGGGATTGCTGGATGGCGCCGGCAACGGCAAAGTGGATTTGCGTATCGGGCGTAGCGTGACGGCGGACGCGGACATCGTGATCGAGCCGAACGTGCCGCAGGGATTCTGGGCCAGCGTGTTGGAAGGCACGTTGATCAAAGATTTTTACGACGATGTAATTCTAGGCTACGTCAATTTCTTCAAAGCGCAATTCTGGCCTTTTCCCGACACCGCGTTGCCGCTGTCGGCGCAACATCAACGCGTACTGACGGTCATCAACTTATTCTGGCAATGGATCAATGCTGCAAGCGGCCCTTATATATATGTGTCGCCGCGCGAGCACGCCATGCTTGAACAGTTGTACATTGATTTGAAAAACCTGCTGGCCAGCAAAACGTATTGCGGCATGTTCGACGGTTTACAACCGTTCCCCGCCTATCCTTATCCGACCGTCAATCCAGGCATCGACACGTTGTACGGCATGTGGAGTTTTCATTGGCGGCTGAGACTCTCACCCGACGGACTGTTTGCCTATAGCTTCGGTACCGGCAATCAAATTCAAGTATTCGATCTCTCCACGCGCGAAGTTGTGCAGTCGCTGACTTTTCCGGGCGGCACAAATGTTACGGTGTTAGATATCGCTTTCCGTCCGGATGGTACCGAGCTCTACGCTGTCGGACTCATGTCGAACAGTACCGACTCGGTGTTCGCGACCGCGGTCATCGGTGCGGGACAAATCCACACTTGGGGACCGACCACGGTGGTGTGCGACATCAAGTTCGTTCGCCTGGCGATGCACTCTGTGCATCCCAATACGCTATACGCAATTGGACGCAGTGCGACCTCCGCCGCAGCGCGCGGGTTGTATACATTGGTACCCAATGCGATATCGCTCGCGCCTGTGCCGGCCATCAACTTCAACGCCACCGGCCTCCTTGAAATCAGCAGCGATGGCGCGATGGCTTACGCGGCCGGATCGACCAGCGGCATCGACACCAACAACTTCGATCGCGTCCGCTACATTAATTTGGCGCCGCTCGCGATGAGCGCCGGTGCCGCGATTGTCAGCGGCGATGAATTCAACGACGATCTGAAAGTGCATAGTGGCGTGCTCTATGTCACCGGCGTGATTCCGCCGAGCAGCACTAAAAACTTACACCGCTTCAACAGCACGACCGGCGCATTGTTGGGATCGACTCTGCTCGGCGTCAATAATCCGAACCGTCTTGCGGTGCTGCGCGCACGCAATTTGATATGGATCAGTTATGGCGATCGCTACAAGGCATCGGAGTACGTTATCGCCACCGATACGCTGCGCAACAACTTCCGTGTGCCGCTGCAAATTGGACCGATTGCGATGGCTGTACGCGAAGACGGCAGTGCCGTGGCGGCGTTGAACTTCTTGAACACATTGAATTTCGTGGATGTCGCCGCGATGGAAGCCGTGACTCCGCCGTCGTATACGCTCGAAGTCGCCAATACGCTGCCGGCCTATCGTACCGACGCAATCAAGGCATTCACCGATTTATTCGGCGTGTTTGCACAGTCGCTCAAAGACGCATTCTGCGACAAGTTTCTAATCGAGTGTCACGACTGCACCAATCAAGATCGCATCTATCTTGGTACCGTCGAGATCAAAGGAAACCAGGTCTTCCATATTTGCAACTTTAACAAACGGCACTACGCGAAGTCGTTCCGCACTTGGGGCTATTGGCTGTCGACGGTACCTATTCTGCCGATGATTAAGAAAGCTTTCGCCACCGTCTGTTGCAAAATCATTTGAAGTGGGGAATACCATGAACGCTCGCGTCTATACCATATCGGGCCACGTCATCGATCGCGCGACGCGTGTCGGCATTCAAGCGCTGATCGTCGAAGCTTGGGACCGCGACACGCGGTTTCACGATATGTTGGGGTCCACGACCACCGATGCCGATGGCGCATTTTGGATCGGTTTTGATCCGGAATATTTCGGCGACTACGGCGGCGATACTTCTCCGGATATATTTTTTCGGGTTTATCGCGATGAGCAGTTGATCCTGACGACCATAGACGATCCGACGATGAATGCCGCTCGCGGTCCGCATGAAGTGGTTTTGGAAATCGAGACGGGCGCAGTTCCCGTGCAAGGTAAGGATCGCGTGACACTCGAACAAACATTCAAAGTCGTCAATTTCTTTAAGCAATCCGACTTCGCCGGCGTTGTTCGCGAGCAGCGTTCCAAGGCCAGCATGGTTGGAAAATTCGCCGGCAATCTTTTGCAAAACGGCCTTACCAGTTTCAACTTCGAACCCATCAAACCGACCGGTGCGCAAAGCAGCGAGATCGTGGGACAAGATACGGCGACGGCGCAAATAAATCTCGCCAGGAATCAAATTAGCGTCAGCGACGTAAAATCGTATCAACCCGGCGCGAATAAGGAATCCCTGACGGCACTGACGTCGGCGCCGCTGCGCTTGAATGCCAACGATACGGTCACTCTCTATCAAGAGAACGGAATCGTCCGCTATTACGCCGTCAATAAACCGCAAGCTGCGGCCAGCGTGGATTCGGCGACGGTGGCGCGAATCGATGGTGAGGTATCGACACTCAAGAGTAACGTCAACGACTTAAGTTCGGTACGCACCGACGTCGCGACCATCAAAGCCACGTTCGATCGCGAGCATGCGCAATTGTCGGATGAAGTGGCCAGCGTGCGCACGCAAGTAGACGAAGTCTCCACCTTGAAATCGCAGTTAAGCGAACTGCGTCAAGCAACGGCGGACAAAGACGTGCAGATCGAAACTCTGCAACAAGAGGTCACGGAGATGCGTGCGGCACAAGTTGATTTGTCGAAGCGCATCTCGCCGGAAACCATCAATCAAATCCAAGAGCAGTTGCAGGCGCTAAGCAAGAAAATTCGCGGCACGCCCGCCACGCCGATCGCGCCTGCCAAACCAGCCAAACTTGCCAAGCCCGCCAAGCGCTGACATCAATCCACACGCCTCAGTAATTTCCGAGCTCGCCATGCCTATTGCAATCAATCAGATTCTACGTATTCCGGACGGCGCACCGCTCGTATTCGGTTGGACGTTGAAGCCGGAGCTGTTCGACGCGGTGACAATGTGGAATGCAGCGTTCCCGAGTTGGCTGCGTCGATTGCAGGGCGCCGAAGTGAGTATGGATAAAGTGGAGCGGGAATGCTGTGTCGTTCGTCTGTGTTCGCCGGAGGTTTGTGTAACCGCCGAGCTGAAGTATGCGGCGCATGGCAATTTGACGTGTCATTTACAAGCCAAGCGAGACGTCAACGGTGCAGCGGAGCAATGGTCGTGGCAGCGTGAAGATTTGAGTGCAATGCTCGGCGGTAAGCAGGACGCGTATCTGGCGGTGAACGGCTCGTCCGGCAGAGTGCCTGCGCTGCGCATGCGATACGACGGTCCCATCGTCGAGGTGTTTGTGCTATCGGGCGCATTTGCACACCGCTTGCCGGCTGCGATTCGCGCACTCGTGCCCGCCGAATTAAAAATAGGGGAACTGGCGTCACCGGACACAATCGGACCGGCAGCGCAGCGTTCAACGCCATGCGGTTGCCGGGATCGTCATTAGCGTAATAGTTCGGAGGATGCAGCCGGCTCGGCCGGGAACAGTTGCTTGAGGTGGCCGAGTGGCGCAGTCTCGATCTTCAAATCAGAACGCGATAGCAGCAAAGAGCGCCGCGCCTGCGCCCATGCAAACCGCTGTGCATGGTGGTTTTCAAGGCGCTTTTCAGAGCGTAGTGCAAGAGGGTGTTGAAAGCGCGAAGGCAAGCAGCGAGGTTACGCGGCTGCGCAATCAGTTGGGTAATCGAGCCTTCAATCGAGTACTGCATCGTGCGGTAAAGTTTGCTAGCGCAGCGCAAGAGCGCGAGGCGGATTGGATTGCAGATCGCAGTTTAAGAAACTCGTCTGAAAGAATTATCGAACAGCTAGGTGGCGCACGGCCACCGGCGCTTCCCGCGGACTATGCGACCGATTTGCCGGAACTCGATGCGTTACTACAAACGCAAGGCGTTGCGCTCGATGTATCCCTGCGCAATTTTTTCGAGTCGCGGCTCGGTGTCAATCTCGATCACGTTCGCGTTCATACCGATGCGATTGCACAGCGCGCAGTGAACGCCGTTGGCGCACGAGCGTTTGCGTTCGGCGAACACTTGGCGTTCTCCGCTCATGAATATGCGCCGCATACCCGTCGCGGTCGTGACTTGCTTGCGCATGAACTTGCTCATCTGTGTCAGCAAGCGCACACCCAACAACTTTTTCTCGGTAAGCAAAACTGGCGCGATCCGCGCATGCCCGGCGAAACCGTTACCGAGATCACGCCTGGATTGATACAGCGACAAGGACCCGGATACATCACGATTGAAACCATTGAAATTACCTGGGCGCGAATCGAGTGGGATCCCGGTACCGGACATGCACCGACGGTGCAAGTCGTTACCAGCGTGACCGAGCCCAGCGGCGCGGATTCCTACGGTCGTGAAGCAATTGGTTTGAGAATCGTCGGTGGTTCGGAACTCGCCATCGCGCTTAATCGTCGCAATATCGAAATCCCCTCGAGCAACTCCTGGCGACTTTTTTCCTACGATTTTCAAGCGCACGGTACATTGCATGTCGACGATGTATTGACACCGCTGCCGTATCGTCACCGAGAACTCTATCCGCCACACCCATATGGCGAAGAGCAGCCGCCGATTGAGCTTAATCCGCCGACGGCCGCGCAACTCGATCCCTTGACCGATGCGCCGACGCCGCACAGCGCACCCGATCAGCGACAGGCCGAAGACGCGCACGCACGCGAACAAGACATGATTCGCGGACAGCCGGCCTTCGACACGCGCGCGGCCATGGAAGATTACGTTCGCGCGCATCCCGACCAATCGTTCATCGGCATCGAAACCACGTTAGGCCGCTTCGTTGCGCGCGCAGTAAGCGAAGACGATATGGTCGGCGTCGCCAGCGAATATCGCAACGATGCAGACAGCTTGCCGGAAGTAGCGTGGGATGTTGGAGCACGTCGCAGCGCGTGGCGTGTGACCGGTGTTTATCAGCATGGACATGCGATTGATGTGGGATCGCTGCACGATCTCTACTACGGAAGTGAAATCGGCGCGCTCGACGGTGCGAGCGACGATCCGGAGGAATGCGAAGTCTTTCGCATGGGGCGGCATTCGTTTGGCCGTAAACCGCTTACTCATGAACAAGCTGTGGCGCGTTGGAGCGAATTTGACGGACGCTCGCCGAGCCAAATGCGGAGTCTGGAAACCGAACCCGGACACGCGTTCATTTCGTTGCGTGTTCGCGGCGCCGGTCGCTTGGACGACATCGATCAGAGCTATTTTCACGGCCGCGAAGAGTTTCGCTCCCGCGCCGCTGCACTGACCACGACTAATTGGGTGGATGTCTATCAGACCTTGTTCGACGGCAGTCATAGCGACATCAGCAGCTTTTTGTTAGCGGAAACCGATCGCGAAACGCAGAACCCCGCGTTTACCGCGATGCTCCGTGGCAACGGTGGACTCGCCGAAGCGGTCAGTCAGTTCATGTACGACCAAATCGAGTATCGCGCCCAACAAGTTGCACTCGAAGCCATTGCGCAGGCGCGGAGTCAATTAGCGCCGCTCGCCGACGACGTCGATCACATGCGCAGCTTCGTACTTGGTTTCGCGGATATGAGCGCCACCGGACAGGAAGACGCAATGCGCTTTATCGGCGTTCCGGAAAACGAACGTCCTTTTACGTTGAGTACGTTACGCGATCGCGAAGCCGCATGGCGCGTAGCATTGGGATTGGAGGAGTCGCACGAAGAAGTTACCAGGATGACGGTACCGGACGATTTGCCATCGCAGACTCACATCACCATTCGTACCACGCACCGCGTATCGCTCGACCTGTTGCGCGATTGGGCGGCAACCACCGTTACCGGATTGGATCAGGCGCGCACGCAACTGGAAGCGGATACCTCGTTGGCATTGTGGATGGACGGCGATCTCGGCATTCATGTACGTCGACAGGTGTATCACGAGTTCGGCTTTCATTTGCTACGACCGGAAAGTTTTCCTCACCGTGAAGAAACCGAAGGTTGGTGGCCCGATCCGATGGATGCCGGACCGATCGCGTTCACATCGCTCGCCGAGCAGATGTATGCGAACAAAGTGCGCAGCCAGGCAGCGACCAATACCGCACTAAAAGTCCTCACGATCACCGCGATGGTGATTGTCACCATCGTTCTTGTTTTGGTGGCGCAAGAACTGGGCGCGATGATCGCCGGCATTTGGCTGGCCGAAGGCTCGGCGGCGTATGTCGCGACCGAGTTGATTGTCAGCGGCGTCGCGTTCACCGCGATGTCGGAACTACGGACTCGTCTCATGGAAGGACATTGGGAAAGCGACAGTGTCGGTGATTTTGTCGGCCATTCGTTGCTCAACATCGCCACCTTCGGCGCGTTCCGTTATTTGAATGTACTGCTGGCCGCGGGCGCAACGCGCTTTGCGGCCATTGGTGTCGAGCGCGGATTCTTTGCAGCCGAACGCGCCGGCATGGTGTCGACGGGACTGCGCATCGGTATGACCGGTGCCACCTTCATGGCGGTCGGCATTGCACAGCGCCTTGCATCGGGGCAGCACTTCGATTCCATCAGCGACTTTGCGTTGTTCGCCTACGAAAACCTATTGACGATTGCGTTGTTGGAAGCAGGCTCGGTGGCGGCGCGTCCACTTATGGAGCGCGGCACCATTTGGGCTCGTGAAGCACGCCTCGGAGAACTGGAGGCGCCGATCACGGAGTTGCGCGGCGATTTGGCTAGATTGAACCGCGATCTTGCATCGCTCTCGATGCGGCCCCAAGCCGCGTCGAGAGATGCGCCGGAGTTGATCGAGCGAACGCGCTCGCTGTTAGAACGCCAACGAGCGTTGGCCGAACAATTGCGGGCGCGCTTTCGCACGCGCAGCGACGCATCGCAATTGGATGCGCAGGCCGGACAAGAGTTGCAAACCATCGACGCGGCGCTTGCGGGAATTCGACAGGCAGAGTTCCTTACCGATTTGCACATTACGCCGGTCGGAGACAGCGAATCTGTTTACACGTATCAAGGCGGAGCGTCGGCTGCGGAACGTTTTCGTCAATTCTACGGCGCCGATCGCGTCACCGTGGCGGAGGATGGAACGATTCGCGCAACCGTCGAAGGTCTCGAATCGCGTGACATGGTGTTCGTGCCGGCGGAGCGTTATGCGCCGCCAGTTGGCGGTGGCGCCGCGCCGGAAATTCCTGAACTCGTGCGACAACAAGATGCGTTGCAGGCTCGACAACGTGCGCTGTTGAGTCGTGCGCGTTTACTTGGCGTAACGGATCCGTCACTCACTGCGATTCGTAGCTTGCGGCCGACGCAAACAACCGATCCAGCTCGTTTGCGTACGACGGAAGAGGCCATTGCGCGCGCTGAGCGCGATGCGGGCGCCAGAATGAATGAACTGACGCGCAACATACTGCAAAACGTGCGCACTCGGCTTGGCCGCGATGCCATCGATCAAATTCGCGCCGGCGAGTTGCGCGGCGTCAGTGACGCCGACCTCGCCGACATACTGTGGCAGGTGCGCGGTCGGCAGGATATGGGTGTAGCGCAGCTGCGCGCGCTGGTGTTCGCGGCGCAGCCCGGTGAACCGACGATCAGTATCCCGCGCCTCTTGCGCACGATCAGCCGCGGCCGCTTTGTGGTAGCCGATCGAAATTTTGCGCTGGAAACTTTTACCCAAATGATGGAACTGCGCGTGGCGGGAGCGCGACAAATGCTCGCCGATATGGCGGCGTCGCCTGGGAAATTCCGTGGCGGCTTGTTCCAAATGGAAGTCATCCGTTTCGTAGGCGGTGCCGAGGCGGTGGCCGGTATCGAAATTCGCGAGCCGATTGCCGCTCGCGCACGCGAGTACGACATCACGCTGCGCGACGGAACTCGTATCGAGTGCAAGGATTGGTCGACTTGGGAATACGCCGACGGTTTGGGCGATCAGTTTCTACGCGACATGGCGCATCTCACCGACAACTTTACGAATCCCTCCGGGATGCGTCGCATGCGCTATCTATTTCGCCGCGTTAACGGACAGCCCGTACGTCCTGTGGAGGAGATTAAATCGTTTCTGCGCACACGGCTCGAACGACAGTTGGCAGGTGAAACCGAGGAAGTTCGCAACGCGATGCTGCGCGAATTCGATGCGTATGGCGACTTGGTGCAATCGCCGGAATTGCAGCGCAGTGGTTCGTTATCGTTGCCGCCGCCTGGAGCGCCGAGTCCGGCTCCGCCATTCCCACACGATGACGAAGATGAGGATCAGGGCGATGCAGGCGTCGGCGGAAGTGACGAAGGTGAGTAGCTTTACACCTATGATGCCTGCAACCGCATCGCTCGAAGCTAGCGTCTTCGAGGTCGCGTAACGATGTCTGCGCGCGTCCGCCGTCGTTCAGGTTCGCGCAAACATACGCTGTCGTATGCGCAGCGCGCACCGGCATCGAAAGACCATCAAGCAAGTCCGGCACCCGCTGCCGACAAAACAACAGCCGGACTAACTAAGCGCATCGGCAATAGTGCGGCGTTGCGATTAAACAGCGGCCCGCAACAGAACGTGCAAGCGCGGATGTCGAATCTCTTTGGCGTGCCATTGCACGATGTCAAGTTACGCACCGACAGCGAAGCAGCGGAGAAATCCTCACGAGCCGGTGCGCACGCGTATAGCGAGGGACGCGAAATCGGCTTTGCACCAAATGCCTACGCGCCTGGAACTCGTGACGGCGAGCAACGCTTAGTGCATGAGTTTGCGCATGTCGTGCAACGTAGTGGCGGCAATCGACGCGATGGCGTGTCGGTCGCGAATGAAGCGGCGGCGGAATTGCAGGCACGTCAAGCCGGCGAAGCGGCGGTCGGTGGCGCGCGTCCTGCCGTGACCGGATTTGCAAGTAGCGGGCGTTTGTTCGACAAACCTGGCGGTAACACCCACGTCTTCACGATTGGAGAAATACAAGGCTGGGTCACCGGCAACAAAGATATTTATTACCAAGTATTTCGCGTGCACATGTTGCGCGTGTATCCGGCGGCGACGACCAAGGACATTCTCGATGCAATGCCGCCGCCGGAAAACCGCGTTCTGACTTTCAACGCCGCCGCAGCCGTCAAGCACGCGCGTGAAAAACACAAGACCACGATCGCCATCCCCATTTTTGCGCCGCTCGACAAACACATTCGCGACTGGCTCGCCAAGGAGAAAAAAATTCAGACGGGCCCAGGCAAGGACGCGGGCGAAGGTTCCGCCGATGGCTCGGACAAGGGCAAGGGGACGGGCGATAATGGCGATGGCGGAGGATCGGGTGGCAAAGGACAGGGTTCAGGAAGTACGAACGCGGTGCCCAAGCTGGGAATTTCAAGCGATCCGGGCACTAAGGTAAAAGCAAAGAGCGCCGCCGACGCCGGCGAACAGTTGCAAGCCGAACTCGATCAGGCCAATCAGAAAGCCGATCAGGTCGAAGCCGAAGACAGCGATCACAAGAAACGCTTTTGGCCGGAAGAATTTGCCGATCCAAAAGAACGACAGTTGATCGTCGACGTGATGAAGGAAATTGTCGGCGAAGTTAAAGATCTACCCAAGGGTGAAGATAGCAAACTTCCCGTTTCAATTCGGCTCGACGAAGCAACATTCCTGCTCAAGATCGCAACGTCGGACAAGGATACGCGCGACGCCATTGTTGCCAAGCTCAAGGGCAATGGCGAGCTGCATCCCGATAATGGCCAAACGCTTTCGCAAAAATTGGAAACCGTGATCGAAAACGTGGAGATCGATCAACACGCCGATGAATTAGGCGTGACCGTGAATAAAGGTCCACCCTCAACCGACCCCAGCAAGACGCCGATTGAAAATCGCCCGGTGCGTGGCGGAATCGTCAACTTGATCGGGGCGTTATCCATCGGCGAGCGCTCCGTATGGAAGCTGCGGGTCGACGACGATCGCGACGCCTTTCGCGTGCCGTTTATCTATGTTTCTTGGCTGGCAGTTAGGCTCGACA
>JAYTQU010000147.1:0-12236 GCA_043746555.1 Pseudomonadota bacterium | reverse complement strand
GCCGATATCGACATTGCGATGAAGCACGCGGGCCAGCGGCGGCGCTTCGAACAACGGCACATTGTGTTCGGCGGCGATCTCGCGAATACGAGTCGCAATCAGATCGGCGCCCTTGGCGACGACGATCGGCGCGCGCATGCGATTCTCGTCGTAGCGAAGTGCGACGGCGAAGTGCGTGGGATTCGTGACCACGACATCGGCCTTGGGTACTTCGTGCATCATGCGTCGTCGCGCCATTTCCTGTTGCGCTTGTCGAATGCGACTCTTGATTTCGGGCGCGCCGTCGCTTTCTTTCATTTCGCGGCGAATCTCGTCGCGCGACATGCGCATCTTTTTCGCGTACTGCCAAAGTTGATAGGGCGCATCGATCGCGGCGATCAACAGCAAGCTTGCCGTGAGAATCGCGAAGGCCTGCGCACACATGTGCGCCGCATGCAGCGCGCCGCGCGTCGCCGGCTCGTTGCCTAATCCGAGCAAACGTGGCATATCGAAGCGCAGCACCAACACCGCGGCGAGCGCCACTACGCCGAATTTCGCGAGCGACTTGGCAAGTTCGATTGCGGCGCGCGCCGAGAACATCCGTTTGAATCCGGCCGCCGGACTCAAACGCGAAAAGTTAGGCGCGAGCGCTTCGGTACTAAACGACCAGCCGCCGAGCAAGAGCGGCGCCATTAACGCGGCCAACACGATCGCAATGAAAATCGGTGCGCAGGCTTGCAGCGCCGCATTGGCCGATTGCGCTAACGCCGGCACGAGATACTCTTCTCGCATGGCTTGGTCTCGTGTCAACGACAAACCCGCACGCATCATGTCGTGCAAGTGCCCCGACGCGGTGCCGCCGAGAAATAAAATCCCGATTGCGCCTGTCATCGATACCGCGGCGGCGCTTAGTTCCCGCGATCGCGGAATGTCACCGCTGCGACGCGCTTCCTCCAAGCGTTTCGGCGTGGCCTGTTCGGTTCGATCTTGTTGCTCTTGATCGGCCACCGCTATGCTCCACTCGTTTGCATAGCGCTACCGCTCGATACGCCGCCCAGCAATCCACCGAGCGCGTTAAGCGCGACGCCGAACAACGCAGTGAAGCTGGCTTGTACAGCCGGGAGTCCGAACAACACGATCGCGAGACCGAACACCAACGTAATCGGAAATCCAACGGCAAACATATTGAGCGATGGCGCCGCGCGACTCATCACGCCGAAACCCAAATTGACGATCAATAACGCGGTCATCCCCGGCAATGCGACCGCCAGCGCGCCCTCGAAAAGATAGCGCCCCCATTCCACCACCGACCACGCGCTCGCGGCGCTGATTCCGTGCGCGCTCACCGGTAGCGTCTTGAATCCGGTAAGCAAAGCATCGAGTAATGCGATATGACCGTCGAGCGCCAAGAACGTCAACATCACAATCAACATGTACAACTGTCCGACCACCGGCGTGCTGGCGCCGTGTTGTGGATCGACATTGAACGCAAAGCTCAAGCCCATGCTGTTGGCCAGAAGTTGTCCACCCATTGCCAACGAATCGAATACCAGTTGCAAAACAAATCCGGCGGCGACGCCGATGAGTACTTGTTGCAATGTAATGATGAGTCCTTGTACCGACAACATCGCAACGCCGGTCGGCGTTGTTATCGTGGGCGCGATCAATAAAGTCAACGCACCCGCCAACGCGATGCGCAAGCGCGGCGGAACGAAGCGCGCGCCAAATGCCGGCGCCACCATCAAACATGCACCGATGCGCACAAACGGCCAGAAATACTGAGCGAGATAAGCTTCGAGTTGGCCGGGAGAGAGCGTCAGCATGGCGAAGCCCATGAGCATGACAACCTCAGGACGTGAAGACGGGAGGTCGTTAAAGCGCAAGAGCAAACGGCAGCGGCGTCGACGCCATCGGCCCGATGCGGATTCACTCTTTTCAATTCACGCACTTTCGCTTTCACGATTTCCCGCCTTTCAACCAATCAGCCCTGGAATGCTTTCGAATAATTCGCGCGTATACCCGACGATGAGTTTGAGCATCCATGGACCAGCGATCACTACCGTCGCCGCCATGCCGAGCAACTTTGGAATGAACGACAAGGTCATTTCGTTGATTTGCGTTGCGGCCTGAAACACGCCGACCAACAAACCCACCACCAACGCCGCGAGCAACAACGGCGCGGAAAGCAGCAGAGTCATTTCCAATGCTCGTTGCGCAACAGTCATAACGGTTTCGGGAGTCATTGGAAATTACCTAGCGATAAAAACTCGACGCTAACGTGCCCATCACGAGCGCCCAGCCGTCGACCAAGACGAACAACATGATTTTGAACGGCAGCGAGATCAATACCGGCGAGAGCATCATCATGCCCATCGACATCAATACGCTGGCGACCACCAAATCGATGATCACGAAAGGAATGAAAATCAAGAATCCGATTTGAAACGCCGTCTTCAATTCGCTGGTGGCGAACGCCGGAACCAATATAGTAAGCGGCACTTCTTGCGGCGAACCGAACCCCTTGCCGCCGGCGATGCGAACGAAACTCGCGATGTCGCTCTCGCGCGTTTGATCGAGCATGAATTGTTTCAACGGCACGAGACCTTTATCGATCGCCACTATTGCAGTGATCTTATCCTCGCTGTACGGTTGCACGGCGTCGGTCTGAATGCGATCGATCACCGGCGCCATCACGAACATGGTGAGAAATAGCGATAGACCGATCAGCACTTGATTCGGCGGCGCCTGTCCCGCGCCGAGCGCTTGACGCAGAATGGCGAGAACGATGACGATGCGGGTGAATCCGGTCATCATCAACAGCGCGGCGGGCAACAGCGTGATCGCCGTCATCACCATCAAAATTTGCAAGGTCACCGAATAGGTTTGTCCGTTACCGTTGGTTTGCACCGTGACGGCCGGAATGCCGGCGGCGTTCGCTGCGAGCGGCGCAAGCAATGCAATGCCGATAATCAACAGCCGCAGTCCCCGCGCACCAGTCAATACTCTATGCGATAGCGCCCAGGTCACGATAACCCCAAACTTTTCTTGAGCAGCGCTTTGAACGACGGCTGCGATGCGGGTGACGGCTGATTACCGAGTTCCGCGGCTACCGGCTCGCGCGACGCGGGTATGGCATCGGCGGCCAATACGTGCAGGAGATTGACATTGCCGGGCGTGACCCCGACAAGTACATGCGTGCCCGCGACTCTCAGTAATACCGCGCGTTCTTTGGAGCCGAGCGCCGCTTGCGAAATCACTTCGATACCGTCCGCACTGACCGCGCCGCCGAATTTCCGCAGACGACGCAATCCGTAGGCGGCGGCGAACACGGCAATCAATACCAACGCCAGCGCCAAGGTTGCTTGCGCCATCGACCCGGCTCCGGAAGGAGCCGTGGTGTGCGCGGCGACGGGCGCGGCAAATAATTTTTCGGACAAATCTCGATCTTGTGCCGAGGCGGTGCCGCATACGCACGCCGCGCTCAGCAGTGCGATTGTTCTTAGCAAGCGGAGCGTGGTCGTTCGCATACGTCTATTTCAATTTGCGAATGCGCTCGGCGGGACTAATGACATCGGTAAGGCGGATGCCGAACTTCTCGTTTACCACCACAACTTCGCCGTGAGCGATCAATGTACCGTTCACATATACATCGAGCGGTTCGCCCGCCGCGCGATCCAGCTCCACCACGGAGCCTTGATTAAGCTGCAACAAATTGCGAATCGGAAGACGCGCTCGGCCGACTTCCATCGACAGCGTTACCGGCACGTCGAGCACCACTTCAAGATTAACGTCGCGCTTGCCTTCGAGGAGCGCTTCGTCGCGCAAATTTTCGAATTCAGCGGCTTCGGTGGAGTTGGGAGCGGCCATAGTCTTACCTCTGCGATACTAAACTGCGCGATTATTCTGGGAACGAGTTGCTGCGTTGTTCGATTTGCTGATCGAGTCGCGGTTGACGCGGCATCAGCTTGTCGAGCACTTTCGGTTTGTGGCGCAACACGCGCTCGTCGATCTTGAGCGCCTGCATGCCATGCGATGTGCCGTAATTGCCGCGAAACACCGGAACGTCGCCGACCACAATCGTGGCGCGCCCGCCGAAATCGAACGGCACCACATCGCCGGGTTGCAAGTTGATGAGTTCGCCGAGCGTCAACTCGCCGCGACCCAAAACCATGCCGAGTTCGATTTCCGCGTCTTCGATTTCTTCACGCAATGCCTGCGACCAGCGCTCGTCCTGACCGATGCGATCGGTCGCCGCGCCGGAGTCGAGAATTTCGCGCACCGGTTCGAGCATCGAAGTTGGCATCGTGACGTGCAGATTTCCGCCGCCACCGTCGAGCTCGATGTGAAACGAGCTAATCACCACCATCTCCGTTGGGCCCGCGATATTGGCAAACTGCGGATTCATTTCCGAACTCAAATATTCAATTTCTATCTTGGCGACGTTGGCCCACGCGGCTTGCACGTCCGCGAATACTCCTTTCAACAGCAGTTGAATGATGCGGGACTCGGTGGTGGTGAAATCGCGCCCTTCGATTTTCGCGTGCCGACCGGTTCCGCCAAAAAAATTGTCGACCGCCGAGAACACCAGCTTCGGATCGAGCACAATTAGTCCAGTGCCGCGAAACGGATGCACCTTCACCATGTTGAGACTGGTTGGAACGTACAGACTGTGCAGATAGTCGGAGAACTTGCTTAGTTGCACCGTTGCGACCGAAATCTGCGGCGTGCGCCGCAACATGTTGAAAAGCGTCGTTCGATAAAGACGGGCAAAGCGTTCGTTGATGAGATCGAGCGTCGGCATGCGTCCGCGCACAATGCGCGTCTGGGTGGTGAGATCGTAGACGCGCACCTCGCCCGTCGCGACCGGTTCGTCGCTTTCGGTTTTTACTTTGCCGTTATCGACGCCGTGGATCAGCGCGTCGATTTCGTCTTGATCTAGAATCTCGTTGGCCATGAATGCATCCGGGTCTTTTTGGTTATTGCATGACGAGACTGGTGAAATAAACGGCCTCGACATCGGCCGGTTTTCCACCTTCCTTCTTCACTACGCCGCGCACAGTTTCCAAGGCCAACGTGCGTAGACTTTCTCTGCCTTCCGGGGCAACCACACTTTCGTATTCCTGATTACCGAACAGCATCAGTAGGTCGTTTCGCAGCAGCGGGTTGTTGTCTTTGAGAAATTGCGCCATCGCCGGATCGCGCGTCATGATGTCCATGCTGATCTGCAAAAACTTCGCGGGCTTGCCGGGGGGGAAGTTCACGACGAACGGTGGTTCGAGCGTCACATAGAGCGCTTGCGCTCTCGGAGCGTCCTTGTCTTTCTTTACGGCCTTCTTCTTGTCATCTTCTTTGGACTTGGCCGACGCCTTGTCGCCTTGGGCTTCGTTGGCCGGCGCGGCATTGGCATGCGTCTGTGCCGACGCACCATGATCGCTGTTGCGGATCAATATGATCCCGCCCACGATTCCGACCACTAACAGTAGCGCGAGCACGCCGATAATGACGATCAACAATAGATTGGTGCGAGCGGCCGGATTGGCAGGCGCTTTTTCCGCCTTCTTAACGCCTTCGTGGGGAATTGATTCGGCCATTGCCTTAACCTCGCGTCAAACAATTATTGGTAAGGGGTAGTTAGCAAAGCGCGTGCCACATGGTCGCGTCCATTTCATCGCCACTCGGCGCAGATTCAAAGCACGACTTGCGACACATATTCGAGCGCGAGTTCGTGAGCGCTCGCACACGACACGCTTCATGGCTTTGATGTGCGCCGGGAAATTGGCGCAACCGATCAACGTTACCAGAGCCGCGCTAAAGCAGTTTTCGGATAGCCGCAACCGTACCCATACGATTTGATAGACCGAATGAACAAACATTGTTCTTCCGGCTTGGAGACCATCCGAAAAGTCTTTGTGACGAGGTACTAGTAGCGCGTTACGCGTACGCATCCACGATCCCGCGCAATCCAATCGCAGCTATCGAGATTTCGCGTTCGCTTGAGCCGGAGCCGGAAGTGCGTGCGCTCGAATGCTGTGGAGCGCGATCGCGCGGCGCTTCGCGAAACACGCCGGCATCGCTGAGATTTAAGCCTTGACCGGCAAGCATTTCGCGCAATCGCGGCAATGCCTGTTCGAGTGCGATGCGCGTATCGGCATGAACAGCGCCAAACCACACGGAGGTCTGGTTGTTCTGCACGGAAATGTGAATTTCAAGCGGACCTAAATGTTCCGGCGACAACTGTAACGATGCCGATTGCAAGCCGCGACCCACCATCACGGTCAACTTGCCGGCCAATTCTTCGGTCCATGTTGCGGTACCGACGTGCGCACGAATCATCGGTTGATCGTGCAGGTCCGCGACACGATCGTGCGCCGCAGTCGCCACGGCGGATAGCGCATTCGGTGCCGACTTGTCCGCATTACCGCCACTATCCTTGCTTCCGTCCTGCTGCGCTGTGGTTGCTATCGGTTTTCCGTCGAGTTTTGTCGCGCTCCGATCGGTGCCGAGCAACGAGCTTGCAATCGTGCTCGTATTAAAAGTTGTCGCGGCTGTCTTACGATCCGCCGATACCGCAGACGATTGCGCGACGTTGGTCGATGCCGATTCCGGCGCGCGCGGAATTGAATCCGCCAAAAGCAACAACGTTTGCGGATCGAGCAGTAACGCGCTCGCATCCAAGACACTGGCATCGTTGGTTTTCGTGCTGTCTTGTTTGTCCTTATCCGTCGGCAACAAAGAAGTGGATGTAGATACAGTCGTATTGGGAGCGTCGCCCAGCAATTCCGCAAGCATCTCCTCGAACTTTCTATCCGGATTATCGGCAGTCAAGGCATGACCATTGTCGGGCGCTTTCACGCCAGTCGCGCCGGCGTTTTTATTGACAGCGTCGTTCGATGTTGCGCTTGAAGCCGGCGACGCAGACGCTTTTGGTTGTGACTGCGTTGCAGTAGCGATGTCGAGCGAAGGAGCCATGATGCATTTCCGGTCGTGTATGTAAGGAATCGGTCGTCAAATCTACTGTTTAGTTTGTTGCCTAACTCGCCGCTTTGTCGGTGCGCTCTGGCGTCTTGCGCTGTGCGCGCTGGTCGCTTTCCCTTTGTTCATGACGCTCGACATGACGGCGTTCTTCCGTTTTCCAATTTTCGACCACATGATCGATCGCCTTGTTGCGCGTCGCGGCTTCGCGCCATTGACCTTGTTGCGCGTCGCGTTCGGCGCGCGCAACAGCCACGAGTTGCATCTGTTGACGAATTGCCTCCGAGAGTCGCGCCAAGAATTGTTGATAGTCGCGCACTCCACCGCCGCCCATGCCGACGCTCACGCGCGAGTTGAAACCTTTTCGATACTCTTGTTCGTATAGTCTCAGCTCCGCTAACTTGCGCTCGCATTCGGCGAGACGATCTTCGGTCGCAGCGAGTTGTCCGGCCTCGCGCTTTTCGGTGGCACCGCTAAATTTTCTTACCGGCTGCATTCGTTCGCTACGTGTCATTGCTGGCTCTCAACGCCCACACTCGACGCCAATTGCGCCAACGCGGCGGCGCTCGCGCGCAAGTCGAAACGTTCGTGCATATCTTGTTGCAGTAGCTGCTGCAATTTCGGCCACGCGGCGATAGCGGCATCGATGCGCGGATCGCTTCCCGGTCGATACGCCCCGATGGCAATCAAATCGCGATTCTGCCCATAGATCGACAATGCCTGCCGAAACCCTCGCGCCAATTGCATTTGCGCAGGCGGTACGATTTCGTGCATCACGCGACTGATCGATGCTTCGACATCGATGGCCGGATATAACCCCGACTCGGCAATGCGTCGCGACAAGACAAAGTGTCCATCGAGAATCGCGCGCGCCGCGTCGGCTATCGGATCGTGCGGATCGTCGCTTTCCGTCAGCACGGTGTAGAACGCCGTAATCGAACCGCCCCGCTCCGTTCCGTTGCCCGCGCGTTCGACCAGCTGCGGCAGTCGCGCGAAAACCGACGGCGGATAACCTTTGGTCGCGGGCGCTTCGCCGATTGCGAGACCGATCTCTCGCTGCGCTTGTGCAAAGCGCGTGAGCGAATCCATTAACAACAAAACGCTTTTGCCTTGATCGCGAAAATATTCGGCGATGGAAGTTGCCAACCATGCGCCATGCAAGCGCATCAACGGCGGCGTGTCCGCAGGCGTGGCTACGACGACCGAGCGACGTCGCCCGTCAACGCCCAAAATTCGTTCGACGAATTCTTTCACTTCGCGACCGCGTTCGCCGATCAGTCCGACCACAATTACATCGGCCGACGTAAACCGCGCCATCATGCCGAGCAAGACGCTCTTACCGACGCCGCTGCCGGCAAACAATCCGATGCGTTGTCCGCGACCGACCGTCAATAGCGAGTTGATCGAACGAATGCCGACATCGAGCGGTTCCGAGATCGGTTGTCGCGCCAGCGGATTGATCGGCACTCCGGTCAACCGTACTCTCTGTTCGCATTCGATTGCGCCGTGTCCATCGAGCGGTCGACCGCCGCCATCGACGATGCGGCCGAGAAGTTGCGGCCCGACCGCCGCGGATCCCGCGCGCTGTGCAGGGATAACACGTGCGCTCGGTTTGACGCCGTGAATATCGCCGGTGGGCATCAGGAACAATCGTTCTTCTGCGAAGCCGACCACTTCCGCTTCTACACGCACCCCATCCATCGTGATCACATCGCAACGATCGCCGATGGCCGCTTGGCATCCGGCCGCTTCCAGAGTTAAGCCAATCATGCGTGTGAGTTGACCTTCAACCGGCGGTTCGGGAAGACGTTCGGCGCGTGCCACTCGGCGCGTCAAACGCTCGCGCCATTGTGTATTGCGCACACGACGGATATCTTGAGCTACTGTGTTTTCACTCATGTCGCCGGGGCTCCCGGAGATTGCGACTGGCTTGCATCGCTGCGCGGCTCTGTTCTCTCACTGCCTAGCACGCTGGCGATCGCCGCGCCGAGTCGCGCTTCGAGTCGCGCGTCGATCTGTGTGTGATCGGTGGTGACACGACAACCGCCGCGCATCATGATTGGATCTTCGACAATGGACCATGCGCGTTCGGCATGCGGTTCAGCGAGTTTTTCCCGGACTAGCGCCGCGTCGTCGGGATGTAAGTGAATGCGCACATCGCGCGCCGCGGCGGGAAGTAACGAGACGGTACTGCGAATGATGCCGACTACCTGAGTGGGGTCGATTCGTAGTTCGCGACGAACCAAGTGCCGCGCCACAGTCAACGCCAACGTGACCAATTGCTTTTCGACTTCCGCGTCCAATTCCGCGAGAGGTCGCGCCAACAATTGCAGCGTTGCATCTAAGTGCGCGACACGCGCCGCGAGTTCTTCGGTCTGCGCATCGAATTGCGCCCGACCCGCGGCAAATCCTTCTTTTTTCGATTTCTCGTACAACGCGTCGATGGCTTCGCGATCGGATCGGCCCAGACCCGCAGGACGTTCGCCCTGCGATCCAAAGGATCGGCCATACACTTCCGGCGGCGCCCAGCGTTCGGACGCAACTGCATGAGAAACGGTTGGTGCGTCAGACATACTCTTCTTCGGTTCCGCCTAGGCTAATCGTGCCGGCCTCGGCGAGACGCCGCGCAACCGTGACAATTTCTTTCTGCGCCGATTCGACATCGCTGAGTCTTACCGGACCGCGCGATTCAAGATCGTCTTTGAGCATTTCGGCCGCGCGTTGCGACATGTTCTTGAATATCTTTTCCTTAATGCGATCGTCGGCACCTTTCAACGCCAGCAACAACTTATCGGCGGGCACGCCGCGCAACAGCTCTTGAACGCCGCGATCGTCTACATCTAGCAGATCGTTAAACACAAACATCATGTCCTGAATACTGGTGGCCAACTGTTCATCCGCCGCGGCGATCTCTTCCATCATCGCGTTGCTTTGACTGCCGTCGAGATAGTTGATGATATTGGCCGCGACTTTCGGTCCGCCAAGCACGGAGGTGCGCACCATATTTTTACCGGAGAAGCGATTGGCCATGATGTCGTCCAACTCGTTCAATGCCGCCGGTTGGATGCCGTTGAGCGTTGCGATACGCATCACCACCTCGGAGCGCAACGTGTCCGGAAGAATTGCGAGCACTTCGGCGGCGCGATCGGCGTCGAGATACGCCAGCACGATGGCGATAATCTGCGGATGCTCCTGTCGCACAAGATTTGCGACCGCGCGAGCGTCCATCAATTTCAAAGATGCGAGTCCCTTGGTGTTGCCGCCGAGTTGAATACGATCGGTAATCGTGTTGGCGCGATCGCCGCCCAATGCCGCCGTCAACACTTTGCGAATGTAATCGTCCGAACCGGTGATCGAGTGACTGTCGACGTTTTCTTTGAATACGCCGAGCACGCTCTGCACTTCATTGCGCGAGACGGTGGGAATGGTGGACATCGCGATGCCGACGCGTTGTACATCGTCGGTGTCCATGTGTTTGAGCACTTCGGCGGCCGATTGCTCGCCCAACGTCAACAACAGAATAGCCGCTCGTTCAGCGCCGGTGCGCTTTGGCAACGCTACATTACTCATCGGAGGCCACCCAACCCTTCACGACTTGCGCCGCTCGTTGCGGATCTTGTTGGACCAAAGTGCGCGTCTCGGTTAATTGCTGTTCGTAAGGTGTCGATTGCTTGTTGACGCCGACCGCGCCTTGAGCGCCGCCGCCCGCCGGACCCGACAACGCCATGGCGTCGCCGGCGAGAATCATGCCGGTTGCCGGCGGCGGAAGAAGACCGCGCATCAACGGTCTCAGCACGAACAACACCAACATTACGAGCACGATCACGCCGCCGCCGAGTTTGGCGAAGTCGCGCACAATCGGTTTCTCCCACAGCGGAACAACTTGCGGATCGGCTTGCGGCACTTCGGGAACGGCAGCAAACGATGCATTAACGACGTTCACACTATCGCCGCGCTTTTCATCGAAGCCAACGGCGTCTTTGACCAAGCTCGTCATATTGGCGATTTGTTCCGGCGTCAACGGCGTTTGTGTTTCCGTGCCGTCGTCGCCGACGCTGCGAGCGTTATCGACTAGCACGGCAACGCTCAAGCGTTTTAATGTGCCTGGCGGTTGTTTGGTGTAGGCCAGCGTGCGATCGATTTCGTAATTGCGTGTGCTTTGTTTCGATGTCGAGTTCTCGCCGCTTGCCGTTGCATTCTGTGCATTGGCAGTCGCGTTGGTCGCGGGAACATTCGGCGCGAGCGCAACACCGCCCTGTGGAGGTTGATTGGTGAGCGCGCCGGGAACGCCTTGCGGGCCTGAGCCATTGCGATTGGATTCTTCCGATTGCTGTTCGCTGCGAACCACTTGGCTTTCGGGTCGATATTGTTCGCGTGCTTGTTCGGTAATCGCCATTTCCACGTCGGCGACGACTTGCGCGCGCACTCGGCCCGCGCCGACCAGCGGTGTCAATAATTGCTCGACACGTTGTGAATACAGTTCTTCGAGCTTGTTCTCATATTCGAATTGCTTGTCGCGCATCGCGTATTCGTCGTTGCCGTGCGGCGCGGACAGCAATCGTCCTTGTTGATCGACGACGGTTACCTGCGAGGCTTCCATCTCCGGGACGCTCGACGCAACTAAGTTGACGATCGAGTTGATTTGCTCGTCGGCCAAACGTCTTCCCGCTTTCAATTGCACGAACACCGACGCGCTCGCTTCACGGCGATCGCGCACGAATGCCGATTGCCGCGGCAATGCCAAATGAACCCGCGCACTTTCGATCGGCTGCAAATTCGCGACCGTGCGACCAAGCTCGATTTCCAACGCGTGTTGATAACGCGCCGTCTCCATAAACTGACTGACGCCGAAGCCGGGATCTTTTTGCAAATCGTCGAAGCCGCCTTCATCGCCACTGATTCCTTGGGCGGCGAGTTTTAGTCGTGCATCGCTTAGTTTCTCGACCGGCACCATGACCGAACCCGCTTCGACGCGATGTTCGATGCCCGACGCTTCGAGCGCTTGCACAATTTGCGCGGCCTGTGAATTGCTCACCTTTGCCGCCAGTAATCCGTAGCTCGGCTCTTTCGACCATAACGCAATCGCCACGCCTGCGGCGACCGCCAATGCAACGCCGACGAGCAACAGCCCGGATCGCAAATTATTGGTTGGCTGGGTTCGCATCGGTAGTGATTCGGCTGTGGCGCTCATGAGTTAGGGGGTCTGTAACTAGTTGGGGTGATGGTTCGTGAATTCGGGAGCTCGTGAAATCGCGAGGGGGTCTGAATAAGAGTCTGGCCACTTA
>JAYTQU010000146.1:0-3496 GCA_043746555.1 Pseudomonadota bacterium | reverse complement strand
TGGTATTACAGCATGGCTGCGAACAAATTCCAGACGGGATTAACGTGGTGATTCTGAGCCGAGAAGAACCGCCTGCGGCCTTTGCACGCCTTCGCGCTTCAGACCGAGTAGCGATCATCGGGTGGGAGTCACTCAGACTTACGCCGCTTGAATGCGAGGAGATTGCCAAGATGCGCAGCGAGAGCTTGCCGCTCACTCGCGCGCGCATCGACAAGTTATACGCTGATACTCAAGGCTGGATTGCAGGATTGATACTGTTGATGGAGCGAACGGATCCTGCTGCAATGGGCGACGCTCACGATACGGTTGCGCGGAAAGGTATCGGCACACAATTGGTTTTCGATTACTTCGCCAACGAGGTTTTCTCGCGGATCGATCATTCAAATCAAATGTTATTGCTTCGCACGGCACTGCTGCCGACGATAAGCCCGGCGATCGCAGAGGCGCTTACCCAGCGCAACGACACCGTAGCGGTTTTCGATCGTCTTTCGAGACGCGGCATCTTTACGATGAAGCGGGCCGACGGCAGTTACGAGTACCACCCGCTGTTTCGCGCTTTCCTTATCAATCGAGCGCACTTATCTCTATCTGCCGATGAATTGCGGCGCGTGTGCAAGCAAGGAGCGCAATTGCTGTATGCACATGGTGAGGTCGAGCCCGCAATCGATCTGTTAGCGCAAGCGCACGACTGGAGCGAAATGTTGCGGCTCATTCTCGCAATAGCGCCTCAGTTTGCCGCTCAAGGCAGACGCCAAACACTCGCCGCATTGCTCGCGCGCCTACCGGAATCTTTTCGCGACCGTCATGGATGGGTGCATTACTGGCAGGGTATGACCGAACTTGCATTTCAACCTGCGATCGCGCGACTGTATCTAGAGCGAGCGTTCAACCTTTTCGAGATGGAATCGGATTCTGCGGCGCTGTTCGTCGCCTGGGCGGCGATAGTTGATAGTTTCATACTCGAACGAAACGACTTTACGCCGTTGTTGCCCTGGCTTGAACGTTATCGACAGCTCGTGTCCAAGCACGTACTACCGGCGGAAATCGAGCGCAACTGCGTGTTCGCATATCTCTCCGGTCTTATTCAGGCGCAATTCGATCATGCTGACTTGGCCGCATACGCTGATCGAGCGGATGCGCTGTGGCGTGCCGAGCTTGACGACGATCGGCGCATCGTGCATGCGGGGATTCTCATTCAGTATTACACCTGGCGCGGCGAGCTGGCGCGCATGCGCGGTATGCTCGACATCATCCAGCCGCATGCCACATCAGCGCACGCGAAGCCTCTCTCGCGGTTGTATTGGTATCTGTTCAAGTCAATCGATTCCGGCGGCAATGGCAACGCGCAAGCTTCGCTGCAAGCCGTGACCGACGGGCTCGCGCTAGCAACCAGTTCCGGTATTCATGTGTTCGATTTTCAGCTGTTGGCCTGGGGAATCTGGGGGCAAATCTGCGCCGGCAATGTTGCGATCGCGCGCTCAATGCTGGAGAAGATGTCCGTTTTTGCCGGTCGAGGTCAGATTGTGGACGCCTTCTATACTCATTACAGTTCCATCGTATCTTTACATGAAGGCGATACGGCTCGAGCTGTGGAGGATGCGCGCCGCTCGGCGCAGTTGGCGCGCACCACTCATTACATTCTCGGTGAAGTCAATCATCTAATCGGGCTCGCCTATGCACTGGCGCGACAGGGCAACCTTGACGCCGCACTCGTAGCCTTGAATGAGTCGCGCGTCATAGGGTTACGTATGCAAAGCAAACTGGTCGTCGCCTTTTGCTTATTCTGCGAGGCCCACATTCGTCGCCTTCGCGGCGAGCACGCCGAATCGCTGCGATTGATGCGCGATGCGCTTGCCGCAGAAATCCAAGTCGGCGGTCTGGTCACCACGGCGTGGTGCTTGCGCGAAGACGCAGCCGATCTTTACAGCATGGCTCTCGAAGCAGGAATCGAAACCGAGTACGTACGTTCCATCATTACCAAGACACGTTTACCACCGCCATCGGGCGAACTACCGATGAACTGGCCGTGGCCAATACGAATCCACACGCTTGGTCGTTTCATGGTCGTCCGAAATGAAGAGCCGTTGAAATTTGGAGCGCGAGATCACAAAAAGCCATTGGCTCTACTACGTGCTCTCATCGGTTTCGGCGGCCGGCACGTCGGTATCGGCAAGCTTGCACAGGCTTTATGGCCTGCGGTTGACGGTGATATCGCCGCACATTCCCTCGAAACCACTTTGTACCGTTTGCGCAAACTATTAGGCGATGACAGTATCGTTACGCATGAGGGTCAGCTTTCGCTCAATTCCAACCGTTGCTGGCTCGACACTTGGGCTTTCGAACTCGCAGTGCAAGCCACTGCGGCGGACAGTACCCCCGCGCATCGAGTGAATAAACTGCTGAAGTTCTACCGCGGTACATTTTTAGATAACGACGATGCTGCATGGACGCTCATCGAACGTGAACGTTTGCGCGCTAAGTTTGTGACAGCGATTGACAAGCTGGGGGAAGAGCTCATATCCGAGCGCAATATTGAAAGCGCTGCTCAATGTTACCTGGATGCAATCGAGGTGGAGCCTACGATCGAGCGTCTCTACGAAGCTTTAATACGCTGTTATCTCGAGCTGAAACTTCCTGATAAAGCGTCGGAAGTAAACAAGCGTTGCCGTTTGGCGCTCACTGCGGCCAGTCAATCAGAAATAAAAGATCGGACGCAACGCCCATAGGAACGCGTGAAACTAAAATTGCAGTAGCGTTCCGCATAATGCCCGTAGAAGCGGTTTCCTGGTCAACGCTAACTGAAAACTGTGCCGCGTTGGTGAATCGTATTGTCACCGCCGATCAAGCTGCGATCGGCGCGGCAAGACCCCGTCAGCGTCTCGTCAAGCCGCCGCTAAAATCGACCGTCGTGCCGAACCTTCCTGCATTCGAAAGTAGCTGATCTGTTGCACAAGTTTTTCCGCTTGTTGCTGCATGGCTTTACTTGCGGCTGAGGCTTGATCGACGCGCGCCGCATTCTCCTGAGTAACCGCATCCATTTGCGCGACGGCGTTGTTGACTTGATCGATGCCCGCCGATTGCTCGGACGATGCGGCAGCGATCTCGCCAACAATGTCGGTGACTTTCTTAACGCTATCGAGAATCTCGGCGAGCGTGCGACCGGATTCATTCACCAACTCCGAACCGGCTTTGACTTTCGTCACCGAATCTTCGATGAGCACCCGAATATCCTTGGCGGCGCCGGCGCTGCGCTGCGCAAGATTGCGCACCTCGGTCGCGACCACGGCGAATCCGCGACCCAACTCGCCGGCGCGCGCCGCTTCAACAGCGGCGTTCAAGGCTAAAAGATTGGTTTGAAATGCGATGGCGTCGATCACGCCGATGATGTCGCCGATCTTCGCGCTCGACATGTTGATTTGGCTCATCGCATCGGCGGCGCGATAGACAACAGCGCTGCCTCGCTCCGCCTGATCTCGAACTCCGGTCGCCAATTGAT
>JAYTQU010000145.1:0-14403 GCA_043746555.1 Pseudomonadota bacterium | reverse complement strand
CACGTTGTCTAAATCGGCATGTTCATGATTTCCTGATACGCGCTGACGAATCGATTGCGCACTTCGGTCAATGCACGAAACGAGACGCTGGCTTTTTGTAGTTCCACCATCACATCCGGTAACTCGACGCCGGGCACGCCGCGCTCGAAAGACGTCGCCAACCCGCTTGCGTGCTGCTGAAGTTGATTTACTTGATCGATGCCGTTCTTCAATACGCTCGCGAAACTTCCCGGTTCCGCTTGTTGCGCCTTCAGCGCAGCGGGCTTCAATGCGTTGATACCATTCATGCCACCGATTCCGCCAGTGGCAACGCCATGCACCTGCGACGACATCGTCCTGATCTGTGCGAGCACCGAACTAACTTGCATATCACTCATAGCAGCGCTCCGCGCGGCGAATTGGGGAGTTCGCAAGAGCGTGAGATAGTCAGAAACGCTGACGCTCCGTTGACTACACTCCTCTGCAACTCGTTGTTCTCGGCTCCAACCATCTCACGATCTCCCGATTTCACCATGTCACGCCGCCGGCACCGAAACGCCCGAATCGCGCAAGCGAGCCAACTTGTATCGCAAGGTGCGCTGGCTGATGCCAAGTTTCTCCGCGGCAATGCGCCGACTTCCATTGCCGATGCGTAACGCGTCGAGAATTAATTCTCGTTCCGCATGATGCAGCGACTTCGAGAGGGCGTTATTGCCCAGCTCGTTAGTACCCGCTGCGTTACCAACCTGTTGCGATGGAGCGCGGGTCGCGTACTGAGATTTCGCCGCGGTAACGGGTTGCGACTCCAATGCATCGCTTTCGAAACGAATATGCTCCGGCTCAATGACCGGGCCGGTACACAGAATCAGTGCGCGTTGCATCACGTTATCGAGTTCGCGCACGTTACCGGGCCACGAATAAGTGAGTAGCGAGTGCGCAGCGTCGGCGCAGAGCGCGGGAATGCGCGCGCCGGGTTGACAGCGCGCCGACAACAATCGCATCGCCAATGGCAACACGTCTTCGCGCCGTTCGCGTAACGGCGCAACAATCAGCGGAAACACATTCAGGCGATAGTAGAGATCTTCTCGAAATCGTCCGGCGGCAACTTCGCCGCGCAAGTGACGATTGGTCGTCGCCAGTACGCGCACATCGAGCGGCAACGAACTGCGGCTACCGATGCGGTCCACTTCGCGCTCCTGTAACACCCGAAGCAACTTTGCTTGCAGGCCGAGCGGCATTTCGGAGACTTCATCGAGCAGCATTGTGCCGCCTTGCGCCTGTTCGAACTTGCCCGCATGTGCGGCCTGCGCACCGGTAAACGAGCCGCGCTCGTAGCCGAACAACATCGCTTCCAACATGGTTTCCGGGATGGCGGCGCAGTTGATTGCGATAAAAGGGCCATGCAAACGCGGCGAGCAGCGATGAATGAATCGCGCCAACACTTCCTTGCCGACGCCGGACTCGCCGGCGATCAACACCGTACATTCGCTCACCGCCACGCGTCGCGCCAACTCCACTAAGCGCAGCGACACCGGCGCGAAAGCGGTCATGTCCTGTTCCGCTCGAAGCGCGCGACGACTTGCATCGTCCAACTCGATTGTCGACTCCGCCACCGCTGCGCGTGATGTTGCTTCGTTTGCCACTGCGTCGCTCATGCGTCATTCGACTCCCGACTAGATTGCATCGCCGCCGCTACCAAACTTTGGCGGGCGATAGTCAGGAGAGCAATTTCTATGCCGCTGCCTCGCGAATCGTTGCGCCCGACTTGTCATCGACCACAATTGCGACGAGCCCGTGCAACGCATCACAGTTGCGCTACGCGATGCATCAATGCGCATCGGCTGAACAAGCAAACACGGAGTAGGTGGATTGCTGAGTAACGACACGTTCGCGGCTCCGCAGTCTTCGTCGGCGTCAAACTTCGGACGCTTCCGAGCCAAGGGAAAAGGGCGGCGCGCTGTCGAGACCGCCGACACCATCGGCGCCGTCGTTAAACATTTCGAATTTTCGCAATTTCTCGACCAGCGTGGTACGCCGTAAATGCAGTAGACGCGCTGCATGCGCAACCGTTCCGGACGCTCGCTCCAGCGCCTGTTTAATGAGTTCGCGTTCGATCGTATAAAGATAAGTGCGCAGATCAAGGCCCGCTTCCGGCAATTGCGCGAACGCTTCGGCGCTGGGCGCAGTAAGCAAACGCATGGCTTGCACATCGTCGTCGATAGCATCGCCGGAAATATCGAGCGAACGATTTCGTTCGGCGTTTGACTCATCGGTCTCGCGGTCCTCGGAAGGTAATTCCGGTTCGATGCTTGGCTGCCAACCCGGCGGTCGATACTTAGGCGGCAACTCGCCCACTCCGATGAGCGTACTGGGATACAAAATCGACAAGCGCTCCACGAGATTGCAAAGTTCGCGCACATTGCCCGGCCATGCGTAATGCATCAGCGCGCCAAAGGCCGGCGCGCTTAATTGCAAGCGACCGCGGCCTTCGGCAATATTCTGTCGCGAGAACTCGCGAACCAATAACGGCAAGTCTTCGATGCGCGCACGCAATGCCGGCATCTCGATGGGAAATACATTTAGGCGATAGAACAAATCTTCGCGGAACGTTCCGCGCGCGATCGACTGTTCGAGATTGCGGTGAGTGGCCGCGACGATTCGAACATTGCAACGCATCGGCACATGATTTCCGACGCGCTCGAACACCCGCTCTTGAAGTACCCGCAACAGCTTGACCTGCATAGTCATACTCATATCGCCGATCTCGTCCAGAAACAATGTCCCGCCTTCGGCGATTTCGAATCGACCTTTGCGTGCGGTCACCGCGCCGGTGAACGCGCCCTTTTCGTGACCGAATAATTCGCTTTCCAATAGTTCAGCCGGGATCGCGCCGCAATTAATCGCGACGAAAGGTCGATTGCGACGTGGACTGGCGTCGTGAATCGCGCGCGCGGCGACTTCCTTCCCCGTGCCGGATTCGCCCAGGATCAAGACACTGGAATCGTGCGCGGCAACTTGACGAATCAGCGTGACCGTATCGCGAATCGCTTTCGAACTGCCGGTCGGCATACGCACGGTGCAGGCATTTTCAACACAGGCGTTTTCGGGCGGCGACAACGCAGCGATCAACGCCGCATGCTTAAATGGAAAGGCGACTCGCACCGCGCGTGTCGCACCTATCGCCGTAACTAATTGTTCGGCACTCGACGACGAACCGTAAAGCACGACGGGAACATCCGGCAATTGTGTTCGCAGCGCGCCGATCAACTCGCGAATGCCTTCGCCGGCGCCACCGGTTCCGTGGATGTCGTTGATATTGCCGATATCGCCGATCAGCAGCGCTTGCCTGGCAACACTGGCTTGCAACATCGAACGCACTAGCGAGGCGTGATCGACCAACAGCGGCTCGATATCGAGGAACTTTAGAACGGCGGCAACTTCGGCCGCGCGTTCGGCATCGTTGTCGTAGACGACAGCACTGTGGACCGTGGGCATTCTTGTCGTAATTGTTTCGATCATGACCGCGCTCATGACCGCCCCCGATTGTTGTGATTGGCGCGAGACCTAGTCTTTATAGCTGCGTAGGCGACTTGTATTGAATCAGCACTTCCCTGACCGCAATGATCGACCGATCCACTGAACCGGTTCGATTCGCATAAGGGAAACTCGTAGCGAGACTCGCGGGTCGGCGGCATACGAGGCAATGCATTGTCGTGTGCAAAGTCGGATCGCGGTTCGTTGGTGTGCAATGCGTTCGTCGTTGTCATTTGGTCGCCGTTGTTCGCGATGCATCAGTCGTTCAATTGTCGTTGAGTACATTCTGTACACGCAGGGGATGCGAACTATCAGCGTCGCCCTGAACGCCGATGCAACGTGAAGCAATCGCGCAAATCGTCGCTAAAGTTTTTTAGCGGCGCGAAAGTACTAGGAATAACGATGAGCGCGCACTACGGAAAACCAAGCGCGAAGCACGCGACAAACCTTTTGCGCGCAAACACCCCGAGAACCACTTCGCAGTCTCCGTTATGTCGATTGCGGATTGCGCGTGTCGGCGACGCGACGTCGATGACGCCGAAACGTAAGCTTGTCGATGAGGTTTACAACCTGCTCGGCGCTGCGATCGAATTCGACTTGAACTCTATCCGCGTCAACCGACTCGATACGACCTGGTAAACGAAGCGGATCGATTAGGCAGTTGTGCAAGTACACTTCGAACACGCCGCGCTCGTTCAACTTCGGCGCAACGGATTGCATGGTGTTGCTTGTATTACCGACATCCGCCGATTTCCACGATGCTCCGCGCGAATTGAAGCGCACGCGAGTAGACACTGGCCGCGATTGGTTCTGCAATAGCAACCGGCCCACGAGATCGAGCAATAGATTGACCTTTAGATCGAGCCGCGCCAGTTCATTCCCTTGCGACTGATCCTCTACCTTATCGATAGGCGCTTGATCGTCGAGCGCCAGACACACTTGGAGGATGCGTGCGTTGCTTTCGGCGTAAGTGTTCTTCGCAGCGGCTATGCGCCATACAAATGGCAACTCGTCCTCGATGGCCAATTCGCCATGAAGTGAGTTATGAAGAGAACCATTGAGAGAGATGGTGTCCGCGCCTTCAATCATAGCGTCGCCCAGCATGACGAGCCGCTATCGTTCGCGCTGCGGTCCACTCATCGTCGCGAGCGCCGCTTCCGATTCCGCCGCGGCTTCGCGCAATGCGCGCAGAAAATCGTGTTCGCCCGGTCGCGCGGGTTGCTTTGCTAATTGCTCGAGTAACAAACGTCTATCGGCAATCGTCTTGTCGGCGGATTGCCAATCGCGGCGGCCGGCGTGCTGCACTAATTTGTCGGTGGCGGCGAGCACGCCCGCAATCAACGTCTCGCGGCCGATCGCGTCGCTCATGTTAATTGCGCCGCCGATGATTGTTTTGGAATCGTCAACCATGCGCTGCGAATCTGATGCAGCAGTTTGAGCACTTCATCCAGCGCGTCGACGTCATTCTCGACACTGGCCTTGAGCAATTGGCGACACATGTAGTCGTACAGGCCGTTCAAGTTTCCGGCAATCTCACCACCGGCATCCATGTCTAAACTAATGCTCAACTGGTCTAGAATAGCGACCGCGCGATGAATGAGGCGGCTTTTGTCGACAAACGCTTTGTTCTTAATGCAACCGCGCGCCGCGGCAACTCGCTCCAGCGCACCGTCCATCAACATGACGATCAAGCGATGCGGATCCGCCGCCGCGACTCGGCCATGCGTCGCGACGCTCTGATAGGCAGTGACATTCCCGCCGCGTGGATAGGCCGACATCGTAGTTACTCGACAGAACCATTCGTATCCGATTTATCGGCACGGAACAGCGCCACTTAAGAAAGTTCTCAGCCTCCGATCCTCGGCAAGTTTCCAAGTTGTTGCGTCAAGAACGCGGATGTCGACTGTAGTCCCGACAACAACGTGTCGAGCGCGGTGAACTGTTTGGTCAGCTGTAGAGTGAGGGCAGCCATCCGAAGATTGAGTGCATCGGTTGAAGTATTCAGCGCCTTTTGTTGCGCAGCTTGCGTCGCATCACGCGATGCGATATCGCTGCCTGCGCCAAGGTGAATTTGCAGATTCGAGGTCAAACGCGCGGCCACGCCGTTGGTCGAGGCGAAAACCTGAGCGACCGAGTCGAAATTGCTGTTGAGCGCATTACTGAGTTTGGTTGGATCGACGGTCAGCGTGCCGTCGGCGGCTGTCGTGATGCCCAGGTTCACTAGCGAAGTGTATTGACCGCTCAGACCGGCGATCGGATCGGTGAGTCCACGACGCAATTGACTCTCGATGCCGCGAATCAACGAATCGCCCAACATCGGTCCCGCAACATTGGTGCTCGCGTTGTAAGTGTCGAGTTTGTTGAACTGTCCCACAAGAGAGTTGTACGAGCTTACAAACTGATTGACGTTGGCGGTGACGGCAGCGTTGTTGTAACTTACGCTCAGTGCTACCGATGTACCAGGCTTCTGCGATATCAACGATAGCGTGACGCCATCGATCGCGCCGGTTACCGTATTGCTCGCGCTGGTGTGCACGACACCGGCGACCTTAATGCTTGAGTCGAGCGGCGCTTGCAATTGCGTGTAGTTGGTCGTCAATCCGGTGTTGTATATCAACTGATTGAGGCCGCCATCGCCGCCGCTCGCCGCCACGGTGATGGCGTTCGCCGCGCCAGTGCTGGAAGACGTGAGCACGAGTTGTGTGGTGTTCGTGCCGTACACCAACGTGGCGCGCACGCCCGGATTGTTGGCAGCGCCATTGATCGCGTCGCGAATGCCCGCGAGCGTGTTGTTCGGGCTACTAATAGTCACCGAAAAATTGGTCGCGCCCAGCCCCACCGTGAGAGTGCCGGTCCCCACTACCGCAGTGCTGGTTCCGGTAAATGCCTTAGAGATGAGTTGATGCGCTTGCGCAAGTTGCGTCACTTCGATTTGATAGTTGCCTTGCGCGGCAGTGCTGTCCACGGTCGCGGTGTAAACAGTCGGATCCGCGCTCGTTGCTTGTCGTACGCGAAATGCCGCAAGCGTACTGAGCGGTGTCAATGCAGATTGAAATGTCGAGAGAGCACCCTTGAGCGCCCCCAATGCGGAGATCTGTACCGCTAGTTTATTGGTGTCGTTCGTTATCCGGGTATCTTCTGGGGCGCGCTCCGCCGCCACCAGTTGTCGCACCAAAGTACGAACATCGATTTGCGATCCGCCAACCGGACCAATTAGAGGTGTCGTCGCCATGCCGCTCTCCTTACTTAAGCTTTCAGATTTAACAACGCACTGGTCTTGGTTGCGTCCAAGTGTTCCGCCAATCTCAGTGTCTCATCGCTAGGAATCTGACGTATGACATCGCCCGTGGACGAGTCTTTCACGGTAACGACTGTCATGTGCGTCGCAGCGTCAACACGAAACTCAATGGTCCTGCCGATACTTTGCAGAAACTGTTCGAGTTGTCGCGCCGCCGCTTGCACAGTCGCTAACGACGGTGAGGCTTTAGCGTGCGCGTCGTCGGGGACGACTGCGGGTGCCGTGTCATGAGACACTCTTGCGGAACCTATATCGACCGGCGTCGGCGGCGGCGCCTTCGGTGTGGAAGTACTTAGTGCATCGATAAACATAGTCGTCAATTCCCAAGGTCACCAACTTCGAACCCAAAGTCTTAGGCCTTTACCAATTGCCATCGCAAGTCGCATCCCTGTCACTTGCTCCGACGTTGGCGCCAAGTGTTTCGCAACACAGGCGCCAGCCGGGACTTGCCGTTACAATCTTTCGGCATATCGCCTCATTCCTTTACTACTTGAGCAACTGCAACACGGTCTGTGGGAGCGCGTTGGCTTGCGCCAAGATCGCCGTACCGGCCTGTTGCAGAATTTGGTTCTTGGTGAGGTTGGCAGTTTCGGCAGCAAAGTCCGTATCTTGAATACGACTGCGCGATGCACTCAAGTTTTCCGAAATGTTCTGCAAGCTCGACACTGTCGACGCGAACCGGTTTTGATAAGCGCCTAATGATGCGCGGTTGTTGTTGATCGACGCTAATGCCGAATCCGCAGCCAAAATCGCGTTGTTGGCGCCGGTCACTGTTGAAATGTCTAGTGACGCCACGCTGTTCGCGGCGGCCAGCGAAGAAGAGGCGAAGCCTAAAATCGATGAGCCCGCGTTCAACGTAACCGTTGCAGACGACGCTAGCGTGATCGCGCCGCGTTGCGTCAGCGTTTGGTCTAACGCCTGCGCAGTGCCGACCGCAGTCTGCGAGTTCGTCGAAAACACAGAGTTATAGGTCGGGACCGTGCCGGTGCCCACCGTACCCGTGATCTGCTCTCTGACAACGATATTGCGTCCATCGGCCGCCGACAACTGCAGTGTGCCTGCGCTGGTTTTCGTGGCCGTGACGCCAAGCGAAGTAAAGCCATTAATCGCGCTGACCGCGGAATCAATGCTGATGTTGCCCGACGACGCCGCGCTGGTCAGCGTGTTATTGAAGATCTGCTGGCCGTTGATGGTCATTGTGTACGAACCGTTGGTCGTGGTCGACGTGCCCGCCGGCGTGTACGCAAAGAAATCGCTGGTGCCCGCGGTGCCGCCCGACGCTATAGCATACGTTTGCGTGTTGACGGTCGTAGAAGTTACGCCCGCGATACCCGATGCGTTGATCGCCGCGGAAATCGCATAAGCGCTGTCGCTCGACTGATAGGTGGGCGCTACCGTTCCCACATAGGTGGCCGAGTTCGCAACATTCGTTCCGTTGATTGTAATGTTCGAACCGTTACTCGCCGTGCCGTTCACGCCATTATAGTTCGTATACCCTGCAGTATTGGTGTGCGTGGCGCCGGCATTGGTGGTGGTTAAAACGGTTGACGCCTGCGTTACGGCACCGGCGCTGTTGACGTAGGAACCAATTTGCGCCGTGCGTGCGCCGGATACCGAGACTGAAATCGTCTGGTTGGCGTTCGCGCCGACTTGGAACTGCTGCGTCGTGAAACTGCCATCCAATAAGTTGATGCCGTTGAACTGCGTTGTGGTGGCGACACGATCGATTTCGGCGACCAATTGCGACACTTCCTGTTGCAGGGCGGTTCGATCGGATGCGCTGTTCGTGGAATTGGCCGACTGCACGCCCAGCTCGCGAATACGTTGCAAGTTGGCGCTTACTTGACTCAACGCGCCTTCCGCCGTTTGCGAGAGCGAAATGCCATCGCTGGCATTACGAGCTGCCTGATTCAAGCCGCGGATCTGACCGGTAAACCGCTCGGCAATTGCGAGACCCGCAGCGTCGTCTTTTGCGCTGTTGATTCGCAGACCCGAGGACAGGCGTTGCAAAGAAACGGCCAAATTGTTGGCCGACGTGAATAAATTTCGCTGTGCATTCAGCGACGGGACGTTGGTGTTAATCGTAAGCATGGAACCTGTCTCCAGTGAGTGATCTCTTTACCCCGAACACCTGTCCGGGGCGCGATTCGACGTTGAGCGGCAACATTTTGCCGTCTAGTCGTTCAAGCCCTGTATCGGTGAGCGTGAATCGAACTTGAGATGTTGCCCGCCAACTTCGAAAAAGTGCCAATTCGATCACGAGAGTGCGCTTGACAGTTGTAAAAATGAAGTAATTCGACCAGCTTCCGCAATTCGAGGCTTCGGGGAAACTCGCAATACATTCGCCGATCCGTCAGAGCATGCCTGACGATCGTAAGGCGCGTGAGGCGCGATGCCGCTTACAAATAGTTGAACAACGAAAGCTTGGAAATATTGGCGTACGACTGTTGCGCCGCTTGCAACCCCAACTGCTGACGAGTCAGACGAGAGATTGCATCGGCGTAATCGACGTCGGATAATTTCGACACCGCCGCTTGCAAATCGACCGATAGATCTTGTCGCGCAGTCGACGTCGAGTCGAGTGTACTTAAACGCGCGCCTACATCGGTGCGCACATTGATCAGATGGCTATCCGCCTGATCAAGCTGCTGAAGGGCGCCTGCCAGTTTGGTCGTCAGTTGCGCACGCTGCGGCGCGCTGGTCACCGACGGCGCTAAAGCTGCAATGACTTTATCTATCGAGGTGAAGATGTCTTCTTTCTGACTGGTGGCAACGGTGAATTTGTCGCCCGTTGCCGGCGCACCGTCAATCTTTACTTGCACGCCGTTAAACGAGATTGCACTGCCAGCCGCAAAATTTCCGGGCGCTGCCGGCACGATAGTTGTTGGCACGCTGTTGGTGATTTGATAGCTGTCGGGTGCAACGAACGTAATCGTGTATGTTTGAGGGACCCACGCGCCGGCGTTGACAACCTGCCCGGTGTCGATTGAACCCGACCCTGTATTGGCCACATTCGCAGCCGTTACAAATGTTCCATTGCCTTGCGTCACGTTTTGAAATACCGAGAATCCCGAATCACCATCGGCAATGCGCTGCGTTGGGGCGACTTGTAAAACTCGGCCGCCTTGATCGCCCGCATAAGTGACACTCGCTCCGATTCGCGCGAAAGGCTGCGTCGTGGTCGCATAACCGGAAAACAGAAACTCGCCATTGCCGTCGCGTCGATTTGCAATATCGAGCAACTCGCTTGCTCGTTGCTGCAATTCGATGGAGATCGCGGCGCGCGCCGTGTCATCAATCACGCCGCTATTGGCCTGCACTACCAGCTCTCGCACACGCTGTAGTATCAATCCAGAATCGCCCAACGCCTGCTCGGCAACAGTGAGCCGCGCCGTCGCCGCGTCGCTGTTGCGTTTGAATTGATCCAACTCGGACTGCGCGCGCTGCAATTCCAGAATGTGTACCGCGCCAATCGGGTCGTCGGCCGGGGTTTGAATGCGCTTGCCGGTTGCGATCTGATTTTGCGTGCGCGACAACGCATCTTGTTGCGAGAACAGGCTGTCGAGCGCTCGCTGGTGAAATTGAGAAGTGGATATTCGCATCGCTATCTCTGCACTGCGCTTAAGATGGTTTGAAACAACGTGTCGGCAACTTTGATGGCCTGCGCCGCAGCTTGATACGCCTGCTGAAACCGTAGCATATTGCCCGCTTCTTCGTCGAGATTGACGCCCGACACGGATTCCTTGGCATTCACGTTGTCGTTGAAAACAATTTGCTGCGCGGCCTGACTCGATTGCGCTTGGCTCGTCGCGACGCCGATCTTGCCGATGATGTTTCCGGCGCCGGCATTGAGCGACACCGTTCCGGCGCTGAGCACGTTCGCATTTAACGCATCGGATATTTTCAATGCGTTGCGATTGTCGCCTGCGGGATTCGTATTCGGACCGATGGCGAAACTGTCGCCGCTCGCGGGCGACCCGTTGAGCACCACGCGCCAACCGTTGATGTCGATATTTGCGCCCGGCGTATAGGCGATTGAAGCGCCTGCGCCGTTCACTTGATAAGTTGTGGTTGAATTGAATACCAGATTGACCGGCGTCAACAACGCAGGATTCGTCACAAGCAATACCTCGCCCGCCGAAATTTGACCACTACCGGTATTGGTCGTTGCAACCTTGGTCGCAATCGGCGCTGCGGCGGCGATGGCGTTGGGATCGCTAACCAACAAATTCATTCCCGACACCGCGCTATGAGTAGGTCGCACTAAAAAACTATCGCCGATCGTTGGCGCGCCACTCACGACAATCGACAATCCATCCGCCTGAAAAGGCGAAAGGAGTGTGCCCGCGCCCGACAGCGCCACCGCCGCGCCGGTGTCCGCGCGTTGCAGTGTCCAACCCGATCCGCCGTACTGCATGATGTAGTTGCGATCGGTCAGCGCGCCCGCGCTCGGTTGTTGCCGAGTAATCGCGAGCGCACCGCTGCCGACATTGGTGCTGCGCGCCAGCGAGTCCACGCCGCCAATGTTGAAAATATTGGCGCCGAAATTTCCATTGAGATCGAAACCCGCACGTTGCTGGTTATTAACTTGCTCCGACAAGGCGACGCCGAGTTGCCCCAGTTGATTGCGAGTGGTGTCGAGAAGATTGCTGCGAAAATCCAGCAATCCGCCCAGCTTTCCGCCCGACAAACGCGTGGTGATGTCGACTTGCGAGCCGGCGGTTTTGATGGCAATGCCGTTGCGCGATGCATCGTACGCGTCCGGCATTGCGACCAGTGTCGAAGCTTGTGTGCCCACCACCAACGGTTGACCGGCGCCGACCGACACGATCACCGAGCCGTCGTCTTGCCGGGCAATTTGCACATTAATATGTGTGGCGAGTTGATCGAGCAAGTGATCGCGTTGATCCAATAGATCGTTCGGCGGTTGGCCGGTGCGCCTTTGCTCGATCGCGATCGTGCCGTTTAACGTGGCGATATTTTTCGCCAGCGAGGAAATCGTATTGGCTTCGTCGCCCAACTGCGAATTGATCTGTGTGGCGATGTCGGTCAACCGATTATCGAACGACTGCAATCGATCGCGAAACGATTGCGCTTGCGATAACACGACCTGTCGCGCGGGCGTCGAGCTCGGCGCATTGCTCAGATCTTGAAACGCGTTGATAAACTTTTGCAGTGACGCCGAGAGCCCAATATCGGAATTGGCGAACAGACTGTCCAAAGTGTTCGCGTTGCCGACATAAGCGTTGGACCGCTCTAACGCGCTCGATGAGTTGCGCGCTTGGTCACCGAGATAGACATCGTATTGACGCCTGATGGTCGTGACCTCCGCTCCCGTGCCGACAAAACCATTCGAATACGGTTGCGGCAGCCGCGTTGCAATCTCCACACGCTGACGACTGTAGCCGTCGGTATTGACATTCGAGATGTTATGGCTGGTCGTGTCGAGCGCGCGCTGAAACGCGAGCAGACCGGACGTGGCCGAAGAAAGCATGTCAACCATAAGAACTCCGGACGATAAGTAAGACTCGCGTCATTACGTTTGCTCTCCACTTCCGGTTGACACACGCCTATCCACCGCTAACGGCTGCGAAGCGTCGACCTTGAACGCTGGATGCAAGCGCTCAGCAACCGCCGTAAGTTTGCTTGCGTAGTTTGGATCGGTGGCGTATCCACCTGCCTGTAGGGCATTGGCGAACGCGGCCGCATCGTTGCCGGTACCGAGCGCCGCTGCGTAGCGCGGACTACTCCTTATTAACTGAGCATAATCGCGAAAACTTTCGGCCGGGGAGCCGTAGGCGCGAAAGCTCGCGCGACGTTGCACCGCGACGCCATTTTCAAATTCCACGGTATTCACGCCCACCGACGCGCCTTGCCAGCGACTTCCCGCTTTGATGCCGAACAAATTGAATGAACAGGTTCCATCCGGATTGCACGGCACATGTTTTCCCCAACCGGTTTCCAGCGCCGCGTGCGCGATCAACATTCGCGGATCGACGCCCAACTCGCGCGCCACCGCTTCGGCATGCGGCCAGAGTTGCGCGACAAATTGATCAGGCGTAGTTGCCAGCACTTCGCTGCTTGGCGCTTGGTTGTTCGTTATACGAAAAGCATCGACATGCGCTTCCTCGATCGCGCCAGTCGACGGCGGAATTGCAGCAGGAGGCGTAACACCTTGGGCATCCGTGCGCCCGCCTCCCGCCGCGGCCTGCGAAGCAACAATAGAAGATAAATTAAGCTGCAAGCTGTTGGCCGTCGGTAGCGACAATTGTCTCGACTTCGGCAACTGACTCGGCCTCGGCAACGATGGCGCATCTTGCGGATGCCCAAGCTTTGAATCCGAGTTCACGCTCGGGCTCGCCTTCGGCCCGCTCGCCAACTGCTTCATCAACATATCCGCCAACCCAAGACCCTTGCCTTTACTGAGTTGCGTGGCCATTTGATTGTCGAACATCTCTTGATAGAAATCGGTTTGATCGTTCTCGGTTAACGAATCGCCGGACCGCAACGTGTTACCGGCGTCGCGCATACTCTTCAACATCATCTGCGTAAATAAACTTTCGAACTGCCGCGCCGCTTCGCGCAACGCTTTTGGATCTTTCGTGGTCGCGTCGTGCTTAAGCGCGGCAAGCCCTTTGAAGTCGGCGTAAAAATTGACGGAAGCGGTCATGACAGTTCTATAGGGCGATGGGTATTAACAAGAGATACAGGCGGCGTGTCTTCTCGGTCAATTGCGTAGCTTTGCGAGTCTCTTGCTCATTACTCATCACTGTTCACTCATCACTAGATTACAATCAACTCAGCCCGCAGCGCGCCCGCTTCTTTCAACGCTTCGAGAATTGCCACCAAGTCTCCAGGCGCGGCACCGACTCGATTTACCGCGCGAACGATTTCATCCAGATTGACGCCGGCATTGAATTTGAACATGTGCGCTTCGTGCTCTTGCACATCGATCTTCGAACGCGGCGATGCCACTGTTTCGCCGTTGCTCAACGGATTCGGCTGACTCACATCGGTTCGTTCGGTAATCGTCACCGATAACGAACCATGCGCGACGGCCGCCGCAGTCACACGCACCTGCGCTCCGATCACCACTGTGCCGGTTCGAGAGTTGACAATGACTCGCGCGCGCGCTTCGCCCGGCTCGACATTCAACGATTCGAGCGTGGACACGAAAGCAATGCGTTGATTGACATCGATCGGCGCGGTGACGCGGACTGTGATCGCATCGACCGCCTGTGCTGTTGCCGGTCCAAGTAACTTGTTGATGCCGTCGACCAACCGCGTCGCGGTAGTGAAATCGGGTTCGTGTAAATTCAGCAAAACATAAGGATCGGTTGCGAAGCGACTAGGCACTTCCTTTTCAACCGTCGCGCCGTTGGGAATTCGTCCGCTACTAGGAACATTAATCGAAATACGCGAACCGTCTTTGCCGGCGATGCCGAAACCGCTGACAATCAAGCTCCCTTGTGCGATCGCATACACCTCGCCATCGACACCGCGTAACGGCGCCATCAATAAACTGCCTCCGCGCAAACTCGCTGCATTACCGATCGACGACACGGTCACATCGATCTCTTGTCCCGCTTTCG
>JAYTQU010000144.1:0-17131 GCA_043746555.1 Pseudomonadota bacterium | reverse complement strand
GGCGTAGCGCGTACTCGACCGCCACAAATGCGGCTATCGCGAAATAGTCGAATAGATTTGCAAACGCCGACCAGATCGATTGCGGGACGGTGATCGGCGGTCGAATCCCGGCCAGTAGCAATAGACCTGAGGGCTCGGCCAACAACGCAAGCATTAGATTGATCGTTGCAAGCATTGCAAAGAGCCAGGTCCAAGCCCAGGTAATGCGTCGGCCGTAACTATAAATGTCGCTATTAAGCGGGTCGTCGGCCCCGCGAATCGCGCGAATAAACTGCGTGATCAAGGGAGTGCGGTCACCTATAAGAGTACGCCCGAAGATCCAAGCCATGAACAAATTCGTCAGGACCGGTGGTGCGTATAGAGGCAGCACCGTCGCATCCCGTTGCCACAAGAGCCAAGCGAACCACGTCAGCGCCGCGACACAGCACCAGGCCCATAATCGGCCGGTAAGCAAAGCTCGCGACAGCAAGAGAAAAGAAAGCAAGCCGCTAGCTGCAAGGGCCAATCCAGGACTTTGTACGGCAACGGCTAGGTGCGCAACCAATGGATACGACACGCCGACTAAAACAAGACCCGCCGAAAAAATGGGGCGCATTGAACCATTCTACTCATTTCTATTAGTAGACCTGACTAGAAGTTTTTGTTTGATGTTGAGAAAACATCAAAACAAGCCACGACGTTTGGTACATTTAGCCGGTTAACTCTCCGTCGGCCAGTGTATCGGAGAGTGTCTTGTTGAATGTCTGGGTGAGTGACTTGGTGGATGTCTGGGAGTGTTCATGTCCGTAAAGATTGCCGTCCTGAAAGAAACCCGGCCGAACGAGCGGCGCGTGGCCATGGTGCCTGCGGTGGTCGACAAGCTCATCAAGCTCGGCGCCGAGATTCACATGCAAGCGGGAGCGGGCGATGCGGTGAAGCTGCCGGATAGCGCGTTTAAGAATGTGACGTTCATGGTCAATGCGAATGAGTTGGTTGGCAACGCGGATGTGATCGTCGCCGTGCAGCCGCCGAGTCTCGACATCGTTCGTGCAATGAAGGATGGGGCGATTCTGATTTCGTTTGTCTACGCGCCCAAAGAAGTGGAGCTGACCAAACTCCTTCGCGATAAGAAGATCACGTGCTTTGCGATGGAACTGGTGCCGCGCATTACTCGTGCGCAGGCGATGGATGCGTTGTCGAGTCAAGCCGCGCTCGCCGGCTACTATTCGGTATTGTTAGGTGCAACGAATCTTGCGCGCATGCTGCCGATGATGACGACGGCAGTGGGTTCGATTCGTCCGCAGAAAGCATTGGTGATGGGATTGGGTGTCGCCGGTTTGCAAGCGCTTGCCACCGCGCGTCGCTTGGGCGCGATGACCGAAGGCTACGATGTGCGCCCAGAAACGAAGGAACAAGCCGAGTCGCTCGGCGCAAAGTTCGTCGATACCGGCGTCGATGCTCGTGGCGCTGGCGGATACGCGCGCGAATTGACACAAGAAGAAAAAGATAAGATCGCGTCCGTTATAACCAAACACATTCAAGCAGCCGACATGATTGTGACGACCGCTGCGATTCCGGGCCGTCCTTCACCGAAGTTGATCGGCAAGCACCAAGTAGACGGTATGAAGGCAGGCAGCGTGATTATCGATCTCGCGGCCGAAGGCGGCGGCAACTGCGAATACACCAAGCCCGGTGAGACGATTCAAGTTGGGCAAGTCACCATCGTTGGACCGCTCAATGTGCCGAGCATGCTTGGCGAACATGCGAGCGAGCTATATGCGAAAAATCAATATAATTTGATCGAACTGTTTCTCAAAGACAAAGCGATCAATTTGGATTGGAGCGATGAAGTGATCGCCAAGACCGCACTCACTCACGCAGGCGAAATTATGAACGAAGCGGCCCGCAAGGCGGTTGAGGCATGAAGTGGCTAGTTGTCAGTCGCTAGCCAGAGAGGCGCGATCTCGATTCCGGCTAACCACTGACCACTAACTACTGACGACTTCAAAGGTAATTTGCTTATGGATCTAACAGTCACTCTCACGGGCTTTGTCGCTCTTTACATCTTCATGCTCGCGGCCTTCACCGGCTACGAGATCATCGGTCGCGTGCCGTCAATTCTGCACACACCGTTGATGTCGGGTTCGAATTTCGTACACGGCATCGTTGTGGTTGGCGCTATGTACGCATTGCTGAATGCGACATCGACAGTCGAACAAGCTATCGGATTTTTTGGCGTGCTGTTGGGCGCAGGCAATGCCGCCGGCGGTTACGTGGTGACCGAACGCATGCTGGAGATGTTCAAATCCAGTGGCCGGAAACCCGCAGGGAAGCCTGCAGACAAAAAGTAAGATCGAGCACATGCAATTGAATACCCAGGTCATCATCGACGCCAGTTATCTCGCTGCCGCGTTTCTTTTTATCTACGGCTTAAAGCGCATGTCATCGCCGGTGACGGCGCGCTCAGGGATTGTCGTTGCCGGCATCGGGATGTTGGTCGCGACACTCGCGAGCTTTTTATATGTGTTCGGCATCAACGACGCTGCGCGACCGCTTCTCAATACCAATGTCATTCTTGCCGCCACGGCACTCGCTATCGGTGCCGGTTGGGCCTGGTGGAGCGGTAAGAAAGTCGCGATGACGGCGATGCCGCAAATGGTCGCCCTCTACAACGGCATGGGCGGTGGCGCGGCGGCCGCGATTGCCGCTGTCGAATTGTTGCGTAAGAGCGCGGAGCATCAAACGATTCCGCTCGTGGTGACGATCATCGGCGCGCTCATCGGTGCGATCTCGCTCGCAGGTTCGTTGATCGCATGGGCAAAGCTCGACGGCAAAATCAACGGCACCTGGCGTGTGAAAGGTCAGCAGGCATTCAATGCCACGGTGTTTATCGCGACGCTAGCCGCCGGTTTGTATATCGTGTTTGTCGATCACGGTCATGCACATCCGGGACTGGTCGCCGGTTTCTTCGCGGGCGCGTTGTTCTTCGGTGTGCTGATGACCATGCCGATCGGCGGCGCGGATATGCCGGTGGTGATCTCCTTATACAACGCCTTCACCGGTCTGGCGGTGGGATTCGAAGGCTACGTGCTGCAGAATCCTGCGCTCATGATCGCCGGTATGGTGGTCGGTTCGGCCGGAACACTGCTCACGTTGTTGATGGCGAAGGCGATGAATCGCAGCGTGTCGAATGTGATTTTCAGTAACTTCGGCGCCACCGGCGACGAACAACAAGGCGAGATCAAGGGAACGATGAAACCGGCGGAAGCCGGCGACGCGGCCGTCAACATGCGCTATGCGTCGAAGGTCATCATTGCGCCCGGTTACGGTTTGGCAGTGGCCCAAGCTCAACACAAACTTTATGAATTCGTGAAACTCTTGATCGACGCGGGCGTGGACGTTAAGTTTGCCATTCATCCCGTTGCCGGGCGCATGCCGGGACATATGAACGTATTGCTCGCCGAAGCCGGCGTGCCGTACGACATGATTTACGATTTGGAAGACATCAATAACGAGTTTAAGGAAGCCGATGTCGCCGTCGTCATTGGCGCCAACGACACAGTCAATCCAGCCGCACGCACCAACAAATCTTCGCCCATTTACGGCATGCCGATCCTTAACGTCGATCAGGCTAAGCAGGTCTACGTGATTAAACGCGGTCAGGGCAAGGGGTATTCCGGCGTGGAAAACGAGCTATTTTTCGCCGATAACTGCAATCTGGTGTACGGCGACGCCTTAAAAGTCATGGTGGCAATGATCCAAGCGGTCAAGTCGCTGGAGGGCGGACATTAACGCCAACGGCAAACTGGCCACTGGTAAGCCGGCCAGAAGGAAGCCGCAGATCAGGTCCGACTATTGCCAGTTAGCCCGGTTGACCAGTAGGCCGGCATCGCCGCGCCGTTGTATACCGATACCCAACTCGCGTAATCTTGCGCGACTTCACATACAGAGGTTTTGCCTAAGTTTACAAGTGGGTCTGTAAGGGTGCCGTCGTGACGAGTGTTAATCAGCCAAGCTTGACGCAAGAAATCCTGCGAACGGATATTTCCGGAATGCCACTGGAGTGGATCGATTACCGGGACGCGGTGCGCTTGCAACACATGGAACAGATCGCGTATACGTGCGGGTCGCGCTTGTACACGCTGATGGGCGGCACCAATGCGAAGACGGGCCACCGAACCATAGTCGATGTGAATACGATCATCGCGACTCGCGGTCACAGCCACAACCCCGGCAATTTACGCGGCGACTATATTCCGCCGCTCAACAATCAAACGCTGTTCCGCCGCGATGCGCATTTGTGTTTGTATTGCGGACAACGCTTTCCCTCCAACCAGCTGTCGCGCGATCACATTCGTCCGCTAAGTCAAGGCGGTCGCGACGTGTGGATGAATGTTGTCACGGCTTGTCGAACTTGCAACAACGAGAAAGCGTGGCGCACGCCGGAGCAAGCGGGCATGCAATTGATCGCGGTGCCGTTCACACCGACCTATGCCGAATACATTTACTTGAAAGGTCGCCGCGTACTCGCCGATCAAATGGAATATTTGCTCGCGCATTTCCCGCGCAGCAGTCCGTTGCATGCACGGCTAAAAGCGAATGCCGCTTAGCGGCGCCGCCACCCTCGATGCGCCGCTGTATCTAGTCGACGCTTCGGTATTTATCTTTCGCGCGTACTATTCCGTTCCCGTTACTCTGACCGATGGTGATGGTCAACCCGTCAATGCCGTGCATGGCTTTGGTCGATTCATCGGCGATTTGTTGGAACACGAATCGCCGCAGCAAATCGGCGTGGCCTTCGATCAAAGCCTCACCACATCGTTTCGCAATGAACTTTATCCAGCCTATAAGGCGAATCGCGAACCCGCGCCCATTGAACTCAAACGGCAATTTGCTTGGTGCCGTGAATTGTGTCGGGCGTACGGACTAGCCGAATTTTCCAGCGATCAGTACGAAGCAGATGATTTGATCGGCACGCTCGCAACGCATGCGCGTTCGCAAAACAAGCGTACGGTGCTAATCACGCGCGATAAAGATCTATCGCAACTGATTCGACCCGGCGATGTGTATTGGGACTACATCGGCGAAACTCGCTACGAATACGACGACATCCCGGAGCGCTTTGGCGTACTCCCGGAACGCATGGCGGATTTTCTTGCACTCATGGGCGATGCCGTCGATAACATTCAAGGTGTGCCCGGCATCGGCAAGAAAACGGCGTCGACATTGCTAAAGCACTATCAATCGCTGGAACATATTTACGAAAACTTGGACGCCATCCTGAAACTCAAACTTCGCAATGCGGGATTCGTCGTCGGCCAACTACGCGATTATCGCGATGCTGCGTTTCTAGCGCGTCAACTTACGTCGATTGCTTGCGACGCTCCGATGCAAACCGAGATGCAGTCTTTGCAGCGTCGTCCACTCGACATGGTTGCGCTCAATAAGCTCTACGATCAACTGGGATTTGGACGACTGCTGCGCAATCAAGCCGAACGCATCGCCGCAAAAAATTAGTCTCATGAGCGACGCGATTCGTTCCGGCCTCGCCCAACTGCTAGGCACTTCGATTTCCACCGCGACGCCGCAACGCATCGGCGGCGGTTGTATTGACCTACAGGGATGTAGGGAATGGCGGTGTGGCAGGACGCAATCACCGGCCAATGAATGCTACCGATACGAATCGAGTGACGGTACTGTGTTCGTCAAAGTCGCGCCCGCGCCATCGCTCGATATGTTCGAAGCCGAAGTGGCGGGCCTCAATGAATTGCGTAACGCGAACGCTGTTCGTGTGCCGCAGGTGTTGGCGGTCGGTGCAGTGAACGATGTGGCACTGTTAGCGCTTGAATGGTTGGAACTAGCGCGATCAAGTTCATCGACCGACGCCAAACTCGGCGAGCAACTTGCCGCTCAACATCGCGTGACCAAACCGCTCTTTGGTTTTAAGCGCGGCAACTACATCGGCGCGACACCACAGATAAACTATTGGTCGCGCAGTTGGCTACACTTTTGGCGCGAACATCGACTCGAAGCGCAACTCAATCTCGCCGAGACAAAAGGCGCGGACGCGCAATTCATCGAGCGCGCGATTCTGCTTTGCACGCTTATGGACGGAATGCTTGGCTCTTACACACCGATTGCATCGCTGTTGCACGGCGATTTGTGGAGTGACAATGCTGCGGTCGATGCTTCCGGCGAACCGGTGATCTACGATCCGGCTGTGTACTACGGCGATCGCGAATGCGACCTTGCCATGACGCGATTGTTCGGCGGCTTTAGCCAAGATTTTTATGCCGCGTATGAAAGCGCCTGGCCATTGAACGACGGTTGGCGTCCACGCACCGAGCTTTACAACCTCTACCACGTGCTCAACCACTTCAACCTGTTCGGCGGCAGTTATCTTGCTCAAGCGGAGGCGATGGTGGATGGATTGTTGGCACAGTTGGGGTATTGAAGCGAATTAGCTTAGCCGAGTCTCTAGAAATGCCGGACCTCGAACCGCATGCGTACACGCGATAACGACGACGGTTGCGGGCTGCACGCGGAACCAGAGTTTGTACGGAAATCGCGGTACCAGCGCTCGCCTAACATCGCGATGCATCTGTGGGTAAGATAGTGGTTCTTGCACAATTCGCGCTATCGCCGCATCGATTTCGGTAAGGAACTCCAATCCTAAGCCAGGTTTGCGCGATTCGTACCAATCTCGAATGTCGGCCAAGTCATTCTCGGCAGCCGTCCGAATGGCTAGGCGATATGTCATTTGCGTCGCTTGATTAACCTAGCTCTCGCATCGTCCCAAGAAACTTCTGCCTGCGGATTCGCTTCCATGTCGGCGATCCGTTGGTCGAGAAGGTTCTTCTCCGCTTCGGTGATGGGAATCTCCGCGTAGGCTAGAGAATCCCATAACTGCTCAATCAGTTCGAGGCGGTCATTCGCGTTTAGCCGAAGAGCGTCATCCAATAACCGTGCGTTCATTGTGATTGACTGTCGTAGTGCCTGCAACAATGCAGAAAACAGACGATACACCCAGCGAACATCGGCGTACAAGGCCAATTCTGATGACGGCTTCTGTTCGCAATCGATTGTAGAAAGCGATCATTACATGGGTTGTTCGACAATTTCGATACGATGCGTCATCTTCGCCGTCATGCTGAACATCTTCGACGCCGAGCAATATTTTTCCGCCGATAGATTCACCGCTCGCTCGACTTTTTTCGGATCAAGATTTTTTCCCGTCACCTTGTAAACCATTTCCACTGCGGTAAACACTTTGGGATCGGTTTCCGATCGCTGCCCATCAAGTTCCACAACGCAATCGCTGACTTGCTCGCGACTGCGTTTTAAAATCATCATCACATCGAAAGCGCTGCAGCTACCAAGCCCAAGCAGCATGAGTTCCATCGGTCGGAACCCCATATTCCGCCCGCCGGCCTCCGGTGCTCCATCGATCACCAATGCGTGACCGGATCCCGACTCACCGACAAACATCACATCCTGCACCCACTTCACCCGCGCCTTCATACCCACCCCACCCACACCATAAGAGGGGGATGAGGTTAGATAGTGTCTTCAGCGGTCGCAAGTAGGAAGCGGTGTTATCTTCGGAGATTGAATTTAGGAGCGTCAAAAACAGGCGTTTTTGCGAAGCCTACAGGGGTGAAGCGGTGGCTTTCAGTGAAGCGCCGCTTTGCTCCGCTGAACGCGCATGCGGCTGCATGCGCCGGATCGCTTGCGATTATTTACGGCGGTCCCAAATTCAATCTCGCAAGATAACACCGCCCCGAACGACACATTTTCCATTACGATTACGCCCCACACTCACCAGCCCGAGACAATCCAGTGACCACCTCCATCACCCTCGAACAATTCAAATCCTGGGTCGGCAAACAACTCGCGCCGACCGAGTGGTTCACCATCGACCAAGATCGCATCAACAAATTCGCCGACTGCACCGACGATCACCAATTCATTCACGTCGATCTCGAACGCGCCAAACACACGCCCGCCGGCACAACCATCGCGCATGGATTTTTGAGCTTGTCACTGATGGCTGGCCACAAGCCCAACGATATGCCGGCGATCTCTGACATGGCGATGGTGCTAAATTACGGCTTGGATCGCGTGCGCTTTCTCTCGCAACTGAAGTCCGGAAAACGCGTACGTATTCAAACCAAGATCACTGCTATCGTCGAGAAAAGTCCCGGACGCTTACTCTGCACGCAGGAGAAGACGATGGAGATTGAAGGCGAGTCGAAACCGGCGTATATCGCCGAAGCGCTCAGTTTATTTGTCGGCAAAAATGCGAAATAGATCATGACCAAAAAAATCAACACTGTCACCGGACCCATCGGCGTCGACGCGCTCGGCGTCACAATGATGCATGAACATTTGGTAATCGGTTTCGCCGGTTGGGAGTCGGACACCTTCCATCCAGGACCGACGCGCAACGAAATGATTGCGATCTGTTGCGACAAGATCGAGCAGATGAAGTCATTCGGCATTCGCTCGATGGTCGATCCGTGTCCGAACGATATAGGCCGCGATGTGACACTAGCGGCGGAAGTTGCGCAGAAGACCGGATTCAACATCGTGTGCGCGACCGGTCTTTACAAAGAAGACGATGGTGGCGTTCCGTATTGGCACTTTCGCGGACGCTTCGGTTCCATCGTCGAATCGCTTACCGAGATGTTTGTGCGCGAACTCACGGTCGGCATTGGCGATACCGGCATAAAAGCGGGAGTCATCAAAGTCGGTTCCGGTCCCGATGGCGTGACCGAGCACGAACGCAAGGTCTTACAGGCAGCGGCCACCGCATCGAATCAAACCGGCGCGCCGATCACCACGCACACCGACAACGGAAAATTCGGCGACGACCAACAGGCGATATTGATGGAGCTTGGCGTTCCCGCGCACCGCATTTTGGTCGGGCATAGTTGCGGCACCACCGATCACGGTTATCATTTGAAGATTCTGCAAGTTGGATCGTATTTAGGATTCGATCGCTTCGGCATCAATGCGTTGCAGCCGGACGAAATGCGAATTTCGGCCTTGATGGCGCTTCTCAAGAAACAACACGAGCGTCGAATATTCGTTTCACACGATTCGGTGTGGTGTTGGCGCGGCGAACCGTTTCCGCCGGAAATCGTCAAACAGATCGACCATTCCGTGTACGCCAACCCCACGCACTTACATCGGAACATTTTTCCGAAATTGTTGGAGCAGGGTGCAACGCAAAAGCAAATCGACACCATGCTCATCGATAATCCAAAAAGGTTCTTTAGCGACGTAAGTTAAATATGCAGCGCTGGCGACTTCCAGGTTTGTTGCTCGCGGCATTTTTCGTGTTTTGGGCGATACTTGCGATCGATCCGACCAGTCGTCAGGATTGGTTGTTGGAGAATCTACTCACCTTCGTCTCAATTCCGATATTTGTTGTCACGCGCAACAAACTGCGCTTTTCCAATACCGCTTATGTTTGTGTGTTCGTGTTTTTTTGTTTGCACACCGTCGGCTCGCACTACACGTATTCGCTCGTGCCGTACGATGATTGGTGGAAGGCGCTCACCGGCCACACATTCAATAGCCTCTTCGGTTTCGAGCGCAATTATTACGATCGCCTGATTCACTTTCTCTACGGCGCTTTAATGTTGTTGCCGGCGCTGGAGATCTTCATTGCTTATGCACCGCCGCGCGGAATATGGCGTGTGTTGATGCCGGTGCTGTTTCTCATGTCGCATTCGGTGATTTACGAAACCATCGAATGGATCGCCGCGATTCTCGTTGCTCCCGATTTGGGGCAAGCGTATCTCGGCACGCAAGGCGATCCGTGGGATTCGCAAGAGGATATGGCGATGGCGGCGCTCGGCGCCATCGTTACGATGATAATCCTACGTTTGAGCCCGCATTGGTCGAAGCGATTCGCTGCTTGAATGATGCTTGCGCTATCGAGTCGAAACTCAGCGCTAATGCTAAGAAGAAATACCAGAGCGAAAATTGGTGTTTCTTTTCCATGGTTCAGACTATCGAGCTTGTAATGATCGATATAATGCCACGCACAACCGTCGTGGCAGATACGTAGATAGGGGTGGAGCGATGCGTAGAATATTCGTGATTGCCGGGATCGGCGCAATGATGTTGAACGGCTTGGCGGCCGCCGCCGACAAACCGATGGCGAAAGCTCAGCCGGTCGTCACCGATCAGCGCCCACGAATCGCCTATGTGGCGTTTCGTGTTTTGGATTTGGATCGTTCGCTAAAATTCTACAAAGGCCTGCTTGGCATGCGGGAACGACAGCGAATTCCACTCGATTCCGGCGTCACCGAAACTCTCTTGGGTTACGGCGATGCGAGCAAGGACGCTGGAATTTTGTTGCTGCACAATCCCAAGCGCACCGAGCCGTACACGCATGGCGATGCGTTTCATCGCTTCATCGTTAGCGTGAAAGACTTGCCGGGACTGTTGAGTCATCTAAAGGAAAACGGCGTCGCTGTCGCTCGCGGTCCGACGCGCGTGGAGAATCTCAAACTCAGCTACGCGTTCATCACCGATCCGGACGGCTACACGATTGAATTAGTCGAAAACGATTGACTCAATTGAGATGTTACCGTGCATCCCAAGCGCAAGCCGGGCGCTGCCGGCACCGCGGCCATCATGACATCCCAAGTGGGACGTGGATTTTTTTCCGTGTTTCGCTACAGTCGCCGCGCATTGGAGTTGGTGTGGACGACTAGTCGCGGTTTGAGCGTTGGTCTTGGATTACTCACGTTAATTGCAGGCGTGTTGCCGGCGGGAGCCGCCTTTGTCGGCGCGCGCATCGTCGATGCGGTCGTGAGCGCCATTCAATCGCCAACGCACGATACGAAGTTAGTTCTCGAATGGGTAATTCTTGAAGGTGTATTGATCGCAACGATAGCCGCCGCGCAACGAGGCATGTCGTTGTGTCAGTCGCTGCTGCGTGCGCAACTTGGTCAGCGCGTGAATGTGATGATCTTGGAAAAAGCGTTAACGCTCGATCTTGCGCAATTCGAAGATTCGGAGTTTTACGACAAGCTCACGCGCGCGCGACGCGAAGCGTCGGTCCGACCGTTGTCGCTGGTCATGCGCACATTCGGCTTGATCCAGAATTTGGTCTCGTTGGTCAGTTATGGCGCACTCCTGATTCAGTTTTCCGGATGGGCTGTAGTAATTCTGGTGTTGTGCGGCCTGCCGTCGTTCGTCGCGGAAACAAAATTTGCCGGCGACGCTTTTCGATTATTTCGTTGGCGATCTCCCGAAACTCGCATGCAGATATATTTGGAAACCGTGATCGCGCGCGAGGATCACGCTAAAGAAGTAAAGCTATTCGGTTTGGGTCCGCTATTGCTGCAACGCTATCGAGACATTTACGAAAAGCTGTATCAAGCCGATCGCGATCTCACAATCCGCCGCGACACGTGGGGTTTTTTTCTCGGACTCATCGGAACGATGGCGTTGTACGGAGCATATGCCTGGATCGCGTTGGCGACCATCGCCGCTCGCATCACGCTTGGTCATATGACGATGTACTTTATGTTGTTTCGCCAAGGTCAATCCGCAGTATCGGCAGGGTTATCGTCGATCGGTGGAATGTACGAAGACAACTTGTATCTCTCGACGCTCTACGAATATTTGGAAACGCCGGTTGCGCCGCACACAGGTGTTGCATCGAGTGGACCCGATCCGCACGACGGCATTCGATTCGAAGATGTTTCTTTCGTCTATCCGGAAGAGACGCAGCCCACTCTCACCAACATCAATCTTCATATCAAGCCCGGCGAGTCGCTCGCGTTAGTCGGCGAAAATGGTTCTGGAAAGACTACGCTCATTAAATTACTTACCCGTTTGTATCCGCCGACCTCCGGTCGCATCTTGCTGGACGGTCGCGATTTGCAGGAGTGGGATGAAGCGACGCTACGTCAACGTGTCGGCGTGATTTTTCAAGACTTCGCGCGCTATCAATTAATGGTGGGCGAAAACGTGGGCGCGGGCGATGTGCGTCACTTCGAAGACGAAGCACGCTGGCAAGAAGCTTCGGAGAAGGGCATGGCCGCGCCGATCGTGGCCACGCTTCCGCGAGGCTATAAAACGCAACTCGGCAAGTGGTTTAAAGAAGGTCGCGAACTTTCCGGAGGCCAATGGCAAAAAATCGCTTTGTCCCGCGCGTTCATGCGCTCGCAAGCCGACGTACTCGTTCTCGACGAGCCCACAGCCGCAATGGATGCGGGCGCCGAAGCGCAAATCTTCGAACACTTCCGCGCACTCACCGTCAACAAAATCGCCATCCTCATTTCGCATCGCTTCTCCACCGTGCGCATGGCCGATCAAATCGTCGTATTACAAGAAGGCCGGATCATCGAACGCGGCAGCCACGATGAACTGATGAAACAAGACGGCCACTACGCACATTTGTTTTCATTGCAGGCGAAAGGGTATCGGTAGACGATTGTCCACCACGCTTTTGTTGACCGAAGGTTCGTACCATGAAGATTCGTTACTTTGCAGACACCGACACGTTGCTAATCGAATTCCGCGATGCGCCTGTTGCCGAGACTCGTGATCTGGACGAGAACACGCTTCTCGATCTCGATGCCCAGGGCAATATTCGCTCAATCACGATTGAGCATGCGTCGGAGCGCGCTGACGCACCTCGGTTCTCGTACGAACAAGTTGCTGCGTAGCATGCCGTTTCAAAATATCGCATCTCGTCTTATCGTTTACGATCGCTCAGCATGCTCGCTCACGGGCGTTGATATGGGCCGCTGCCTCTAAATCATCCCACCCAGCGGACTTTGATGCACCTGGTGTGCGAATGCCGCGGGCACATTGATGTTGTACGAGCGGCCCCACGGTTTAGCTATTTGTTGGTCAGCACAGGTCCAATGGGCTGACCACACCCTTGCCACCGCGATTGAGGACATGCGTGTAGATCATCGTTGTCGAAACATCTGCATGCCCTAACAATTCCTGTGCTGCACACGGAAGTGCGAATGCGGCGGAACGCATGGATGCGTGAGAGCCGCCACCGTGCGGATGTCGTAACCTGCTTCGAGTAGATGCGTCGCGAAGCTGTGCCTTCTATGTGACTACTGATGCGCTTGTTAATGCCTGAAGCAATCGCTGCACGCCGCACCGCTTTTTGAGCACTACTTTCATGCAGGTGATGACGGCGAATGATTTTCGAACGCGGGTCGGCCGATAATTTTCCCGATGGGAAAACATACTGTGATGTACAGGATGTACGAATGGTGCGAGCGCATGGATGCGCAGAAGCAGCCCAGCGAGACTCGCGACTGGCGTTGGGATATTTACGTGTCAACGCCTGCGGCATAAACACTTCGCCGAATCCTTGTGAGAGATCCTCTTTATGCAATGCCAATGCTTTCGATATCTGTGCTTGCAGCAGTGTGCGGATTTTTTCGGGCAGTGGAACCACACGATCCTTCGCACCTTTGCCGTCGCGGATGATAATTTGCGAATAGCCGAAATCGATCTCCATCACACGCAACCGCATACATTCCATCAGGCGCATACCGGTGCCGTACATCAATTGAATCATCAACGCGAAAGTATCGTTGGCAACATGACTGAGCACGACTTTGACTTCATCGCGTGTCAGCACAGAAGGAAGTCGGCGCGGTTTCTTTGCGGCTACCAACCCTGACATCTCGCCGAGTGGCTTTCCTAGCACATGCGCGTACAAAAACACCAAGGCATTGAGCGCCTGGTTTTGCGTACTGGGCGATACCTCTCGCGACAACGCTAAATAGTTGAGATAGGCCGCCACATGATCCGCATGTAAGCATTCAGGCGCTTGCTGCTGATTAAATCGCAGATAGCTCGGCGGTGAGATGGGCTTTACGTTGGTCTTGCACACTTGGTCGCAAACGCTGACGCAGCATCCACACGTGCATGGACTCGTCACGGGTGGAGCACTGCAACAGACCGGACAGTGGAAGAGTGCGAAGCCAGGGTTCCTGTTTCCGGTGCAAGCGCTCTCGCGTGTGTTCAAGGCGAAGTATCTGGATGCGCTAACGTCGCTACGCACGCAGCACGCCCTGACGCTTACCGCCAAGTGGCAAACGGATGCACAGTGGAACGCTTTTATTGCCGCGTTACGCAAGCCATCGTGGGTCGTGTACTTAAAGCCACCGCTCGCTGGACCGGAACAGGTGCTTGAGTATCTCGCGCGCTACACGCATCGCGTCGCGATCAGCAATGAGCGCTTGATCAGCGTAGACGATACAGAGGTTCGCTTTCGCTATCGACCGCCGCACGGCAGCGCGACTCACGAGAAAAAGGTACTGCGCTTATCGTCCGAGGAGTTTTTACGCCGCTTCCTATTGCATGTGTTACCACAAGGCTTTAAGCGCATCCGTCACTATGGCCTCACCGCCAATCGCAACAAAGCCACTAAGCTTGCGGCATGTCGCGCGGCGCTCAATGCACCCGCGCCCATCGTGCGCGCTGCCGAATCGGCTGACGCATTCTTACTTCGCGTCACCGGGCACGATGCCACTCTCTGCCGACACTGCAAGGAAGGCAGCCTGATCGTTATCCGCCATCTTCCCAGGCCAACACGTTTGCCGGACTTGCGAGCGACCGGACCGCCGACTCCATCATGACGACTCACGCTTTATTACTTCAGTTACCACACTGGTCAATGCAGGCCACGCAACGCTGCGCCCGCTCACTGCCAATGGAGTCCTGCAACCGACTGTGCCATCCTTCGATCTTTCAAATTGTCATGCATCGAGCCACCTTATGCAGTGCAGTCACATCGACGCACCCGACTCAGTGCATCCTAGTCCGGTCGCTCACCGTGCTCGTCACGATTCAATCCCCATAATCATCACCGCCATCACACGCGGTTCAGTTCAACAGAGTTTATCTGTCGTGCAGACTCACGACAGATAAACCACTATTCGTTGGGCACCAAAAAGTCTGAACCACGGAGAAATGGTAATGAGATACGTAGTTGTTGTCGGTATTTCACTGATCGCCATCGCCGGTTGTGCAAGTACCTCGAAGATTGATTTAAGCAAGGTAGAAGCATCCTGCGGACAAGCGTGCTCAAAAAATTACTCAGATTGTCTCGGCAAGTTCACGCTCTTTCCCATCCAAGCTCAGCACCAGTGTACAAATGCTTTAAAACTATGCGCACAGTCCTGTCCGGCGAGATGAAAAGATGCGTGGCAATCCCATTTATTGGTAAAGGGCGTCGGAGTGGTTTCAGAATTAAGAGTAATCGGAGTCAGCATGCAGCCTGAAAGCTCGCGTTGCCTTTCTGTTCAAGAGCCCAACAATCGCTTTCAAGACGACGCGTTCAAAGCAACGCGCGCTTGAAGCGAGGCGTTATAACTTTTATTGAGCAGGAGCCAAAAATGAAGACAATCAAAGCTTTCCTTTTCTTACTGACCATCTTTAGCGCGACCGCCAACGCTGCGATGGTCTGGTCGGACAACAATCCATGGGGTCCCGGCTTGGGTGTCAATGTCGTTTATCCCTCGCCCCCTGAGAAATCAATTTTCTTAGTGGCAAGCGACGGGAAGCTATATCAATACCAATGGGATGCAAGCCAAACAGAAATGACTTCAAACGCAAAGGCTATTTACGCCATGCTACTAACCGCATTTACTAGCGGGAGTAAAGTCAGCATTTATTACGACAACTCTCAATCAGGACAAATCAGTTTTATGCTAATCAATCTGCACAATTAGGCAAGTTATAACAAGCACATGAAAGCCGTTCGTTTCACTCACTCGACCGCACAATCGCTGCGCGCTTGTGCGTCGCTTTATGTGCGGCGTTAGTCATCATGAATAAGCATGCTTGCTGGTTATTGCCGTTCCTTTTCATTGCGTACCCAAGCGCGTCTTATGCTCAGCAGCAGAGTACAGAGGCCGTATTGGAGGAGCCGCTGATAGTGGATGAGGAGCCGGAGGTTTTCTTTGAGTATGCGCCGGCCACTCTTGCTGCGAGAATGCACTCGGCACTAAGGAAGGCGTGTGTACCACACTTGAGCAATTCAATTTTCTGTCAGCCAATGCCGATTCGATTTCTCCGCCCAGTCACCGTGTATGGTAAACAAGGGCGATTATGGTTTTGCTTGCACACGTGCAAGTCTTTACGCTAGAAACAAGTACTTTCCCCCTGACTCCATTCGCAACAGCGAGAGCTGCGTTTGGGTAGATTGCAGCGCAAGAGTCTGCGAAGTCGACTCATCTCGACTCACCGAAAAGAAAGATGACTAACAAATTCATCAAATCCATTCGCTCCGCTCATCCGACTGGCAAATCGCTACGCGCCTTGCCAGCGGTTTATGAATCGCGTTATACCCAATGGCAGATCCAGTAACATTCACGGTTTCCGCACTCGCGCTCGCTGTCTCAGCAACAACAGCGTGGCTTTCGCTATTTCGTCGCGGTACCGTAAAGATGACGCAGCCCACCGTCATCTATTTTGGGCCGGACGCGCCGCGCGCTCGTGAAAGCGCTCCTCCTCCCAAGGTCTTTCTGCGCACTTTGCTTTTCGCCACGTCCAAACGCGGTCGCATTATCGAAAGCATGCACGTCTCACTCGCGCGCAACGAAACTCATCAAACGTTCAATATCTGGGTTTACGGAGAAGAAAAACTGGTTCGTGGCAGCGGTCTATTCGTAGGTGAGAGTGGCGTTACAGCTAATCATCACTTTCTAACTCCGAAAGACGCCACTTCGTTTCAGTTTTCGGCGGGTCATTATCGGCTTGACGTCTATGCTCGCCTTCTCGGCGATAACAAGCCAAAGCTTTTGTTCTCTCAAGCGTTGGAGGTTACTCCGGACGTAGCAGCAACTCTTAAGGAATCCGGCACTGGGCTCTACTTTGACTGGGGCGCGGATTCCTCTCGGTATCTGCCACACGTTGACAAGCGCTTGCCGTCACCTGGCCCCGAGCAACTTCTAAAAGAATTGGGTATAACAAACAGCTCAATGCACGACCGCGTGTAAGACACGCGGCGCATTAGCTGTAGCGTTCGGCATAAGAAATTAAAACCAATGCGCGCTGTTGACATCAATCAAGAGCAGGGTATGTCAGCTCGGCGGTGCGTTGCAATGTTGGTATCGGAAACGGGGAGCCTCCCCATTTCGTCTCTGGT
>JAYTQU010000143.1:0-4806 GCA_043746555.1 Pseudomonadota bacterium | reverse complement strand
AAGAGAAGGCATAACCCTTGCGCAGCCACCTGCGTCCTTTACGCTCGGCATCGACGAGCGATTCGCCCAGCACGTATTGGCGACCGAGTATTGCGATGGCTTTCTGTAGGGCGCGATGAGCGAATCTTTGCAAGGCACTATGGGGGCGGGCATCGCGAAATAGTTTCGACAAAGTATCGAGTGCATGCAGCGCCAATCGTTCGGCGATGCTCGATGTTCTGCCTACGGCGTCGCGCCACGTCAGCGAACCGAGTTTGTCGGCGATTAGTGCGTGTGCCGTTTGCGCAACTTCCGTTCGCGGCAGCGCTTCGGCCAGTTGCATGAGCGCGATGCCGTGCGGCGTATCGAGGCCAAAGCGATGCACCAACGAGAGTGCAAATCCTTCGCGCGATGCTTGCTTCCGTGCTTCGCTCGCCAAGACGAGCGTGTGATTGCGAATGCGAGCGCGGGCGTTGGCGTCGAGTTCGATGGCGGCGAGCAATTTGTGCACCAATCGATCTTCGGGCAGCAGAATGCTCGCGCGAATTCGATCGCGAGAGGCGGTTGGTGCATGGAGCGTGGGCATGCCGAGAAATTGTTAGTCTTGAATGGGCGATTCGAGACGCGATTCTACGCGGCGTCGGATTCCGATGCGCTGGTAGTGAGATGCAACTCGCAGCGGATCGGCGCCAGCAATGCGGTATGATAAGCCAAGCTTAGTAATGCAGACACCCAGACACCCAGACTCACTTGGACTCAATTGACAGGTTGCGTATGACAGACAAAAGCCACGCAAAAACTGCGCCCGATCTCGAACCGTCGGACTTTGATCCTTTGGCGCCGGAAACGCCGACTAGTCCTCACCACCTATATAAGGAGATGCGCCAGCGCTGCCCGGTTGCCCATAGCGATCGCTGGAATGGATTTTGGACGCTTACCAAATACGAGGATGTCGTGAGCGTTCTCGGCGATCCCAAAACTTTTATCACCTCCGTCCAAAATGTGGTGCCCAAGGTGGCCTATACCGGTCGCCGACCGCCGCTGCATTTGGATCCCCCGGAACATACGCCGTATCGAAATGCGCTTAATCCGCTTTTTCGGCCGGCATTGATGGCCGAGTGGGAGCCTCGCGTGCGCAGCTATGCGCGTGAACTCCTTGCACCGACGATTGCGCGCGGCGAAGGCGATATTTGCGAGGAATTTTCCTATCGTTTGCCGATTTTTGTACTCGCGGAATTTTTCAATGTGCCAGTGGATGAGGCCAATCAAATTCGCGACGTGGGTGCGAAATTCAATCGTGCTCTACAGAATGCCGACGATGAGACCGTCAAACAGCAAAGCCTATTGTTGTACGACTTTGCGCGCGCCATTGTCGTGCGTCGCAAGGCCGAACCGATGGACCCAACCCGCGACCCAACCAGTGCCTTGCTCGCGGCGCGGGTGAACGGCGAAGCGCTGCCGGATGAAATGATCGTCGGTACGATTCGGCAACTGCTGGTAGTCGGGATTATCGCGCCGACGGTAGTGATCGGTAGCATCGTCGTGCACTTGGCTGAGCATGTCGCTCTACAGAATCAATTGCGCGCCGATCCATCGCTGATTCCCTCCGCAATCGAAGAGTTGCTGCGGCTTTACTCGCCGTATCGCGGCTTTGCGCGCACCGCCACTCGCGATGTCGAGATCGGCGGACAGACGATAAAGAAAGGCGAGCCGATCGCTCTACTGTTCACATCGGCAAACCGGGACGAAGCGGTTTTCGATAATCCCGACGAGTTCGACATCGATCGTCCCAATCGCCACTTGGCTTTTGGTCGCGGACCGCATCAGTGCGCGGGTGCGCCACTTGCGCGCGTGGAACTTCGGATCGCGATCGAAGAAATTCTCGCGCAGACTTCCGGTTTCGAAGTCTCGGGTCCAATTCAGATGACACGCTGGCCGGAATTCGGTCCGATCTCGGTGCCGATTCGGATTGCTAAACGATAAGTTGCTTGCCTGACTTCGGCACGGCCGTTATCCTTCCCGCCCTTTCGAGTGGACCACTTTCTAGTGGGCGCATAGCTCAGCGGTAGAGCACTACCTTGACATGGTAGGGGTCCCAGGTTCGATCCCTGGTGCGCCCACCAATCTGGTAGTGAAGACCTGTCCAACAGGTCTTCACTACCAGATTGAATGTGATGCGAAGCAGCTTGCTGTAGCGTCAGCGTTCTGAAGGTATTGGATACTTCATGCGTTAACATCTGCCGGTAGCGTCAGCGTTGTAAGTTTTTTTTGAGACCAATGCCCATCATCACTCTGCCCGACGGCAGTCAACGTACTTATCCAAACCCAATCTCCGTCGCGGAAATTGCCGTGAGCATTGGCGCGGGCTTGACGAAAGCGGCATTGGCCGGCAGGGTTGACGGCAAACTCGTCGATACATCATTTGTCGTGAACAACGATGCGTCGGTCGCTATCGTCACCGACAAAGATCCCGATGGCTTGGAAGTCATTCGTCACTCTACGGCGCACTTGCTTGCACAAGCCGTCAAACAATTATTCCCGGAAGCGCAAGTCACGATCGGCCCGGTGATTGAAGACGGATTCTTCTACGATTTCGCGTTCAGCCGGCCGTTTACTCCCGATGATTTAGCGATCATCGAGCAGCGTATGCGGGAGTTGGCGAAAGCGGATCACAAAGTTAGTCGCACCGAAATGCCGCGCGACGAAGCGGTGCTGCATTTTAAAAAGCAAGGCGAGTACTACAAGGCCGAGATCATCGCGAGCATTCCAGCGGATCAGACGATCAGTCTCTACGGACAAGGCGATTGGGTTGATTTGTGCCGCGGCCCGCACGTTCCGTCGACCGGCAAGTTGCGCGCGTTCAAATTGATGCGTGTGGCCGGCGCTTATTGGCGCGGCGATTCCAATAACGAAATGTTGCAACGTATTTACGGCACTGCCTGGCCGGACGAGAAGCAACTGAAGGCGCATCTCACGCGTTTGGAAGAAGCCGAGAAGCGCGATCATCGCAAGATTGGCAAGGCGCTTAATCTTTTCCATATGCAGGAAGAATCGCCGGGCATGGTGTTCTGGCACGAACACGGTTGGCGGCTGTATCAAACAGTGACCCAATATATGAGCGATCTGTGGCGTAAAAGCGGCTACCGCGAGATTCGTACGCCGCAACTAATGGATCGTTCATTGTGGGAGAAATCCGGGCATTGGGAGAATTTCCACGCCGACATGTTCATCACTGAATCGGAGAAACGCACGTTTGCGGTCAAACCGATGAACTGTCCCGGTCACATTCAAGTTTTCAATCAAGGGATCAAAAGCTATCGCGATCTGCCGTATCGACTATCCGAATTCGGATCATGTCACCGCAACGAAGCGTCGGGCGCGTTGCACGGCTTGATGCGCGTGCGCGGCTTCGTGCAGGACGACGCGCATATCTTTTGTACCGAAGCGCAGATTCCCAGCGAAGCGGTTACGTTTATCGATTTGCTGCACGGGGTCTATGAGGATTTCGGCTTCAAGGATCTCACGTACAAATTGGCCACACGGCCGGTCAACCGCATTGGTACCGACCAAGAATGGGACCAGGCCGAAGCCGCATTGAGCAAAGCGCTCGATATGCGCGGCTTGCCGTGGTCGGAAAAAAAAGGCGAAGGTGCCTTTTACGGACCGAAGATCGAGTTCACGTTGCGCGATTCCATCGGTCGCTTCTGGCAATGCGGTACGCTGCAAGTCGATTTTTCGATGCCCGGCCGACTCGGTGCGACCTACGTCGCTCAAGACGGATCGAAGCAAGTGCCGGTGATGCTACATCGAGCGATCTTCGGATCGGTCGAGCGTTTCTTGGGTATTTTGATCGAGGAACACGCTGGCGCGTTCCCGACTTGGCTCGCTCCCGTGCAGGCCGTAGTGATGAATATCACCCGAGATCAGGACGATTATGTGCGGACGGCCGTTGAAGTCCTGAAAAATCAGGGGCTTCGCGTGGAATCGGACTTGCGCAACGAAACGGTCGGCTTTAAGATTCGCGAACATACGCTGCAACGCATCCCGTACCTATTGGTCGCGGGTGATCGCGAAGCAGGATCAAACACTCTGGCCGTGCGCACGCGCAGTGGTAAAGATCTCGGAGCAATATCGTTGGATGCGATTGCCGAGAAACTTACCCAGGAAGTCGCGAGCCGCGGCCGGATTATTTTGAGCCACGAATGAACGTATGATGTTCGATCAGCTTGCCGAGCTAGCAGCCTTGTCTTACGACAAGGGTCAATCTGCTGACCGGTAGCCTTCGAGCTTGGTTTAACGCACAAGAGGTATTCCGCATCGCCGCCCCAATCAGCAAGCGCGTCAGGCGCAATGACGAAATAACGACACCGCAATTGCGAGTGATCGACGCCGAGGGTAACCAAGTGGGTGTCATGCCGCGATTGCAGGCGCTGCAATTGGCGGAAACGGCGGGGATGGACCTCGTTGAAATCTCCCCGACCGCGGATCCTCCCGTGTGTCGAGTGATGGATTTCGGTAAGTTCTTGTTCGAGGCGAACAAGAAAGCGCACGCTGCAAAACGGAAGCAGAAGCAAATTCAAATCAAGGAAGTAAAGTTTCGTCCCGGGACGGAAGAAGGCGACTATCAGGTGAAGTTACGTAACCTGACGCGCTTTTTAACGGAAGGGGACAAGGCCAAGATAACCTTACGGTTTCGAGGCCGCGAAATGGCGCATCAAGAGATCGGTCGCGATCTTCTGAGTCGGATTCAGAACGACCTTTCCCCGGTGGGAACAGTTGAACAGTTTCCGATGATGGAAGGTCGGCAGATGGTCATGTTGATTGGGC
>JAYTQU010000142.1:0-14352 GCA_043746555.1 Pseudomonadota bacterium | reverse complement strand
GGCGGTGATAAAAAGGTCGGAGCCTTTTTTCTCCACCATGCGACGCAGGAGATCCTGCATTAGTTTGATAGCTTGATCGCGTTCCATTAGTTGTTTGCTCCGCAAACGGGCCTGAGACTTGAGGCTTGGGATTTGGGCAAGACAGAGCATTCCTGGTTCGTCGACTCCAGTCTCCAGCCTCCAGCCTTCAGCCAGTACGATAAACCCGCATCGCTTCGACTAGGTGCCATCATTGCGACCTGCTCCGCTCTCATCAGAACTGATCCTTGTTTTGCGCTCTAAAGCGCGCTTCTTCCTTGCTAATGATGCCTTTTTGCAGGAGTTCGGTCAGACATTGATCGAGCGTTTGCATACCGACGGACTGCCCGGTCTGAATTGCGGAATACATTTGCGCGATTTTGCCTTCGCGAATTAGGTTTCTAATGGCCGGTGTGCCGATCATGATTTCGTGCGCGGCGATGCGGCCGCCGCCATTGCGCTTTAAAAGTGTTTGCGATATGACGGCTCGCAACGATTCCGACAACATCGTGCGCACCATTTCTTTTTCGGACGCTGGAAAGACGTCGACGATGCGGTCGATGGTTTTTGCCGCGGAACTCGTGTGCAAGGTGCCGAACACCAAGTGACCGGTTTCGGCCGCGGTGAGGGCGAGGCGGATTGTTTCCAGGTCGCGCAACTCGCCGACGAGCACAACATCGGGATCTTCGCGCAATGCGGAGCGCAACGCTTCGCTAAATCCAAGCGTGTCGCGATGCACTTCGCGTTGATTGATGAGTGAGCGCTTGCTTTCGTGAACGAATTCGATCGGGTCTTCGATCGTGATGATGTGATCGGGTTTGTTGTCGTTGACGTAATTGACCATCGCGGCCAGCGTCGTCGATTTTCCGGAACCGGTGGGTCCGGTCACGAGCACCAGCCCGCGTGGATGCATCGCCATGTCCTTGAAAATTTTCGGCGCATTCAAATCGTCGAGCGACATGATGAGCGATGGAATGGTGCGGAACACTGCTGCCGCGCCGCGATTTTGGTTGTAGGCATTGACGCGAAAGCGAGCGAGCTTGGGTATCTCAAAGGAAAAATCGGTCTCGAAGAATTCTTCGTATGCTTTCCGTTGCTTGTCATTCATGATGTCGTACACCATGCTGTGTACTTCCTTGTGAGTGAGCGCCGGCATGTTGACGCGCTTCATATCGCCGTCGACGCGAATCATCGGCGGCACGCCGGCCGACAGATGCAGATCCGACGCGTTATTCTTAACGGCAAACGCCAGTAGTTGGGCGATATCGACAGCCATGAATTCTCCTGGAACTCTCCTGGGGCTTGGGGCGCGCAAAGATCGATGCGACGCGGCTTGGCAGATCACGAGTCGGGGCAGTATAACGGAGGGGCGCGGAAGCCAATATGTTAACTAATCCGCAGAATTCACCGACTATGCCAATGACTCGTAGTGCATTCGTCGAATCGTCTCACTTACTGGTCGATCGACTGGCGGCAACGCGCACGCGCATCGCAGCCGCTGCGCTGCGATATCGGCGCGATCCAAGCAGTGTTGCCCTGTTGGCTGTGAGCAAACAGCAGTCTGCCGACGTCGTGCGAGTAGCGGCGCAGTCGGGTCAGCGGCAATTTGGAGAAAACTATTTACAGGAAGCGCTACCGAAGATCGCATCACTGCGTGAGCTGGAGGTCATCTGGCATTTCATCGGACAGATTCAAAGCAACAAGACACGACAAATTGCAGAACACTTCGATTGGGTGCATACCGTGGATCGACTAAAGATTGCCGAGCGATTGAGCGAACAGCGGCCAGCCGGCATGACAGCCCTCAATCTGTGCATTCAGATCAAACTTGCGGAAGAGCAGGGCAAGGGCGGGGTGAAGTGTTCGGACGTCTTACCGTTGGCGCGCCAAATCGCCGCGCTGCCGCGATTGCGCTTGCGAGGCCTTATGTGCATTCCGCCGCCGCGCGAGACTTTCGATGAGCAGCTACAGTTATTCCGGGCGGCTACCCAAGCGCTGCGAAGTCTGACAGCCGCGGGACTCGAGGTAGACACGCTCTCGATGGGCATGAGCGCCGATTTGGAAGCGGCGATTGCCGCTGGCGCGACCATTGTGCGGGTGGGAACGGCGATTTTCGGCGAGCGACAAAAAGTGACGGATGAAGTGTGACGTGCGATCAGTCAGAATCTCGCCTTCTTGACTCTCATTCAACACCAGTCACGCTCAAGCCCATGCTTCAAGAAAATCTCGGATTCATCGGCGGCGGCAATATGGCGCGAAGTCTGATCGGCGGACTGCTCGCACGCGGATTACCGCCGCGGCAAGTAATCGTCTCCGATCCGATGGCGAGCCAGCGCGAATCGCTTGCCGCCAATTTTGGTGTGCGTGTCAGCGATGACAACGCCGAAGTCGCGCGCGGCGCGCAAGTGTTGGTGTTCGCGGTCAAGCCGCAGATGTTGCGTGAAGTGGCCCAGCAGTTAGCGCCAGCGCTAGCGCTCAGGCCGTTAGTTATTTCCGTTGCCGCGGGAATTCGCGCCACGGATTTGCAACGCTGGCTTGGCGGCGTTTCCGTGGTGCGTGCAATGCCCAATCAACCCGCGCTCATGGGTTGCGGCGTGTCTGGACTTTACGCAACGGCCGACGTCGCCGCGCCCGGTCGTAAGTTAGCGGAGACGATCATGGGCGCAGTCGGTCCTGCACTCTGGGTTGACGATGAAAAGCAAATGGATGCCGTGACAGCCGTGTCGGGCAGTGGCCCGGCGTACTTTTTCTTATTGATCGAAATGCTCGAAGCCGCCGGTATGAAGTTGGGATTGTCGAGCGAGGTTAGTCGTCGGCTTGCAGTGGAAACCGCCTACGGTTCGGGACAACTGGCGCACTCTGCGGTCGAGTCGCCAACGACGCTGCGCGAACGCGTGACATCTAAAGGCGGCACTACTGAAGCCGCACTGAAGCATCTTGAAGGATCGGGCATACGCAATGCGTTCGCCGATGCGATCGCCGCCGCCGCTTGCCGATCCGCCGAGATGGCGGAGCAGTTTGGTAAAACGTAATCGTTCCATTAGCGGCAAATAGTTCCCAATAACCAAAGTCACAAATATGTCCGCCGTCATCTACATCGTCAACGCCGTCCTCCAGTATTTGCTTGTCACTGCCTTTTTATTGCGTGTGTTGTTGCCGCTGGCGCGCGCGAATATGCGCAATCCACTCGCGCAGGCGATGCTTAGGGTGACGAGTCCGCTGGTGATGCCATTGCGACGGATTTTGCCGCCCATTGGTCGCATCGACACCGCGTCGATCGTTGCTTTACTGTTGGTGCAACTGGGAACGACACTCATTGTCTCGATGCTTAGCGGTTACATTGGGACCAGCGCGAGCATTGCGTTGGTAGTGATCTATACGCTGGTGGATTCGACGCTTCAGCTATATTCGTTTGCTATTCTTATTTACGTTGTATTGAGCTGGGTTGCGCCGGGCACTTATAGTCCAGCCAACGATTTGCTGGCTAGTTTGTGCGAGCCATTGTTGGGCCCGGTGCGGCGGCTTATTCCATCGATCGCCGGACTCGACCTGACGCCTGTATTTGTGCTGATCGGTCTACAGGCGCTTCGAATCGCGCTGCAAAATTTTATTTCCTGAAAGCAACACTGATAGCCAATGCACTGGCACGATTGGAAAGGCTCATCGCTGCTACTTCAGCTGACTCTGCAACCCAGCGCCAAGCGTGACGAATTCGTCGGCTTGCACGGCGACGCGTTAAAGGTGCGTGTTCATGCACCGCGGCTTGAAGGTCGCGCCAACCGCGAACTCATTGAATTCCTAGCGGACGCTTTTGCGACGCCTCGTGCGCGGGTGAGTTTGGTACGCGGCGTGAGGACGCGCCGCAAGACCGTGAGTATCGATCGCCCCGAGCGAATTCCACCGGCGTTACAGGCATCGAGGCTGCGCGCGCCATCGGACGAATCCCGAAAATAATCGTGTGCGAGAAACAACTCGCGAAGACGGTGGCGTTGCGGCTCGATTGGTCTATAGTTGCCGCATCGACACTGAAAGACTTAAGAGATCGACACTCTAAAATTTGGGAAGCGCCGCTATGCCTATCGTTTTCCGTCCGTGGTCGCCGTTATTCGGTAGCTTTGTATTGACCGGCGTTCTGGTTGCAGCCGGATGCGGGCAACAGCGACCCGAAGGCGTTTCTGCTCCACCCGCGCAGCGCAGCGAGGAGTCTTTCACCCAGGTCGGACCCTACCAGATGCATTTCAACGCCGTCCGCAGCGACTCGCTCTCTCCCGAAGTAGCTCGCGCTTACGGTATCGAACGCAGTAAGAATCAAGTCATGCTCAACGTGACTGTGCTGCGCAAAGAAGGTGCGTCCGAAGGCAAACCGGTCGAAGCCACTGTGTCGGTGGATGCCCACAATCTCAACGGGCAGCTAAAGCAAGTGTCGATTCGTCGCGTGAACGAAGGCGCGGCGATCTATTACATCGGCGAGACTGGCATCACGGGGCAGGAAATTCTGGCGTTCGATATCAAGGCAACGCCCGTCAATGAGTCGTTGGTCATCGAAGCGAAGCTGCAACGCGAATTTTTTAGCGACTGACGCGGATTGCGCGCATCGTATTTCCGCGAGGAATTCCCTCGATTCGTGCATCGCGGCGGCGGTCTTTTCCTTGTCGATGCAACGACTTCAACGTCTTTCTTTGTGCTTCGCGTGCGCACGAGCGCAGCGATTTCATTGCGGATTTCCACACTTGGTCGCACTGTCCGCGCCGAGATGAGTTATTTTTTATGCTGAAAATACCGAAAAAATATATGCCGGTGTGACTTAATACGCGGCGAATCTTGTGCTATTTTGCGCCGGTATTTTTTCGGGGACAACGCACTCGAAGTTTCGGGTTACTCTAAACGGGAGATTAAAAATGGCAAAAAAGAATGCAGCGCCGACCAAATCGGAAGTTCTGACGCAAATATCGAAAGACACCGGTTTGTCGCGAAAGCAGGTTGGTGAAGTATTTGAATCACTAACCGGAGTCGTGAAAAAAAGTTTGAAGGGCGCGGGACTGTTTACCCTGCCTGGATTGCTCAAGATGAAAGTCGTCAAGAAGCCCGCCACTAAGGCTCGTCAAGGCGTGAATCCGTTCAACGGCGAGACCATGATGTTTAAGGCCAAGCCGGCCAGCAAGAAAGTGCGTATTGCGGCTCTCAAGTCGCTCAAGGCAATGGTCAACTAAGACCATCGGGGACGCAGTCCTAAGGTCGCGACACTCACCCGGTGCGGCGGTAAATTGGCTTCCGCACCGGAATTTCTCTGACGGAATTCCCTCGTTGAAAATTCGCCGATTGAATTTTCCGATCGCAGCCTTGTATTGGCGCAGCTTGTTAAGGGGTGCCGATCCACTCCTTTATCGCGTCGCGTAGATCGTTCAAACGACCGTGAAAGAAATGTTCCGCGCCGGCGAGGATTTTTATATCGGGCGGTTGCGATAGACTTTCCGCCCAGAATTGAACGGCATGGGCATCGACCAATTCGTCGCAATCGCCTTGCACAATGAGCCATGGGCAATTCGGCGTTGGTGCATTTTCTTGCTCCTTCATTCGAGTGAGCCAGCGAAGAGCGGGTGCAACGGTGATTAGCCGATCCACCGGTTGCTGCGAACTCGCTCGCGCTACGCTGGCTTTCAAGGCCATCGCAGCGCCGAATGAAAATCCCGCTAGCCAAACTTTCGCGTCGGGCCAGCGCGTTTTAGCCCAGTCAATCATCGCAAGCGTATCGTCGGTTTCGCCGCGACCGTCGTCATGCGAACCCGCACTATTGCCGACACCACGAAAATTAAAGCGCACGGCGGGCGCGCCGAGATCATTAAAGGTGCGCGCCAGAATGTGCACGACTTTGTTGGTCATGGTTCCGCCAAACAGCGGATGCGGATGACAGACGACGGCCACGTGTTCTACCGAAATCTCGCCGACAGGCTCGTCCAGCAAGACTTCAAGATGTCCGGCGGGGCCGGAAACCGTCAGCGGTGCGGTGCGCGGGGCGGTGGTCATACGCGTTACACTCTTCAAAGTAATTCATAAGAAAGCATTGTATGACGGCTGCCACTTCTCTTTCCGAGTTCACCGGCAACGCGCTAATCGAGCGCGAAGCGCAATTCTGTGCGCAGAACTACGCACCGCTGCCGGTGGTGTTGGTGCGCGGCGAAGGTTGTTATCTTTGGGATAACGCAGGGCGTCGGTATCTCGACATGATGAGCGCATATTCCGCAGTGAGTCATGGGCACTGTCACCCGCGACTGGTGCAAGCGCTGGCCGATCAAGCAAAGCAACTGGCAATCGTGTCGCGTGCTTTCCATACTGACAAGTTGGCGCCATTTCTTGAGCGCGCCTGCGCGCTGACGGGAATGGACAAAGCACTACCCATGAATAGCGGCGCGGAAGCGGTGGAGACAGCGCTTAAGGCCGCGCGCAAATGGGCATACGAAGTTAAAGGCGTCGTGTCCGATGGTGCCGAGATCATCGCCTGTGAGGGCAACTTTCACGGCCGCACGCTCGGTGTGTTGTCGCTGTCGACGGAAGAGCAATATCGTGAGGGCTTTGGGCCGTTCATGCCCGGTGTGCGTGTCGTGTCATTCGGTGACGCCGAAGCTCTGGAGCGAACGATCACGCCGAATACTGCGGCTTTCATCGTCGAGCCGATTCAAGGCGAAGCGGGGATTCGCGTTCCGCCTGCAGGCTACTTACGTCGCTGCGCGGAAATTTGCCGCTCTCATCAAGTCTTGTTGATCGCAGATGAAATTCAGTCGGGCCTCGGTCGTACTGGCCGCTTGCTGGCATGCGAGCACGAACACGTGAAGCCGGATGGACTGATTCTCGGCAAATCGCTTGGCGGCGGATTGCTACCGGTCTCGCTATTTCTCGCGCGCCAAGACGTGATGAATGTTTTTCGTCCCGGCGATCACGGCAGCACGTTCGGCGGTAACGCCTTGGCGTCGGTGGTTGGGCTTACGGCGCTTAACACACTTATCGAAGAACGGCTTATCGAGCGCAGCGCGGAACTTGGCGAATACATGCTCACTGAATTGCGCAATATTCAAACCCCATTGATTCGCGATGTTCGCGGCAAAGGTCTTTGGATTGGCGTCGATTTCGATCCGGAGAAAATGCCGGCGCGAAAAATCGCCGAGCGCTTGTTAGCGCACGGGATTTTGACCAAAGAGACTCACGGCACGGTAATTCGGTTTGCGCCGCCACTCGTGATTACGCGCGAACAGATCGATTGGGCGCTGGATGAATTCCGCGCCGTGATCGACGAGTCTACCGCGTAACGACGGCTACTGGTTCGCTAACAACAACCGGTTCAACCGACGTACGAACTCCGCGGGTTCCGCAAGTTGTCCGCCGTCCGCGAGCGTCGCTTGCTCGAACAGTAGCAACGCTAAGTCGCTGAATGCGTCGTCGTCCTTTAGAGACTCCAACCGAGTCAGCAAGGGATGCGTTGGATTAATTTCCAACGTTGGTTTGACGTCCGGCGCTTTCTGTCCCGATGCTTCCATGATGCGCCGCATCTGTGCGCCCATGTCGTGCTCACCGATCACCAGCACAGCGGGCGATTCGCTGAGACGAGTCGTGACTTTTACGGCGCTGACTTTTTCGTCCAGCACTTTCTTGATTCGTTCGGCTACCGCGCCGTGTTCCTTCACTAGCGATTCGCGTTGCTTCTTGTCTTCGTCGGTTTCTACCGCGGATAGATCCAAATCTCCGCGCGCGACGTTTTGCAATTTTTTGCCGTCGAACTCGCGCAAGTGATCCATGAGCCACTCATCGACGCGATCGCTGAGTAATAATACTTCCAAACCCTTGTTTTTAAGCTGTTCCAAATGCGCGCTAGAACGTGCTGCAGTGAAACTGTCGGCGATTAAGTAGTAGATTTTATCTTGCCCGGGTTTCAGTCGAGCAATGTAATCTTCCAGCGACACATCCGGTTCCTCTTTGCCGGCGAAGGTGCTGGAGAAACGCAATAGTTTGGCAATGCGTTCGCGATTGGCGTAATCCTCTGCCGGCCCTTCCTTGAGTACCGAGCCGAATTCCTTCCAAAACGAGGCGTACTTTTCTTTGTCTTCCGTTGCCATTTTTGCCAACAAGTCGAGCGTGCGCTTGGTAATTGCGCTTTTGATGGTATCGATTTGGGAATCGTTTTGCAGCATCTCGCGCGATACGTTTAGCGGCAGGTCGGATGAATCCACCACGCCTTTGACGAAACGCAAATAAAGCGGTAGAAATTGTTCGGCGTCATCCATGATGAACACGCGTCGCACATACAGCTTCAATCCGCGAGCGGCGTCGCGTTGCCAGAGATCGAATGGCGCGCGGGATGGGATGTATAGCAAAGTCGTGTATTCACGAGCGCCCTCGACCTTGTTATGCGCCCAAGCAAGTGGATCGGTGAAGTCATGCGTCACATGTCGATAGAACTCGCGATATTCGTCGTCCGTAATCTCGGTGCGCGCGCGAGTCCAGAGCGCTTTTGCTTGATTGACCGCTTCGTATTCATCCGTGGGTTTACCGTCCTTATCGTTCTTTTCACTGGGAACTGCTCCTGCTTTCCCGGCATTTCCACCATCCTTGGCGGTCATCATCTTCACAGGGAAGGCGATGTGGTCGGAGTACTTACGTACCAATCCGCGCACGCGCCAGTCGTTGGCAAATTCGTGTTCGCTCTCTTTGATATGCAGTACAACGCGCGTGCCACTTTTCTCGAGGTCGACCGTCTCGACATTGAATTCGCCTTCACCTTGCGATTCCCAGCGCACGCCTTCACTCGCTGGAGTGCCGGCGCGACGCGAGAATACTTCGACACGCTCGGCAACAATGAATGACGAATAAAATCCGACGCCGAACTGGCCGATGAGTTGCGAATCTTTTTTCTGATCGCCGGAGAGCTTCGACAAAAACTCAGCGGTACCGGATTTCGCGATCGTGCCAAGGTGCTCGATCGCTTCACTGCGAGTCATGCCGATGCCGTTGTCGGTGATCGTGATGGTATGCGCCGTATCGTCGGCGTCGATGGTGATCGCCAGATCGGTATCCGATGCCAAGAGCGCCGGTGTGGAAAGCGCTTCAAACCGCAGCTTGTCGCATGCATCGGAGGAGTTGGAAATTAACTCGCGCAGAAAAATTTCTTTGTGGCTATAGAGCGAATGAATCATCAGCCTTAAAAGCTGCTTCACTTCGGTCTGGAAACCTAGTGTTTCACGCGCCTGGTTTTCATGCGTATGGGTTTCTGTCGCCGTCATCGAACTCTCTCCATTACCAAAGGCAAAAATGAATATGTATTGTCGCTCGCAAAATGGGGGTGGCAAGGGCCAATTCAAGAGGGACTCGGCGAGCGTTGCGCCTTGCCCGGCATCGCTTGATCCCAACCTGACAAAGTAGAACTAAAGGCGAGACTCAATAGCGAGACTCAAAAAAAGGGCTCGTCACCAAAAAGCGAGGCTCAGTGACGAGATAGCCGCTCAAGATGGATGGCGAAGAGCATTCCCGTTTCACGATTTGATGGGCAGTGTGCGCGCAGGTCTGCTGCGGATCAAAGTAGTTTGATACGTTTGACGCGCCGTCGGACTCTGTAATACGCAATTACTTTCTTAAGAGGTGGTGGCCAGAGGTGGAATTGAACCACCGACACGCGGATTTTCAGTCCGCTGCTCTACCAACTGAGCTATCTGGCCCCGAATACTGAACTTGGTACTGAACTTGGGCGTGGGCTGCGGAACACACAGGCTCGCAAGAGGGCGCGTATTAAAGCGATGGCCGGACGTGTCGTCAAGGCAAATGTGTCTGCCTTATTCCTTCACGCCCGCCAAATCCAGCATGAATGCGTATTGCTCGGCTGCCTCGTGGAAATGTTGAAATCGTCCGGATTTCCCGCCGTGGCCCGCTTCCATATTGACGCGGAACACCAGCGGATTTTTGTCGGTCTTGAGGCGACGTAAGCGCGCAACCCATTTGGCTGGTTCGTAGTACTGCACTTGGCTGTCCCACAATCCAGTACCGACGAATATGGCGGGGTAGTTCTGCGCGGCGACATTGTCGTACGGCGAATACGACAGCATGTAGTCGTAGTATTTTTTCTGTTTAGGGTTGCCCCATTCGTCGAATTCGTTAGTGGTGAGCGGAATGCTCTCGTCCAACATGGTTGTGACTACATCGACGAACGGCACCAACGCCACGATGCCGCGATAGTCATTCGGTGCCATATTCGCGATCGCGCCCATCAACAATCCGCCCGCGCTGCCGCCCAATGCAAAGGTCTGTCTTGGATCGATGTACTTCTGTGCGACCAAGTATCGCGTTGCATCGATGAAATCGTTGAAGGTGTTGCGTTTGTTGAGCAGCTTGCCGTTCTCATACCAGGCGCGGCCCATTTCCTGTCCGCCGCGTATGTGCGCGATGGCATAGACGAAACCGCGATCGAGTAGCGAGATGATCGACGTCGAAAATGTCGGATCCATCGAAAGGCCATAAGAGCCGTAACCGTACTGCAGTAGCGACGCAGTTCCTTTTTTTTCTAACCCCTTGCGATACACGAGCGAGATCGGAACCTTCGTTCCATCGCGCGCTGTCGCCCATAGATGTTCGGTCGTGTAATTCGTTTGTTCGAACCCGCCAAGCACGGGTTCGCGTTTAAGCAACGTCTTCTTGCCGGTTGCAACGTCGAAGTCATAGGTCGATGCTGGTGTGGTTAACGATGTGTACGTGAATCGAACAAGCGGCGAGTCGATCTCGGCATTCGATCCTAATTCCATGGTGTAGGCAGGTTCGTCCCACTCGATTAGAAAAGGTTTGCCGTTTTTCCACGATTGAATGCGAATATTAGCCAAGCCGTTGGATCGTTCTTCGACCGCAAGGAAGTCGCGAAATACATCGAAACTTTCGACAAAAGCGTCGTCGCGATGCGCCACCAAGTCGCGCCATAATTTTCGATCCGCAACTTTCTCATTGTTCGCTTCAACGATGCGAAAATTCTTCGCCTGCCAGTTGGTGCGAATAATCCAGCTAGTGCCTAGATGATCGGCGTTGTATTCGTGATCGCGCTCGCGAGGAATCAGCACTGTAAACCTTAGCGCTGGATCGCCGGACTTTGCCACCCGCATCTCACTTGATACCGTGCTGTGGCAGTAGATTGCAACGTACTCTTCGTCCTTGGTAGAGCCGACGTTGGTATAAAAACTTTTGTCGGTTTCTTCAAAAACCAAGGCGTCTTTTCCGACATCGCTGCCAAGCGCATGCTTGCGTACTTTATCGCCGAGCAATGTAGTGGGGTCCTTGGCGACGTAAAGAAGCGTGCGGTCGTCGGCGGACCAAGCAATTCCCGCTTCCACGTTGTCTATTACGTCGGGCAGCGTTTCTCCAGTATCGAGGTTCCGCACGCGTACGGTAAATTGCCGGCGACCCACCGAGTCTTCTGCCCAAGCGAGCAATCGATTGTCGTGACTGATTTCATATGCACCTACTTGAAAGAAGTCATGTCCCGCTGCCATTTGATTCACGTCAAGTAGAATTTGTTCGGATGCGTCGAGCGAATCTTTTTTTCGTGCATAGATCGGATATTCCTTGCCGGTCTCGAAGCGACGGTAGTACCAATAGCCGCGTTTACGGTACGGTACCGTCGAATCATCCTGCTTAATGCGGTTAACGATCTCGCTATAGATTTTTTCCTGTAGCGGTTTGGTGTGCGCCAGCAAGGCGTCGGTATAGGCGTTTTCTGCGGCGAGGTAGTCCAGAATCGCCGTGTTTTTACGCTCATCGTCGCGCAGCCAATAGAATGGGTCGTCGCGTGCGCCGTTCGGCGATTCGACTTTCTTCGTGTGAGGAACAACGAGTGGTGGCGATACGGACATGGAGATTCCTGAAGTATAAGAACGATGGCCAAAACTACATGTCGCTAAGCCGAACTCGATGGTAACGGCAACTAGGTCGCGAGATCGGATAAGGGGCATGCTTCGCGCCGTCGCATGGAATCGAGCGTGTTGATTCTGTACGTCGAAATCTATGGCGAAAGCGCGCGCGAAGGAAGTGCGGCAACTTGCGCCGCTTTTGATCGATCGAGCTGTGCAAGAGCCGCACTGCTTTGTGCTTGAAACTCGGCAAGATAGTGCGATGAGATGGGTTCCGCATCGGGGAGCGAAACCGTGCGCGGATTCTTATGAACGCCGTTGACGCGATATTCGTAGTGCAAGTGCGGTGCCGTTGCGAGACCGGTAGCGCCGACATAGCCGATGATTTCGCCCTGCTTTACTCGGGTTCCCGCTCGCAAGTTTTTTGCGAATCGCGACAGATGGCCGTACAAAGTGGAAATGCCGCCGCCGTGCTCCAAGATGATGGCGTTGCCGTAGCCGCCTTTTGTGCCGGCCAGAGAGACGCGACCGTCGCCTGAAGCTTTCACCGGCGTACCACTGGGGGCTGCGTAGTCAACGCCTTCGTGCGCGCGAATGATATTCAATATGGGATGAAAGCGGTGCAGATTGAAGCTAGAGCTGATGTATTTGAAATCCACCGGGGCGCGCAAGAATTGTTTGTGCATGCTGTGTCCGTCGGGCGTGAAGTAGTCGGCGATTTCGCCGTCGGCCGATTGAAAACGCACTGCGCGATAGAGCCGAGTTTCGTTAGTGAATTCCGCAGCTATGATTTGGCCATCTCCCAAATATTCACCATTGCGATACTTGCGCTCGTAAATGACGTTGAAGCTATCGCCAGGCCGAATATCGAGAGCGAAATCGATGTCCCACCCGAAAATATCGTTCGCCATTCGCATAGTGACATCTGAACTCATTCCCGCTGCGCGCGCGGCGTTAAATAGCGATGACTCGATGACGCCTCGCGCCGCAGTCGTTCGAATATCAAGCGGCGTATCGATAACGCGCGCGGAAAATCCATCGCTATTGCGACGGATTGAGAGCAGTTCGGTGGCGCTGACTCTTCGCGTTAATTGTTGAAGTGCGCCATCGATATGAGTGAACGTGATCAATTCGCCGGACTTGATGGAATCCAGCGTATCGCGCAATCCAGGCAAGTTTCTGATTGCAGCGAGATCATCGAGATTGAGCTTTGCCTGCCGAAAAATTCTTTCCATCGTGTCGTTGCGGCCAACGACAAACTCGATGATATCGCCGACGGGTGGCGTCGCTAGATCCGGCAGCGTCAACGGTACTGGATCGAGTATGTTTTGCGTGGTATCCGTCAAAGGGGCGGCAGGCGCAATCGAAACGTTGCTCGCGGTCAGCGAGTAGGCCAGGATTCCGCCGGCAATGGGGAGTAGAAATCCAATGAGAAACCAACGTACATGATGGCGACGGATAGAGAATGTGCTGAGCGTGTCTTTGCTTGCCAAGTTCGCGTTGTCACTCGTGGTCGTCACCGATTGGTCCTGTCGTTCGTAAATTGGGCGGAAAGCAATCGAGCGGAAAGTAAAGTAATGGGGAATGTATCAGGTGAGCGAGCCTCTTGCGTCAACAAGCCGGTTCGACGCGAGTTCGGCAAGAAAGCCAACGGGAAGGGAAAACAAACGAAGCTGCGGACGTGTATTGCGAACTCTGTCGGTTGATGTTGCGGAAAACACATCATTCTGTCGTTGTCGATCTTGCTCTTAGGCCGCGTCCGTGGCGGTTCTTCAAAATGGGTGTTGACACCTAAAGTCTCCTGGGTATGATGCGCGCCCTCGCAGTGAGAGCGCATTGAAAAATGCTGCTGCGGACGCTGAAAAACAACGACTCAAACTAGTTTTGAGCTGTTGACGAAGGAAAAACGTCCGCTATACTCCCGCGTCTTTCTCGGGCCCTTTGCGACCCGAGCGCTTTTTAACAAACTAACAGGTAATTTGTGTGGGGACTCGCGTCGGTCGACTGCTGAAAATGCAATTGACAGCGAGTAACCAATAGCCAGTATAGCTATTGATTTTCTCTCTGTTTCTTAAGGTCTAAAAACTTTAAGTGAAGAGTTTGATCATGGCTCAGATTGAACGCTGGCGGCGTGCCTAACACATGCAAGTCGAGCGGTAACAGGTGTAGCAATACATGCTGACGAGCGGCGGACGGGTGAGCAATATTTGGGAATCTGCCTATTAGTGGGGGACAACCCGGGGAAACTCGGGCTAATACCGCATACGCTCTACGGAGGAAAGCCGGGGACCGCAAGGCCTGGCGCTAATAGATGAGCCCAAACCGGATTAGCTAGTTGGTGAGGTAACGGCTCACCAAGGCGACGATCCGTAGCTGGTCTGAGAGGACGACCAGCCACACCGGAACTGAGACACGGTCCGGACTCCTACGGGAGGCAGCAGTGGGGAATATTGGACAATGGGGG
>JAYTQU010000141.1:0-3818 GCA_043746555.1 Pseudomonadota bacterium | reverse complement strand
GATGTGTTCGGCGCGTTCCTTCGGATGCGAGTGTAGTTCCTGCAAGCGGTCAGCATCGTCGCTGCGATCGACTCGCCGTGGCCGAGTTCCCGCAATGGGACGTGTCGATGCGATACCGTTGCGCACTTCGATCAGTCGTTCCGGCGACGAACTAATCAACGCGCGGTCGTCCAATGTCGCGAGCGCCGCGAACGGCGCGGGATTGGATCGTCGCAAGTGTCGATAGACGTCGTGCGGTTGAGTTCCGTCGGCAAGCGATCCGCGCCAGGCTCGCGAGAGATTCGCCTGATAAATGTCTCCGGCGGCAATATGTTCGAGCGCACGACCGACGACATCAAGATAGCGACCTGGCGTCTCTTCTTGTAGCTCACCGTTGAGTAACACTGCATCTCGATTGGCTAGTGGCTGAAGTGCTGCAAGATCCGCAGAAATTTGTCGCGTGCAATCGCCGTCGTCATCGTCATCGTCATCGACAATCCAGGCCGCGCCATCGCAATGCCGGACGATGACGGCAGCCGGAATTCGAATCGCCTCCGCCACCGCCATTGTATTTCCGCGCGGCAACGACAGTATCGGCTCGATTTGCTGCGCCAATTCGTAGCCGAGAAATAAAAACCAACCGCCTCTGAACGGTACGGTCGAGACGGCCGGACCGCTTCGTTCGGCGAGCCACCAACGATCGAGCGTTGCGAGAAAGCTATCGGCAAGTTTGATAGCGGCATTCGTTTCGAGCGAGCCGTCCGCGCGAAGCCGCAATCTTTCGCGTGGACAGGCGAGCAGAATATCGTAGCGACCGAGCGGCTCACCGCGCGCGGCGCTTTGCAGGAGCACGGGATAGCGCGCGGGATTCGCGGCATGCAACGCTAACAACGCGTCGTGCGCAAGGTCGACCGGCGTGAGCGCGGTCATGGCGCTGCTACTTAAGCTTGCGGAACACTAAACTGCCGTTGGTGCCGCCGAATCCAAACGAGTTCGATACCGCCGCGTCGATGCGAATCTTTCGCGACGCATTCGGCACGTAGTCAAGATCGCACCCTTCACCCGGCGCGTCGAGATTGATCGTTCCCGGCGCAATCTGATCGCGCAGCGCAAGCAACGTGAAGATCGCTTCGACCACACCGGCTGCACCGAGCAAATGTCCGGTGACGGACTTCGTCGAACTCACCGCGACTTTGTAAGCGTGATCGCCAAATGCGCCTTTCAATGCGTTGGTTTCGGCCCGGTCGCCCAATTCTGTAGAGGTTGCGTGCGCATTGACGTATTGGACATCGCTCGGATTTAAGTTTGCATCGCGCAGCGCGTTCGCCATTGCAACGCGCGCGCCCGCGCCATCTTCGGGGGGCGCGGTGATGTGATGCGCATCGCCACTCATGCCGAAACCCACCAGCTCGGCGTAGATCGTTGCGCCGCGCGCCTTGGCATGTTCGTATTCTTCTAACACGATGGCACCCGCGCCATCGGATAACACAAAGCCATCGCGATCTTTATCCCAAGGACGACTGGCGCGAGTTGGATCGTCGTTGCGCTGCGAAAGTGCACGCGATTGCGCAAAGCCGCCAAGCCCCAAAGGTGTGGTCGCCATCTCGGAACCGCCCGCGATCATGACATCGGCATCGCCATATTGAATGAGGCGTCCAGCGAGTCCGATCGCGTGCGTTGAGGTGGTACACGCCGTGACCATCGAAAGATTCGGTCCCTTCAATTTGCACATGATCGACACGTGACCCGAAACCATGTTGATGATGCTGCTTGGAATGAAGAACGGCGAAATTTTCTTGGGACTATTGGCCGCGGCATACGCCTCGTTGGTGTCCTCGATCGTATCGAGACCGCCGATGCCCGCACCCATCATCACGCCGATGCGCGGCGCAGTTTGTTCCGTCACCGCAATGTTCGAATCCTTAAATGCTTGCAGCGCGGCGGCGACACCGTATTGCATGAAAGGATCCATGCGTCGCTGCTCTTTAGCGGTGATGTAATCGTCGCAATTGAATCCTTTCACCGCGCCGGCGAAGCGTACCGGAAAAGCGCTGACGTCAAAGCGAGTAATCGGAACGATGCCGCTCACGCCTGCGATCACGTCGTTCCACGCGGTCGCCACGGTGCTGCCGACGGGCGAGATGATGCCCAAACCAGTAATCACTACGCGACGCTTAGACAAGCGTTCACCTCATGGTAAAAAGAAACGGAGAATAGAGACTCGAAACCGGCCGTCACGCTGCCCTCCTTGGCCACCTATCTAGGGTGATACTCGCGTCACGTGCCCCGCATAGCGGGGTAGCCGGCTGCGGCCGCAACATTAAGCTTGTTTGCGGCGCTCATTGATGTAATCGATTGCTTGCTGGACGGTCGTAATCTTCTCGGCATCCTCATCAGGAATTTCCGTCTCGAATTCTTCTTCCAGGGCCATAACCAACTCGACGGTGTCGAGCGAATCGGCGCCCAAGTCGTCGACGAAGGAAGCGTCGTTGGTCACTTCTTCTTCTTTCACGCCTAATTGCTCGGCGACGATGGCTTTAACCTGCTGTTCAATACTGCTCATTGGTGTACGAGTCCTCTATGAGACTATGGGGAGACTGTGGGGAGACTGTCAGTGGAAAACGGTAAATTTGAAACTACCCTTCTATCATTCGCCGCGGTCATTGTTTGAGTCGGACCGAACGCATGGGGGGCGTATTCTATGTGAAGCGCTTCGCACGTCAAACAGGCGCTGATGAGTGCATAAGATTCCCTTGACAAAACGCTCGAATGGGCGCTAGCGAATCTTAGATCATGTACATACCGCCGTTGACATGCAATGTCTCGCCGCTGATGTAGCTCGCGGCCGGCGACGACAAAAACGCCACAGTGTGGGCGATGTCGTAAGGCGAGCCCAAACGCCCCAGCGGTACTTGTTTTTGCAGCAGTTCTTGCTGTTCGACGGGTAGCTTCGAGGTCATATCTGTTGCAATAAAACCAGGCGCGACCACATTAACCGTAATGCCGCGCGATCCGACTTCACGCGCCAGCGATTTGGAGAATCCGATAATGCCCGCCTTCGCCGCGGCGTAATTGCACTGACCCGCATTGCCCATCACGCCGACCACCGACGCGATGCTGATGATCCGTCCTTTGCGCGCCTTCATCATTCCGCGCAGTACGGCCTTTGACAGGCGAAACACCGATGCGAGATTGGTGTTCATGATGTCGTCCCATTCTTCTTGTTTCATGCGCACCAATAAATTGTCGCGTGTGATGCCCGCGTTATTGACGAGAATACTGGGCGCACCTTCATGGGCCTCGATATCTTTGAGTACCGCTTCGACGGATTCCGTTTGAGCCACATTGAGTACCGCGCCGCGACCGTCGATCTTCGCCGCGGCGAAGCGCTCGCTAATCGCGTTGGCGCCTACCTCGGAAGTGGCGGTGCCAATGACGGTCGCGCCCAACGATCCGAGCACTTCGGCGATCGCTTGACCGATGCCGCGCGATGCACCGGTGACTAACGCCACTTCGCCTTGCAAATTCATTGCCGCCGAAAAACTCGTGGGGGTCATCGCGTGGATTGCTCCGATTAAAAAATTGCGCGGCATTATACGGGTTCAGATTGCGTGGGTTCGGGCGTTCGTTTTGCAACCTTACCCAACATCAATAAGATTGCGCCGACCGCTGTGCCGCCGATTGCGCCGTAAAGATGCGCATTCACAATGACGGTAAGTCCCTTGCCCGCCAACGTCACCGGTCCTTCCCATTGTTCCCAGGCAAGTTTCCCGACCGTGATGATCGTCAATGCAATCGCCATCGCACGAGATTCGGTGCGCCACCACGCCAGCATTCCC
>JAYTQU010000140.1:0-14794 GCA_043746555.1 Pseudomonadota bacterium | reverse complement strand
TGTTCGCCAACAGTTTTTGTATGCGTTCGTCTTTGGTAAAGGAGATGTGCGGACCGAGGTCGAATAAAAATCCCTGCTCATTGCGAAACGACATGGTGTGCCCGCCATAGTAGGCGTGCTGTTCAAAGATAATGGGCTTGATGCCGTCGGCGCTTAGCCGATGCGCCGCGCCCATGCCCGCCATGCCGCTGCCGAGTACTGCAATAGTTTTCATTTAGGTTCGTGATCTAAAAACGCCGCGCATCGCGCGGTTAGTATCGAAGTGATTACTCTCGGCAACAACAATTTATGCGGCGGAGGTCCGGGCCTGACTGGTATGCGCAACCGGTCCATACGGCCATTTTTGAATTTGCTCAGCCCACAATCGATCGCTTAATCGCGTGGCCGGCATCTTGACGTCGTTAAAGGTGATCACGTTGTCTTTCGCAATGTCTCGTAACAGCGTGCAATTTTCCGAAAGACTGATCGGCAGCGCGTTGATCGGTCCCGCAGTTTCGACGCTTTCGATCAATCCGTACGCGGAGAATCCGCCAATGCCGTCTAACTTCTCGCCCGCCTTCAGATCGCGCTTCGCAATGGTGACGACATGGCACACCGGCCCTGCGATCGGTGCGACCGTCGGATCGCCGTGAATGACCGCGCGACCGATTGTCGATGGCAGTTGCAAGTGCGGCAGATGGAAAGGTGTGTAGAAAACATAGAACGGTCCATCGCCGAGTTTGTAGTAGGCAAGCTGTCGTTGCTTGAGCGGGTTGCTTTCGTAAACGGCCACCCACGCGCCGGTGTATGGATTCGCGCCGACCGAGTAATCGACTAAGCCGCCATTCAATAATTGTTCCGCCGGCAGCATGCTTGCAATGTCGCGCACGTATGCCGTGGGATAACCGTACATCCCGCGCTTGCCGGCGCGAAAGCCGGTAGCGTTGGCGAGCACGGTGGTTTCCATCGAGAGCTTGGTCGAATCGGCGAACGAAGTGACTTTTCGCACGTCTTGATCGTGTTGCTTCGCGAACGACTCTTGCGTTTGCGGGGTGCGATAGTAGTCGACCATGCCTTTGATATTACCGGCGGCCACGGGACGCAATCCAACCGATTGCAGATACCGCACTAGCGTCATCGCGACACCGGGTTCGTCGCCATCGGTATGCGTGAGTACGACGCCTGCGGCATCGGCTTTGGTTTTTAGAATCGGGCCGAGTAACGAATCGAGTTCGGCATTGACCATGACGACGTGTTTGCGATGCTCAATCGCATCGAGCACGACGCTGGCCGCAAAATCGACGCTGCCCGTTACTTCCACAATGATGTCGATACCATTGCATCGAGTCAGCACAGTTGGATCGTCGGTGAGTACGGTATCGCCATGCGCGATACAAGCTTCTGCTGGAGAGGGAGAAGTCGCATTCGACCATGATTCGATGCCGGCTTCGCGCAATGCGCGTTCGGCATGTGCCGTGGTGCGATTGCACATGCCGGCAAGTCGAATACCCGGTACGGGCGTGCCAAGTTGCAATGCAATGGCGCGACCGGTTGCGCCCGCGCCAATCACGCCAACGCGGATTGGTCGTCGTTCGGTCTCGCGCAATCGCAGCACGTTGTAAACGGCAGTATTGCGGACTGGGCCGGGGAGGGTTTCCCAATTCATTGTGATACTCCGCACGAAAAAATATGTTCAACCACCGGACGAGTTTGGTTCCAATAACGGCCAGTGGCGATCTTGATCGGAAATACATGATACCGGCAGCGGCCACTCGATTCCCAGGACTGGATCATCATATCTCGCCCCGCGCGCGTATTCAGGTGCGAAGTAAGTCGACACCATGTAAAGAATTTCGGCGTTATCTTCGAGCGATTGGCAGCCATGAGCACACCCTTCAGGCACGTACAACATGCGGCCATTATCGGCGCTCAAATGCAGTCCATACCAGGTACCAAAGGACAATGACGTCGGTCGTAAATCGACTACTACATCGAATACCGACCCGCGAGTGCAGCGCACGAGTTTCGCTTCCAACGCCGGGGCGATTTGATAATGCAGTCCGCGAATTGTGCCCTTGGCGATGCTAAATGCCATGTTGCTCTGCGCGGGATTAAATTCGATGCCACGCTCGGCAAATTCACGGTGACACCAGGCGCGCATAAATTGTCCGCGCTGATCTGCGTGCGGTGTCGGCTCGGTTGCCCACGCGCCGTTTACTTTACATTCTACAAATCGCATGCTTTTGCATACTCCGTGAGTAGCCGATATTGATATTGAATTGCGCAGCAAGGAGTGCGGGTCCAAACAGATGAACATTCAGGCAACCGAAGGTTGAATCGCAACATGAACAATCGGCGCGTCTGCGATTGATCGATTCTTCAACCGAAGGACGGCTCCAATCGTTTCAGCTTGATTCGGCTAGTTTGCACGTGGGCAAGATCGTACTGCGCCTGTTGTACCAGCCAGCTTTCGGCGCTGCCGCCAAATACCTTCGATAACCTAACGGCCATTTCCGGAGAGATAGCTCGCTTCTCGTTCACCAATTCCGAGAGCGTTGTGCGCGTCACCCCAAGAGCAGCAGCCGCTACCGTGATGCTCACACCCAACGGTTCTATGCATTGCCTCAACACGAAACCTCCGGGATGAGGTGGATTTTTCATTGGCATAGTCGCGGTCTCCTTTTAGTGGTAGTCCACATAGTCAACATCGATCACTTCATGATCGGCAAAACGAAAAATGACGCGCCAATTAGCGCGAACTGTTACCGCCCACCAGCCCTTGAAATCGCCTTTGAGCGGATGCAACCGAAAGCCCGGTATCTCCATGTCGGTCGCGGCTCGTGACACCTCAAGGCGAGCCAAGATGTCACGCAATTTGACAACATGCTGAGCCGCTACGCCGCGAGAATCGTCGTCTTCGTAAAGCCGCTTGAGTCCCTTGTGGCGTATCGACCGAATCATCGATGCACCGTAATGCGTAACGTAACGGATGTCAACGCGCGACAGTGCGCTACTGCCGAATTTGTTTGGCGTGGGAATTTCAATTGGCCGGAAACCCCGGAGAAGTTACGCCGTTGAGATAGCCGTCTCGCCAAGATTAAGCGAAACATTGCTTCGTTTAGGTTCGCTTTCTGGTAACGTCTCTCGGCTATTAAGTCGCATTTTGGTTTCTTTTAGATGACCGCGTCGGCCCATGACGCGCAGAAGGTTGAAGCAGAAGCAATGCAGCAAGAGTTACGCAGTCAAATGGCGCGAGGCGCGGCATGGATGGTGCTGTTTAAGCTCCTTGATCGCGGCATCGGGTTTCTCAGTACGCTAGTCTTGGCGCGTTTGTTGACGCCCAGCAATTTCGGAATCGTTGCGATGGCGACGTCGTTCATCGCCATGCTGGAATTGATTGGCGCTTTTGGCTTCGACATGGCGCTCATTCAAAGGTCGAATACGACGCGCGCTCACTACGACACCGCGTGGACTTTCAGTGTGATCCTCGGCTGTACGCTGAGCGTATTGATGCTGGCATTGTCGGTGCCGATTGCGAGGTTTTATGGCCAGCCCGCGCTCGTCTATGTGATCTGCGCGTTGGCGGGCGGATCGCTACTGCAAGGTTTTCAAAACGTCGGCACCGTGGCGTTTCGCAAGGACATGGAGTTTCACAAGGAATTTCGTTTTCTGTTGAGCAAGCGTCTGGCAACGGTTCCAGTCACCATTACGTTGGCGTTCGTCTTGCAAAATTATTGGGCGCTGGTCGCGGGTATGGTGTTGGGTCGGGCCGTCGATTTGTTGCTCAGCTATCGATTTCATCCTTATCGTCCGCGCCTCGATTTAAGCGCCGCGCAAGATCTATTGCATTTCTCAAAATGGTTGCTGCTGCTCAACGCGCTGCAATTTCTGCGCGATCGGTCCTCCGACTTTGTGATCGGCCGCATCGCCGGCGCCAGCGCGCTCGGCATTTTTAGCGTGTCGTACGAATTGGCGAACATGCCGAGCACCGAGTTGGTGGCGCCGATCAACCGCGCTGTTTATCCCGCGTACGTGAAGATCGCCGGCGATATTCCGGCACTGCAACGAGAATATTTATCGGTGATGTCGATGATTTGTTTGCTCGCGATTCCGGCTGTTGCCGGAGTTGCGGCGACCGCGAGCTTAATAGTGCCGTTGGCGTTGGGACAAAATTGGCTCGGCGCGATTCCCGTTCTGCAAGTGCTGGCGTTCTTCGGCATGTCTCAAGTGATGCAGAGTAATGCGTATGCGGTATGCCTGGCGCTCGGACGCGGTAATGTGTTTTCGATGCTCAATGGCGCGTTTGTCGCTATCTTGATTACGTTGATGATTGTGTTGGTTGAAACGCGCGGTCTAGCCGGCGCGGCGTACGCGTATCTTTCGACTGCGGTGATTATGATGCCGATCGCTGTTGCAGTCATTCTAAGAATTCTGAAGTTACCTACGCGACGATTTATCGGTGCGATATGGCGACCTCTATCGGCGTCGACCCTGATGTTTCTGATTGTCGATCGTTATTCGTCATTGACGCCTTCAACCAGCTCGGTGTCTGAATTGGTGTCGGCGATGGTTATCGCGATTGCGAGCGGCGTGGTTCTCTACGTCGGTTCGGTGAGCTTGCTATGGTGGTTGTCCGGCAAACCCGATTCCGCTGAAGCGACGATCGCGAACAAGATATGGCTGCGTTATCGCAGCGCGATCGGCTTCATACGTTCGCGGTTCAATCGTATCGGCTAAGCGCGCAACAGCGCGAGTAGCGCCCGCGCCGAATCCATCCAGTCGAAGCTGCGCGCGTGCGCCATGATTGTCGCCGTCGAGAATTGGCGTTGCCGAATTTGTTGCATCGCCTGAAGTAAACCATTCGCTACTGTAGGGTCGTACAACAAACCGCTTTGTTTAGTTATGACATCCTTCATGCTGCCGATATTTGGCGTGATCACGGGGATGCCGAAACTCAGACCGAGCATAGCCGATCCCGATGTAAGGATATCCGTGTACGGCAACACGAATGCATCGCCGGCTACTACATAATTCTGGATCTCATCGTTGTCAATGAAGCGCGCCTCCATGCGGACGCGCATCGGCGGTTGCTGTGCAACTAGCCGCTCGATTCGCGCTTTGTATTTCTTGGATTGAAATTGTCCCGCAATCAAAAGAAAGCAATCGCCATCAATGCGTCCAAACGAATCGATTAGCGCTTCCAAATTCTTGTAAGGCTGGCATGCGCCGACAATGCAATACACATATGCACTTTGCGAAATCCCCAAAGCTCTCCGCGCTTCGGCTTTGGTCGTTGTGTGTGGGTGGTAACCGATCCAATTGCCATGCGGAACCTCGACAATTTTTTCATCCGCAATATGGAATTCCGATTTCAGAATGGCTCTTGCGGAAGGGCCATGGGCGAAAATAACGTCGGCGTTGCGAGTTACGAAGCGCCGCACCGTGCGATGGCTCAACTTGCCGCGTCCGCCTTCGTGCGGATACAGGTTATGCGCGGTCCAGATTATTCTTCCACCGCGAGCTCGAATGATCGAATACAACAAAAAGAATTTTGTTACGTCGCGAAAAGTATTAAATGAAGAACTGGCATCGTAGTAGAGAAACGACGGCCAGTGAATGTGTATGATGTCACCGGCTTTCACGTTCGAAAGCAGCCAGCGACCGGCCCAAATGCCTTCAGTAACATTTATGCCAAGCTCGGCGGCGGCCGCATACAAACATTCGTTGTAGGCAATCCGACTTTTTGGAAACGCCATCAATCTCGGCCACGTCGCCATTGTAGAACTCATGCTTTAGATAACGACATTCGCCGCTGCGAACATGAAAAAGATTGAGTCACGGCGCATTCCGATATCGCTTCATTTGCGGTTTAGATTCCAAACGAATCTACAGGCGTGAGGACTTTATGTCGGGCGGCGAATCATCGAAAAAATAACGAAAGTGTAAGACAGGTCATGCTGCGCCCAGTGGACCACTTTTTCACGCGACGTCAGATCGATTGGCGACAGTAGCTCAAATCCATGGCGCTTTGCGGTCGCCAAAGCGTCGAGAATTGCCGCGCGATCGAATATGCGAATGGGCACGCCATAGGCACGGCGACCGAAGGTTTCCACTGGAGTCTCGAAATAGTCCGTGGATGTGACTAGGAGACCGTTTGGTTTAACGATGCGCGCCATTTCGCGGAAATAGGCTTCCATGTTGACGCCGTGCTCGACGACGCTGAGGCATGTGACCGCATCGAACGTCGCATCCGCATAAGCGGTTGCGGTGATGTCTCCATGTTCGTAGCGAATCGGTCCCATACGGCTCGGCTTATCGAAAACGAGATTGCAACCGCGTAGATTTCGGTAACCGTACATCGTGAGCCACGGTAAGATCATCGAGTATGTTTCGCTGCCTGCATCGAGAATGCGTGCGTTGCGATCCGTTTTGTTCAAAACGAGATCGAGTGCGGCGAGACTATCCCAATTTTTCGGATGGTCTTGCATCGCGGGTAAACGAAGACGAGTCAGTTGTTCGACCGCGGCGTCCGCATCGGCTTTCGACATTAGAACGGCGTTGCACCATGGCGCAGATGGTCGACCGATGGGTGAGCGCGCATCGTTGGCGCGATTCCACAGCCACCGCGACCCGATGTCGGTGTTATTGAGTATATTGCGGACAACTCGTTTAACCGACTGCATACTCATCGACGACTCCATTTTGATAAAAAGCGTGAGACCCGTTCATGCTCGCCACGAACTGGAGACATTTGGCTTCAGTGAGCGAGATCCACCAACCGCCTATGTTGACAACCTTCTCGTGTGAATAATCAACGGTCATTTGGCCGACGATGCGCTGTTTAAGCCGCGCGTCCGACATGCCGATGGTCTCGGGTTTCGTGACGTCAAGCTGCAGAATGTCGCTCAACAATTCTGCGTTGACGCGCGCCGACGCGGATCGAGCATCGCTGACTGAAACGTCGAACCCGAGAAGCGCGGCAATTCGCTTGGCAAATCCATCGGCATCGCACGCGTTGTCTTCGAATGTCGCTTTGCCACTTCGGGGCAGCGCCAGACCAGCGATAAGAACGCCGAGTAATCCAAGCGCGTCACGCCGATTCAAGCGGTAATTATTATCGTCGCGACAGTTGCCCGAATCGTCACATTCGCCGTGATTGCCCATGCCTGGATTGGCCATGTATTGACTGCCCATGATGGTGTCCTTCATTGGAATCGCGTTCGCAGCAAATCGGCGAGTCGCAGACTCAGTGCAACGATCGTCAATGTAGGGTTTCCATGACTGTTAGTCGGGAATACCGATGACCCTAGAACATACAGATTGGAGATTCCGTGCACCTGGCAATTGGCATCCACCACCCCGAGCTTCGGATTTGCGTGCATGCGCGTGGTACCGGAATGGTGTGCGCTGATACCCATGTACGCCGGCCAATCGTCCACTTCCAATCGCAGCGGCACGTGCAGCCGAGCAATGCCGGCTTTGCTGACGGCACTCGCAATAAGCTTCATCGCGGTCTTAATGGTGTGCTTGTCGAGATCCGTGAGTTGCCAATCGAGTTTTACAATCGGCATTCCAAGACTATCCATCTCAGAGGACAGCAGCACTCGGCTGTTGGGGTTGGGCGCCTGCTCTTGAGTGGTCGTAATTTTATAGAAGTTACGAGTGACCGACAGCGACCGGTCTGTAAACGCAATATCCGCCGCCTCCTGCATGTTGCTCCATATCGTCGTCAGGCCATCGGTAAATTCTTGCAAGCGCGTTTCCGCATTCTTGTGCAGTTTCGCCGTGTGCATGAAATAATCCGACCAATAGGAGCGCTCTAGATTGCCACTATAATTAAGCGTGCGAGCGCTCCGCTGTGCATCCTCAGTCAGGGTCAGATATCCCATTATCGGTGTCGCCCGACCATTCGATCGTATCGGCTTATGAAGTTTTTCCCGCGATTCCAATTCATAGAAGTCAAACGAAATATCCGATCGCAATGGAAACAATCCACCCGTATCGAGCTGCATGTGATCCGAAAAGTAGCGACCCACCAAATCGTTATCGTTACCGATACCGGTGCGGATCACGTCGTTGGCCGCAAGTAACATTCGCGGATTCTCGATTCCACCGGTTGCTAGCACATACTGCTTAGCGCGCACCGAAAACGTATTACCACTCAAAGTCTTCAAATCTAGCCGCAGAATCTGTTTGCCGTTTTTGCTAGGTTCAATTCTGACTACGTTCGAGTACAGGTACAGCTTGTTATTCTTCGCGTGCAAAATGGCATCCCGATAGCGAAGACCGAAACGGGTCGGCGGGCTAAACTGGATAACACGCGATTTAACGTTACCGCTCGCCAGTTTCAATGCCGGCGTATCGCTAATGTCCCAGTCGCTCGGATCGTAAGCGAACGGACCGAGCTGACAGATTTCTTGCGCGCGGACATAGTAGTCGACCAGGTCTGCGCGCGTAATCGGCCAGCCGCTGTGAGGTACCCACTCGCGCTCGGAAAAGTCGATATCGTCGAACGCGCGACACCATCCGCCCCAGTGCTGAGTTGTGCCACCAAAGCAACGTAGACGAGTTGAAGGCAGGGCTCGGTACGGCATACCGACGATCTTGCCGTCTGTGAGGGCTTGAGTTTGCGGATCGAGATCGAATCCACCGCTCTCCAACAAAGTGATCTCAAAAGGCGCATCCGCGAGCTCGCGCGCCAGCGTGATTCCGGCGGCACCCGCCCCGATGATGCACAAATCAGTCGTGAATTCGCTGCCTGCCGGGACAGATCGCCCGTCAACTAGCATGGAATATCGTCCGGAAAAGGTTTGAACCGAAGTGCACGTTGGGCCCGCCTGCTCGAATTGATACGTTGTAGGTCGCCATGTTAAACAATAACTTCAAAGATACACAGGAGTATGTGACAGTTAGCACGTTAGCCAACATCTGTTGGTGCGCCGGCAATCTCTATAGTGATAGGCTTTTGGATTGGTTTGATCGATCGAACTTATGATTTTTTCTAAACTCGTTTCGCGTCTTGCGCTCGCCTCCCGAATCGCACTCTTCGGGACCGCAGCAATCTGCCTTGCGTGGTCTGCACATGTCGTCACACAACGTCTGGTGCAGTTCAGCAGCTCGGCCGCCGCCCTACTGGTGGGCGTCCCGTTGTTAGTTGCGGCCTTCGCCGCTTATGTCGCCCTTCGGTTCGACGACAATTCCGTGCGGCGGATTGTACGAGAAATGTTTTTTTTGGGGGTATCGCTGTTGGCAGTGGAGACACTGGTCGCGTATTGGGCTCCGGACCGGGCGGACTCGCAACTCACGCGTGCAATGTTTGCGCACCGACTCGGTCTACCGTTCGATACCCGCACAAAGTCGCAGGTCGTCGCCGCGCTCCAGAGCAAGGGCACGGACGTGTTACCTGGAATCTCTCGCGAATGGCCCAGACTCTCCGGGGTCCGTCAGCAGCTCCCAGAGAATTTTTTCCCGCTCTCGCATGCGAGCAATACACAGATTGTGGAATGCAACGAAGGGGGCGAGTACGTGTTGTTCGCGACCGATGAGTTCGGGCTAAACAACCCACGCGGTCTCTTGTTGAGCAAACGGATCGACGCAGCGGTTCTAGGTTCGTCATTTGCACTTGGACATTGCGTACCGCCGGACAAAAGCTTCGTCGCCGTATTGCGTTCGAGCTTCCCGCGAATTGCGAATTTCGGTATGGCGGGCAGCGGCGTACTGAGTTCGCTAGCCACGTTTCGCGAATACGTCGAGCCGTTGAAGCCGCCCGTGGTTATTTGGATCGTTAATGCTTTGATGGTCGACACGCATGAGGAATTTGCAGATCCGATACTCAGCCAATATATGCGGCCAACGTATTCACAACATCTGGCGACTCGCCAGGAATTGATTGACCGTACCTGGCGTGAACTTGCGGTGTCTGCGCAGTTTGAATTCGATCGTAAGAGCAAGGTGGTAAGTAACCGCGCCGACAGTAATCGATTCGATGGAATTCCCTATCTCTATAATTTGCGACACCGGATGAAAGTCGATCGGTTTCCCATCGCGCAACGGCATGCTCCGGACCTCGCGCCATTCTTAGCGTGTCTCGATCTTGCGAAGCAAACCGTCGAACGATGGGGCGGAACTTTTGTCGTAGTCATCGAACCGCTCTACGCCGAAGCGGTGGCGGGCGAGCTTGACGAAGCACTTCGACATGACCATTTGGCCACCGCAATCGAGCGCTCGGGAATTTCGGTAATCGACGCCGTCGATGCGATCCGGCCAATTTCCGACCGCCAGGGTTTGTACACTCTACGCAGCGACAACCATCTCAATGCAAAGGGAACGGCCATTGTCGGTGCTTTTGTGACCGCCCAATTGAAGACACTGGTCCACCGCCATTCAGCAGACTCAGCATCGGAAGACCGCTGATGAGATCGCTTCCCAGACCGCACTCCCATAACGCCGCAGTCGTACGCAGAACGGGAGAAAATGAAAGTGCAATTTGATTCCGCTATTTTTGTGGCGTTTTTTGCGATCACGTTCTGTTTGTACTGGTCGGTAAAATCGGCCAGTCGACAAAACCTCCTACTCCTCGTTGCCAGTTACGTATTTTATGGCGCGTGGAGCTGGAAGTTTCTCGCGTTGCTTCTCGCAACCACGGCCATCGATTATTACGCTGCTTTGCTCATCGCCAAGTCGGATGTACAACCACGTCGGCGGATGATTTTAGCTATCAGCATTGTCATCAATCTTTCGCTTCTCGCAATCGCGAAGTACTTCGGATTCTTTATCGCCGAGACGACGGCGTTACTACGTGAATTCGGACTGCAGCCGCACGCTGAGATTCTGCGGATAGCGGTCCCCGCCGGAATTTCTTTCTACACACTGCAGAGCATGGGCTACGTGTTGGATGTCTATCGGCGCAAGCAGCCCGCCACTCGCAATCCGCTCGATCACGCTCTGTTTGTTGCGTTTTTCCCGCAGCTTGTCGCCGGGCCGATCGAGCGCGCGAGCCGACAACTACCGCAACTGCAATCGTTGCGGAAATGGCGCCGAGAGAGTTTTGAAGACGGCCTCCAACTCGCCATCTGGGGTTTGTTCAAGAAGGTATTCATCGCCGATAATTTAGCCTCCTACGTCAACGCTGTTTATACGCAACCGAGCGATTTTTCCGGCGGCGTATTGTTGACAGCGAGTATCTTTTTCGCAGTCCAGATCTACTGCGAGTTGTCGGGATATGTGGACCTGGCGCGCGGACTTGCCCGCATGCTCGGTGTCGAGCTATCTACCAATTTCCGCCACCCGTACTTCTCTCGGAATCCGCTGCAATTCTGGGCGCGATGGCAGATCACACTGATGCAATGGTTTGACGACTATGTGCGCGCGCCGTTCGAACAACGATTTGTTCGCAACGACGGGCGCGCCGCCAAATACATCGCGTACTTGATTTCAATGTCGCTTATCGGTCTATGGCAGGGAGCCAACATTACGTTTGTGATGTTCGGAATTTATTGGGGACTCGTCATTGCTCTGTATCTTGTCGTCACTGATCGGCATGGAACTAAGGAAGCAGCGGCGGAAACTAACGAACGGAGGGAACGGTCACTAATAGCCACTGGTGGCTACTGGTTTAGCATTTGGGTGATGTTTGTCATTATCTGTTTGGGCTGGATCTTGTTCCGCGCCGATTCGCCAAACCAAGCTTGGTACGTCGTCTCCCATTTGCTTGCACGAAGCGGAGTCAGCGAAGTTCTTCGACCGGAAGTTCTAAAGGAATCTGCGCTCTGGTGTCTGGTTGGCGGGCTTTGGATAATTGAATTGTTGCAACGAAACGCAACGGTGCTAGTGGGTGCGTTAGTAGGATCCGAATGGCGCCGACTGCTTTGGCGTCATTTGATGTTGGTGACCATCATGGGTTCCTATTTCATCTTTCAGGATCCCAGAGCAAGAACGCTAATTGAATTTCAGTTCTAGCCGGGCTCCCCGCTTAGTGTCGATCGATGCTTTCGGCAAACGGATCTAGTCCGATTAATTCTTGGATTGCGCCTTTTCAAGGTAGCTCTCAATTTGCTCTTCGCACAATTCGCGCACATTCGATCCGTTTGCGCTGGACTTGAACCAATTTGCCGTCCACTCGAGCGCGGAATCCAGCGTGAGAACGGGACTCCAGCGCAATTCACGTGCGGCTTTTTGAGAATTCAACCGCAACTCCATCTCTTCATGAGGGTGCGTTCCAGGGTCGCGTTCCCAAGATCGCGCGACATGCCAATGTTTCGCTAACGATTCGACAACATACGACACAGGCTGCATGTCGGCATCCGCCGGTCCGAAATTCCAATCATCGGCGAATCGCCGCGTGTCGTTGTAAAGTGCTTCTGCAAGCGAGAGATAACCCGACAAGCAATCAAGCACGTGTTGCCACGGACGAATCGCTTCGGGATGTCGCAACACCACCGCACGACCTTGCGACAACGCTGCAATCGTCTCGGGAATGAGTTGTCGCGGTGTCCAATCGCCGCCGCCGATCACATTGCCGGCACGCGCGCTCGCGAGTCCGATCTGTCCATTCTGATTCGAGAAAAATGATTCTCGAAAAGAACGAGCGACAAGTTCGGCGCACGCTTTGCTATTCGAGTAAGGATCGCGACCGCCGAGACGGTCGGTTTCGCGATAGCCCCAAACCCACGCGAGATTTTCGTAGACCTTATCGGTCGTGACGTTAACCACTGCGCAACGCTTAGTCAGACTGCGAACGGCGTTCAACACATTCGCCGTGCCCATCACATTGGTCGCGTAGGTTTCGAGAGGATCTTCGTACGACCGCAACACTACCGACTGCGCAGCGAGATGCAAGACGATGTCTGGCGCAAACGCGATAAGCTCGTCGGCAATTTTAGTTTGGTCTCTAATATCGCCGATCGATGAGGTGACGACTGCATCGATTTTCGCCAACGCAAATAGACTCGGCTGCGTCGGCGGCGGCAATGCAAACCCGCGTACCTCGGCGCCAAGTCGCGCAAGCCAAAGACTTAACCAGCTTCCTTTGAACCCCGTGTGCCCGGTGAGAAAGACTTTCTTACCGCGCCAAAATTCCGGAGTCATTGCGTTGACCTCCCGCTAACGGCGCCGAATGTCATCTTCCGACAATGAAACGCCTCGGCTAAACCGCTTTGTGCGCGGCATTCAATTCCACGCAATCTCAACAGCGATTCGAATGTCGCGGCGCTAAACCAATGCTTGTCGCGCTGTGAGGCGTACAGCCGCAACAGTTTCGCGGCTTTTTGCGCGGCGACGCGCATCGAGACCGGTACGTAAACATTCGGCGTCGTCAAATCGCCGTCGTATTTTGGAATTTCATATTCGAAAATCATATGATCCCGAAAGGTCTGCCACGTCACTTCATTAGTGAGCCGATGATCTTGATGTCGATCGGACTCGCGCGTGGTAAATACCAAGTGTGGCTTTGTGATTTTTCGCATCGCTTGCAGCGTGGCTTTTCCTTCCGACAAGTGATTCGGCAAATGACCGTCCGGTAAATCGCCGATGCGCAAGTGTCCGCGCGATTTCTTGTTCACAAACGCGTGCATGGCTCGCTCCGCTTCGGCGCGACGTTCTGGTGTGGACGACAGAATGACCCAATGAATGAAGCACGGATAGCGCCGCTGCAGCATCAGCAACGTCGCGCCGCAACCGATATCGATGTCGTCGCAATGCGCGCCGACGCAGAGAATTTCCAAACGCTCGGTGCGCTTTAGACTCGGAATCAAACTAAGCACGACAGCCTCATTGCTTCCAGATCATCCACGGGCAATCGCCGGTGGCTTCCATGCGATCGAAAGTGATCTTGTCTTTGAAAGTGTCCATCGCGCGCCAAAAGCCATCGTGTCGATACACCGCGAGCCGCCGCTGCTCGATCAAACGCGCAAACGGCTCTTCCACCATTTCCTCTCCGGGGCGAATGTAGTCGAATACTTCCTGACGCAGTACGAAGTAACCGCCGTTGATGCGAAACTCACCGGCCTGCACCGCGCCCATGCGCGTTGCGTAACCGTCCGGCGTTGCATCGACGGTATGAAAGCTATGCCATCCGTTAATCGCGACGAACGACGCAACTGCGTTCTTCTTATGAAAATCGTCAATCACGCGATCGATGGGAATATCGGCAAGACCATCGGAGTAGTTCGCCAGAAAATACGGTTCGTCGGCAAGATACTTGCGTACCTTTACTAATCGCTCGGCAATGTTGGAATGAAGCCCCGTGTCGACAAATGTAATACGCCAATCGTCGATATCCTTGGTGTGAAGATCGATACGACGACCGCCATCCGACAACGTAAAATCGTTCGACAGACATTCGTTGTAGTTGAGGAAGTAGTCGCGAATCATATCGCCGCGATATCCCAAGCACAGAATGAAATCTTTGTGCCCAAAATGCGCGTAATACCGCATCAAGTGCCAAATGATCGGCCGCACGCCCACATTAACGAGCGGTTTCGGCACGGTATCGGAATGTTCACGCAGGCGCGTGCCCAATCCACCGCAAAATAACACGACTTTCATAGAGCCAATTCAACTTCTGTAATTCTCAATACGATAGGCGATGATCTCATCGGCTGCGCTGGCGCAGGCGTAACCGCATCACATTCTTCCGCGCGCCCTGTCGAAATCAACCGTTAGTCGCAACCCAAGAGTAGTGTACGGGCTTGCGACAGCGTTCACACTAAAACCAAAGGGCAACTGTCCCATTTCGTCCATTTCACGTATTCTTTCCGCTTTGTTTAATTTCTTAACGGACCCGCGCGTGACCACCCTGTTGCATGACCTTCCGGCG
>JAYTQU010000139.1:0-6335 GCA_043746555.1 Pseudomonadota bacterium | reverse complement strand
TCGCGCTCGACATGTTGATTTGGCTCATCGCATCGGCGGCGCGATAGACAACAGCGCTGCCTCGCTCCGCCTGATCTCGAACTCCGGTCGCCAATTGATTTGCTTGACGCGCGTTATCGGCATTTTGTTTTACCGTGGCGGTCATTTGTTCCATGCTCGACGCCGTTTGTTCAAGCGCGGATGCTTGTGCTTGAGTGCGGCTGCTTAACTCTTCGTTGCCGACCGACAATTCCTTCGCTTCCGTACCGACGACGCCCGCTGTCTTACAAATCGAGGCGACGACCTCGGTCAGCTTACTATCCAGGCGATTCACCGCAGCCAATGCCCGTCCGAATTCATCCTGCCCGCTTGGCGGTAATCGATGGCCGATTTCGCCATTGGCCATGCGCTCCATCGACATGACCATCGTCACTGCGCTGCTGCCGATCTTTCGCCTCAGCATGCGCGCGAATGCCAGTGTGAGTCCAATTAAACTCAAGTATCCAACGATCGTGGCATTGCGTGCCCAAACCGCCGACGATCGACGCGCTTCCAAATCGGTTCGCAGGATGGGGGTCAGCACATCTTGCAGTTCGCTCGATGTTTTGAACGCGACGCCGGCTTCCAGAATTGCCCGACTCAAGATGTCCGCTCTCTTGTCACTCAAGACCATGCCTTCGTCGACTGTTGTAGCGTACGTTTCGGCGGCTGTTACGTGATTCGTCACGGCAGCGCGCATCGACGCGACTTCCGTTGGTTTCAGTCGAGCAATTCGTGCAACCGCGGATTGAATGAATTTTGCGTTGGCCCTCACAATGCCCACTTTGGCCGCCAAATCGTTGCGCGCCGCATTGATGACGTTCGCGGCGCCCGCGCCCGTCGCGACTCCTTTCCGCAAGGCAAACAAATCGTTCTGCACGCGCGGAATCTGTGTGACGATAACGTCGATTAGAAAGTGCGCTGATTCGTCGGATTCGAACAGCAATGTCGATCCGGTTGCAAGTCGGTCGTTGAATTTGTCCAGTGTCTCAAGCAGCGAACTGTGTCTTCGATAAAACTGCGTTGTGTCCAATCCGCTTTGTCGATTCTTGAGTACCAGCCATTCCTTGCGAGCGGCTTGCCAATCGGCGCCAATACGCAGCGACGAATCGACTAGCATTTCGAGTTGATCGACGGCGGCAACGGCCGCATCGACATCGGCAACATTGTTCTCGACGAACGCCGCGTCGGCGGGATCTTTCGAAACCAAGCGCATCCCCATTGCGCGATGATCCGCCAATAGCCCGGACAGCTTCCAAATCGCGTGCATGTAGTTAAGACCCTGCAATTTCAATTCGGCGCTGACAATGGTCTCTTGCTGCAACGATACCGCCTTGAATAACAGCCAGACAGACGGGAGAAGCATGGCGATCACGATGATCACCAGCTTTTTTCCCAGCGCAAGATCTCTGAGGCTAACCATTGCTAATTTTACCTGCCTTTTTGCAACGACCGATGTGGAGGCCAGCCGTCAAACCTCATTCATTCACAATCGGCTCTCCAATGGGCCTCCCTATCGGCATATTCGGGCCGTACTTGAGCTTGAATTCAGTCAGTTGTGGTCAGCAGCCGCATTGGCCGCTCTCAACCGTAACAACAGATACAGCGAAGCGGACTCCTGCGATGCGGTCTCCGCCAACGTCAAGGGCCAAAGCGTTTCGGTGTCCGTACTCATCAACTGTGCCGCATGGCGACACGCTGAAATGAGAAGCCGTATCAATCAGTGAACTCAGCATACAAGTGCCGATACTTTGCACATGCGAGTTCACTATCGACTGTTCTTCTACAACGACTTCCGGGTAAGGAGGCGCTCCTCAATACCGTGATGCTCATGCATGACCAATGAGATACGGATAAACGCGGATCGTACTATCGAGTGCGATAGTCCAACGCTGGCGGACGATCGCCGAGCAAGGCCTCATAGTTGAACTTATCGCCGCGTCGGGCGCTAAATTCGTCGCGAGCCTTCTGTATAAGTTGAGGATTGCGAAACAAGGCGGCACCGGAGAGGGCTAGAGCTTTTGCGGCCATCAGCATTCCTTGGAAACCAAGTGCGGCGCCGCTGGCGGCGGTCGCTTGCCAACTATGTGCGGGAGTGCCATGTACCCAAGTCGCCGTTCGAATGCCGGCGGTTGGCACCACCCAACTGACGTCTCCGACATCGGTGGACACGTAGTCAAGACTATCAAAGGCGTAAGGCTCAATTGTTTGTACGGCGGCGAGATCTTTCTCGACGGATGTGTTCTTATCGTTGGGAGAAAGTGAGCTTAACAATTGCACTGCCAATCGCTTGGCGCTGTCGTCGAGAACGATGCCCGGTGCGTTGTGCAATTCCTTGTCCACTAATTTGCCCAGTGTATTGTTCGGCAGAAGACTATACACAGCACCCGTCAGCTCAAAGTCAACTGTGGTGCCCGTGCCCAGCGCGGCGCCTTTCGCGGCCAGCTGCACACGCTCCATGATGTCACGTACGACGCGCGGATCCACGTGGCGCACGTAGTAGTAGACTTCAGCAAAATCAGGCACCACGTTCGGCGATGCGCCACCGTTGGTGATGATGTAGTGAATTCGCGCGTCCTGTGGTATATGTTGGCGCATCGCGTTGACCATGAAGTCCAAAGCTTCTACTGCTTCTAGGACTGAACGGCCTTTCTCCGGTGCGCGCGCTGCATGGGCGGCAATCCCGTGGAAACGAAACTTACCACTCATATTGGCGAGCGTGCGCGACTGGCTAGCAGAGTTGGCGTCATTCGGATGCCAGTGTAAGACCACGTCGACATCGTTGAACAATCCCGCGCGTACCATGTAGACCTTGCCGGATCCGCCTTCTTCTGCGGGCGCGCCGTAGACGCGAATTTCGCCGTTGATGTTCTCATGCAACATCCACTGTTTCAGCGCGAGCGCGGCACCAACGGCGCCTGCTCCGAGCAAATTGTGTCCGCACGCGTGTCCCGCCGTTTGACCAACAAACGGTGCGCGCACCGCCGACACCGCCTGGGATTGACCGGGTAACGCATCAAATTCCGCCAGTATACCTATGACAGGACCGGGCTTGTTGCCGTCGGCATGACGAAAGCTCGCCACGAACGCGGTGGGCATGTCGGCTACCCCCGTGCGTATCGTGAACTGTGCTCTCTGTAATTGTTGTTGCAGTGCTTGAGAGCTTTGCGTTTCGCGAAAACCCACTTCAGCCCATTCCCAAATCTGTTTTGCCGTGGTGATCATTTCCTGGGCATTGGAGTCGACCGCTGCGATGATATCGCCGCGCTCATTTGCCGTGAGTTCACGAGCTGTCGCGGCATTAAGCGTGAGCAAACTAAGTCCGGCAATGATGCCGCCGCATAACTGTTTCATTGCGCCGCCAATTCTATAGTGTGGTCATTCGTCGACACGATGCGAACCAGTCCGTATGTCTGTAACGCGTTGGCGAAATTCGCCGCATCGCCTACGCGAAATACGCCGCTCATCGGCACTGACAGCAGCTTCGCATCTACTAATCGCAGCTGGGTGATGGTGTAACGATTCAACTCGGTAACCACGGTTGCAAGAGGTTGATTGTCGAATGTCAAACGTCCGGTTCGCCAACTGGTGGCCTTGGCTACGTCGCTCTTGCGGATCTGCCATCGCGCACCTTGAGTCAGTATCGCCTCGTGGCCGGCATCGAGGTCGACGGCGTTGGGAGAATCCGATAGACGTACGCGACCTTCGGTCAAAATCACCGTTACGCGATCTGGGTCGCGACGTACGGCGAACTGAGTCCCGGTGGCGGTGATCGATGCGCCATCCACGATAACAATAAACGGTTTACGCGCATTCTTGGCCACGATGAAATAAGCCTCGCCGCGTTCCAGCACAAGACGACGCGACCTGACCCACTCGCTAACGCGCACTTCACTCGCAGTATTCAGAAGCACCTGCGAACCATCTTCCAATTGAAATGTTTGTTGTTCGCCGATCGCGGTTTTGAATTGTGGGAGCGTCATCTGCAAAGACGCCTCCGCTGACGACGGTTTCGACGATCGTGTCGTCCAGTACGACAAAAGAACCGTCAGACTGAGTACCATTGTCGCCGCCAACCCCATGCCCCAAGAACGCATGTGTCCAATATGAAGTCTCTTGCGCTCGATCGCTCGCCGCCTGAGAGCTTGGACTGACGCGGCAGCGCCCACGTCCGATAATGTTTGCCACGTCGATTGCATTTGCAGCCAAGCGTTCCGCTGTTCGTCGCCACTTGCTAACCAGTCTTCGAATCTTTGGCGATCGGACGATGACCAATCGTCCCGCAATTGCGTCGCAAACCAGTTTGCTGCAGCGGCACGTGCGAGTTCGGTAGTCCTCATGGTGACTCCTGCATGCGCGTAGTCAGATGCATCATCGCCTTCATGACATGCTTCTCCACAGCACTGACGGAAATTCCAAATTGATTCGCCACAGCTTTATAGCTCATGCCTTCGTATCGCACCAATAGCAATGAATCCCGAGTTCAAAGCGCACCATTTGGGGAATTACCAATACGACCGCCGTCGAGACCGGGCCGGTTACTATTAAGAACATATTCGGCGTGCGCTCCACATTTATCGACGTACTCAACGACTCGGATGGATCGCCGCTCAGTCTGTTTCACGTCTATCGCTTGATCGACAAGCGTCAATATACCGATGAGTTGCAATTCTTCGGTAAAGCGTTCGGTGATCAGCTCGACTGGATTGTCGGTGGATTCTATTTAGACGAGCGCCCTACCGGCATCAACGGAACCGCGCAGCGAGCGTTTGTTCATCCAGGCGTTGTGACGCGCTTGGCTGAGGATTTTCGCAGCACCAAAAGCAAAGCAGCGTTCGGCCAGATTGGCTATGACTTAAGCTCCCTGTTGCAGGGGCTCAAGTTCGATCTGGGTTATCGCTATACCTGGGACGAAGGCAGTACTTGCGCCGTCCGTTCGGTGGAGACAGCGCCGCCGGTTTCCGAGCAAGACTGCATCCCGTCGGGTGGGACACCCGGGAATGCGCAATCGACCGCTCCAACTTGGACGGTAGGTTTAAATAACAAGCCCATCGATGATCTGCTCCTCTACGCAACGACTCGACGCGGTTATCGTTCGGCCGGCTTTAATTCGCCGCAATTTGCGCCGGTCTTTGCCGTGTATCAAAACTATGGACCGGAAAAGCTGACCGACTTTGAGCTTGGTATCAAGAGCGATTGGCGCGTTGGAGATTGGCGCGGGCGCACCAATCTGGCCGCATACACAGGCAAGCACGAGGGAATTCAGCGCAGCATCACACTGACCGCGAACATGGACGGCGACAACAATCCCGCCAACGATCCTTCGACCATGATCTTGAATGCAGCGGAAGCGACCATCTCCGGCGCGGAGCTGGAGGTCATGATCGCGCCAACCGAACAATTGCGCTTCACACTCAACGGTAGCTACACGGACGCACGCTACGACAAGTTTGAGGCGCCCACAATCTTCGTACCGCTACTTGGCGCGAATCCAGTGACCAATCGATTCTCGTACACGCCGAAATCGACGCTTGGCGGTGGCGTACGATACACCGTTCCGATGCAATCGCATGGCGAGTTGGCGTTCAACGCCAATTACTTTTGGAGCGATCAAGTTTGGTATGTGGAACGGCCGCTTGACATCAATGGCATTCAACCGAGTTTCGGCTTGCTCAATCTGCGTGCCGACTGGATATAGTGTCGCCGGCCAACCCATTGATCTCAGTCTCTACGTCCGCAATGCGCTCGATAAAACCTACGCGGCCGGCGGCGCGGTGGTTACACCGTCGATTACGTCAACGACGCTTATTTATGGCGACCCTCGTATGTTCGGCTTGGAGTTGCGTTATCGCTTTGGCGAGTAAAGCGCGTAAAGCAATGTGTGCCCCGATGCGTTTCGGCGTGCCGGGGCATCATCATTCTGCAGTGAATCGCAATGGTTACGGCGGGTGACGAACAAAAATGCGCTTATTGTCAACGCAAGCGAGTCGCATGCGCTTTGTTAGTCACTCCCAGCGCTCGCTTGTGGTTCGGAATTTGCCGATGTGTGAGCGAGATGTGAGGTGTCGTCCGTTAAATTGGTAGCCGCCCGTTAAAAAAGAAGCCGCGACGACGATGAAACATAATCGACCGATAGTATGGCGAGAAATTAACTTCACGAGATCCGGTTTGAAGATCGGTAACGAAGCCCGCATCTGCGCCGTTCGCACGCAAATTACGATCCCATGCGGCGCTCTAGACCAATTACCTCGGCGCGAATTGTGTCTTGGTAAGTAGTGCCTCATAAGGAAGGCATCGAACGTTGCATTGGAATGAGT